>JAFXXK010000027.1 GCA_017542305.1 bacterium
CCCCCCTATGGGTCTTAAATCCAAATATAATCATTGTTTCATCCTCCTAAATAATGATTCCATTATCATTATGTCATATTTTTTCAGTTTGTCAAGTGGGCAGACGAAGTCCGCTTCTACAAATGCTTCGCTCGTTATATGCCGCGACTATCACAATTATTCCCTTTTACAACTATTTTTTATCTTCATAATTGATTTTTAAAGTTTTTCCTTTGTGATCGTAATAGATTTTTTCTTTCATTATGAATTTGTTATTTTCGTTTTTATAAAAAGCTATGCTGCAGTTTTTCAGCTTTAAAGAACAGCGTATTTGCTTTGAAAACAGTATTGCACCCTCAATTTCGTACTTTTTGACTGTCGGATTATATTTTTTAAGCACTATAATATTACGGTTATATATGCCGTAACGTCTTCTCTTGGTTTTTGTTTTAGAGTTATAACGTTCAACAATTTGGGTGGCAACATACTCTCCGTCCGGAGCAAATTTTAAAGTATTATCTTTAGTGATTTCTCTAATTATTGCCCTGTTTGTCAGAACATAAGAACTGTTGAAATTCGTAATATCCGGGATTATATGCATCATGGACAGCGTAATCGTTGTTGCAACAACTATTACCTCTACAACCGCTGCAATCGCCCACATTCTCTGAATTTTCTTAAACCGAATTACATTATCATAACGTAAGCTGTTCCATGCCCATGTATTACCTCTGATTCCGTAATATATCATTAGAACTAAGAACGCACAATCCAAATATATATCAGGTAAAGTAGTTATCATTGAATATATAGTAAGTAATATCCATGGTAAAAAAGTTTTTCTGAATGCCCCGTTAAATAAACCCCAAATCCAGCCAAAACCGAAAGCACCCCAATTAAAATGCCACATTTCTTTATTAATATTCGCATTTTGACTTTTTAACTCTTCGTTATGTTTGTAAAATTCTTTTGTATCCATATTATTTATTTGTAATTATTGTTTATTTTGAGCTTCTTTCAGTTTGTCATTTTCTTCTTTTGGAACAACTGTTAATCCTTTGTCATTATAATACAATTTTTCGGCAAAAATAGCTCTGCCGTTTTTAACATCATAAGAAATGATGTAACAATTTTTTTGTTCCAAATCACAAGAACCTTTTTTGGATATGGTATAAAGAACTATCGGAACATATTTGCCTGCAGCACTATCATATTTTGATAATTTTATTGTATTTTTATTATACAATTCGCATTTGCTCTTTTTATTTCTTCTTGTATATGACTCATTCATAACATTTACCAATTCTTTTGCAATAGCACTGCCGTTAGGTTGATTTCTCAGGCTATCCGATTCGGTAATCACAAAAGCTATTGCATCACCTCCGGATTTAAAACCCGAAGCCCCGCCTCTTGGAGACAAAGCTTTATATACCATAGGAATTACGAATGCAAGCCAGAGAATCGGCACCACAAAAATAGTTATTATACCTGCAATTGCCCACTTTTTCTGTACCGCTTTAAATTGGTGAATATCTTTCCAGTCTCTTTCTTCCCATGCCCATTCGCTGCCTTTTATACCGAAATATATATGCATAATAAAGAATACCAACGGGTTACAAAGTAATCTGAGAAACGGGAAGAAATAAAAAGCAAATAATACAAAACACGGAATACAAACCTGTTTATACGCACCGTTAAAAAGCCCCCAAATCCATCCTAAACCGAAAGCTCCAAAATTAAATTTTTTAATTTCGGCATACATTGCCTCGTTGGACTCTTGTAAAGCTTCATTTTCTCTGTATAATTCTTCGGTATCCATTTATCATACTCCGTACTACTTATTTGAACTTACGCATCATTTTCATGGCTTTTTTCATTGCATGTTTACCCTGCTTACTATGCGGATTGAAATTATCTCCGCTCTGATTTGCATGAGAAAACATACCCTTTAAACCGGACATTCCGCGCATCATTGCTCTCATTTGTTCAAACTGTTTTATAAACTGGTTAACTTCGCTCAAATCCATACCGCAACCCCGAGCAATACGTTTTTTGCGGCTTGTGTCAATTAAATCCGGATTATTACGTTCCGCAGGAGTCATACTCTGAATAAATACCTCAAAACGTTTGAACTGTTTTTCGCTCTCATGAGTAATCATATCTTTTGTGTCACGACCAATATTTAATCCCGGAATCATTCCTAAAATATTCCCCATTGAACCGAGCATTTTCATTTGCTTCTGCATTTTAAGAAAATCGTTGAATGAGAAATTATCCTTACTCATTTTTTCTTCAAGTTCAAGTGCCTGTTTTTCGTCAAATACTTCCTGTGCACGCTCAACGAGTGAAACAATATCACCCATTCCCAAAATTCTTGTTGCCATTCTCTCGGGATAAAAATCCTCCAAAGCATTAAGTTTTTCGCCCGTACCCGTTAATTTAATCGGTTTACCCGTACAATAAACAACACTCAATGCGGAACCACCCCTTGAATCGCCGTCAAGTTTTGTAAGTACAAGTCCGGTTAATCTGAGCTGTGCATCAAAGTTTTCCGCAACATTAACGGCTTCCTGACCTGTCATTGCATCAATTACAAGCAGTTTTTCCTGCGGAGAGAAAATTCTGTCTATAAGCAGTAGTTCCGCCATCATATCAACATCAATCTGTAAACGACCTGCGGTATCAAGAATAAGGACATTGTAATTGTTGCTTTTTGCATAATCTATGGCATTTCTTACAATACTCTGAACATCTTTTGATTCGGGTACGGTAAATACTTCCACCCCGATTTCCTGACCTAAAGTCTGCAACTGATTAATTGCAGCCGGACGATAGACGTCACACGCAACAAGCAAAGGATTTTTGCCTTCTTTTTTGAGTTTTACGGCAAGTTTGGCAGACGATGTAGTTTTACCTGCACCCTGCAAACCAAGCATCATAATCAATGACGGATTTTGGGATAAATCCAGCGGTTTAAGCTCTTTTCCCAATAATTCTACCAACTCGTCATTAACGATTTTTATAAGCTGCTGCGAAGGATTTACACCCTGAATAATATTTTCGCCCTCTGCTTTATCTTTTATGGCAGAAATAAATGCTTTTACAACTCTAAGGTTAACATCCGCTTCCAACAAAGCACGACGGATTTCCCTCAACGCATCCTGCATATTTTCAGGGGTTAACTCTTTTGCTCCTGTGCTTCTTATAATATCCTGTAATTTTTCACTTAGACTCTCAAACATAATATAACTATAACACAAAAATATTAATGAAAATCTTCTTCATCAAAATCACCGGGTTCAGATTCGGTTGGAGCCTGAATATCGTCAGCATCATCATAATTTTTTGCGGACATGCTGTAATCATTGAAGAAATGTTCTTTTATAAGACGATAGAAAAACTGTCCCAACAAACTAAAATAAGTGAAAACATTTCCGCCTTCTTTATGCTCGTAATCATTTGCTATCAGGTAGTCATCATCTCCGTAATCCTGACCGAAACCAAATGAAATTTTATTACTCTGATAACTGCTATTTGCCTTTATATAACTGTTAAACTGACCAACAGGCAGAATTTTCATGCATATCACCTCTTTATGTTATATTGCATTATAAACCCTAAAGAAATTTATATGCTACTTGGATTATTGAATTTTACATAAATTTACAATTTATGTTGTTTGTGATAAAAAACACTTATGAAAGCATTAATTCAAAGAGTAAAACATGCATCCGTAACCATTGACGGAAAGCTATATTCAAAAATAGGCGCGGGACTTCTGGTATTTCTGGGAGTTGAAAAAGGCGATACCGAAGAAAACGCAAAATTATTATCCAATAAACTTGCAAATTTAAGAATTTTTGAAGATGAAAACGAAAAAATGAACAAATCTATTACTGATGTGAACGGGGAAATGCTTGTCGTATCACAGTTTACGCTATGCGGGGATTGCAGGAAAGGAACTCGTCCGAGCTTTGATAAATCAGCTCCGCCCGATATTGCAGAGAATTTGTATGAAAAATTTACAGCACTGATAAAAGAACTGAATATCCCCGTTAAAACAGGTAAATTCAGAGCAATGATGGATGTAGAATTGCTTAATGACGGTCCTGTCACCTTTTTGGTGGAAAAATAAATTTTACATCTTGATTATATTTAAAGGTTGTGTTATAATTTACATGTTACGATATATCATTAAATTATTTACACAGAGGAATAATATTTTATTTTAAGAATTTTCAATCGGTTGTACTTTAGTTTATGAAATTATTTTTTAATTAAGAGGCTTTTTAAATTATGTATGTAAACAAATGCGTCAAATGCGGTCAGGAATTTGAAACAAAGAACCCCAAAAGAGTTATTTGTCCGGATTGTTTGTATCCGGATAAAAAAATGATGATAAATGCCCCGTCGGGTGATACCCCTGAAACCTCAGAACCGCATCAGGAGAATTATTCTACACCTAATGAACCAATGAACGGTTATAGCACTGAGAACCAACCACAGTTTTATAGCAGTTACAGTGCAGGAGAAGGCAGACCAAGACCGCAGCAGCGTCCTTATAACAACCAGCAGGGCGGCGGATATAACCAGAACCGTCAGGGCGGTTATCAGCAAAGACGTGATAATCAGGGCGGAGGTTACGGAAACCGCGGCGGTTACGGACAGAACCGTCAGGGCGGTTATCAGCAAAGACGTGATAACAGAGGTTACGGACAAAACAGACCTCAACAGGGCGGCTATAACAGAGGCGGATTTAATAACAGACGTCCTCAGGGCGGCGGTTTTAACAATAACAGAGGCGGATTTAACAACAACAGACGTCCGATGAACAGAAACAAAGCGCCTAAACAGTTGCTTGTAAGTAAGGAGCAATTAGAACAAATTGAATTACTCTACAAGACAATGCTGCCGCTTCCGAATCCGGATGCACATGAAGTTATCGGTGAAAAAATCGGTCTTGAACCGAGAAAAGTATTTTTCGGAATTAATCTTGTAAGACAAAAGATGATGCTTCCGAAATTACCGTTCCCGAAACGTAAATTAGCAATTACTCCGGATCAGTTGTTTGCTATTAAAAATCTTTATGAACCGTTGTTACCGTTGCCTCCTATCGGATGTCATAAGATTATTGCGGCACAATTAAAAATGGATGAGTGGCGTGTTCACGTCGGTATCGGTTTAATCCGTTCACAAATGGGCTTGCAGCGTTGGAATCAGGAAAGAGCAGATGCTCCGGAAGAATTCAAAAAACAGGCTGAAGAAAAATCGGAAGAAGCTGAAAAACCAAAACGCGGAAGAAAAAAGAAAACAGAAGAAACTCCTGAAGAATAATTATGGAAAAATATATTTCTGTAGGTAAAATTCTAAATTTTCATGGTATTAAAGGAGAAGCTAAAGTCGGATTTACCCAAAGTCAGGCAGATTTTGTATTGAGCCTGAAACAGGTATTTTTCAAAGACGGCAGCGAATACCGCCCTGTAAATGTTGAAAATGTGCGTATCCACAAAAATTTTGCCATCTTCAAATTTGAGGGTATAAATTCTATTAACGAATTAATACCGTACAAAGGTTCTTTATTATTTGTCGAGGAAAGCTATATAAGAGAAAGCCTTGACGAAAACGAATATCTTATAGATGAATTGGTAGGTTTGAGCATTTTTGATGAAGCCGGTAAAAAATTAGGATTTGTTGTCGGGGTTTCAAATAACGGCGCAAACGATTTACTGTCAGTAAAAACGAACTCGAAAAACATTTGTCTTGTACCGTTTTTGGAAGCATTTATAAAAAAAGTTGACATACAGAATAAATCAATAGTAATCAACAACATTGAGGGGCTTTTAGAATGAAATTCGATATAATGACATTATTTCCCGAAATGGTTGAAAATTATTTTAACTTCAGCATACTGAAACGAGCTATTGATGCGGATATTATAGAAATTTCCACCGTAAACCCGAGAGATTACACTGAAAACAAGCATAAAAAAGTTGACGATATACCCTATGGCGGCGGAGCAGGAATGGTACTTATGGCGCAGCCTTATGTTGATGCTTATGAAGATATTATCAAATCCGACAGCTGCGTAACAGTAATGCTTTCACCGCAGGGTGAACCGCTGACGGATAAACTTGTAAACGAATTTGCACAATATAAGCAAATGATACTTTTATGCGGACATTATGAGGGATTTGACGAAAGAATAAGAGAAATTATAAAACCCAAAGAGATTTCCATAGGGGATTTTGTCTTGACAGGAGGAGAACTCCCTGCATTATGTTTAATTGATGCTGTCAGCAGAAAACTTGAGGGAACTTTGGGTAAAATAGAATCAGCAGATGAGGACAGCTTTTCAAACGGACTGCTTGAATATCCGCATTATACAAGACCAAGAGAGTACAGAGGATTGAAAGTACCCGATGTACTGCTTAACGGAAATCATAAAGAAATAAACGAGTTCAGGCTTGAACAGTCAATTAAGAGAACAAAAGAACGCAGACCTGAATTATACGAAAAATACAAGAAAGAAAACGGTAAATAAAATGTGTAAAAAAATATTATTAGCAATTATTTTAATGTCATTTACGGGATTAACGGCTTACGCCGCAAGAAATAAAGTTTTTGAAGAGCATGTAAATAACGAGCTTGCGTTTTATCATAACGTGAAAACATGTACCCCTATAGAATCCGCAGAACCGAATTTTAACGCTTCAAGAAAAATCTACGGGGAAGAAAACGGTACATGCCATTTCATGTACAGAAATAATATTGACTGCCATCTGCCGTTAGATGTAGCAAGAAAATTTTCCGAAGTAGGGACAAGAGTTTACAACGACTACAGCGATTACGGAATGATTACATCCACAACTGCCGATATAAAATTTCTTGATAACGGGGTTTTGTATAACAGCAGATACTGCCGTGTAAAATAATTTTTGTATTATAATACAGTTATGGCAGTTTATTTTTTCTATGGAGAAGAAGATTTTAATATTGAAAGGGAAATCGACAAGCTGAAAAGCTCGCTGGACAAGAATTTTCTTGAAATGAGTTTTAAGGTTTACGATAATCCAAAGTATGCGGATTTGATTTCTATTCTGAGAACTCAGCCGATGATGTTCGGCAAAATGCTTGTTGTTATTAAGTGTCTTGATTATTTCTCAAAAACTTTTGATGATAAAGAAATAAAAGAGATTACAAAAGCATTGGAAGATAACAACGAAAATCTTGATATCGTTTTCGCTGCGGAACTGCCGAGAGATGAGGGTAAAAAACTCGACAGCCGTAAGAAATTATTCAAGCTGCTTAGTAAATTTAATGCTAAAGAATTTGCAACAATCCCGACATACAAAACCGCTGAATTAGAAGCTTTTATAAAGAAAAATGCACAGTCGAAAAAGTTGAAAATGTCACAGGATGCAATAACTGCAATGATTTCTCAAATAGGGAATAATTTAAGACAGATAGATAAAGAACTTGATAAACTGCAAATTATTGCACATCCCGAAAATCTTGTAACGGCTGAAATGGTAAAAGAATACTGCGTATCAAATGAGGATTTGTTTGCGTTTTCGGATTATCTGATGGCAGGCGAAAAAGACAAAGCATTAAAAGAATACCGCAAATTGTTAGATAAAAAATTCTGTCTTGAAATAGCCGCAACATTACAAACAATGATTAGACGTTGGATTATCTTGAAAGCAAACTCTGGAGAATCAACTTTTGAATTGGCAAAAATGACAGGAATGAATGAGTATGTTGTAAAATTAACCTTACAAAAACTCAAAAAAACAAAAGCAAACCTGAAAGACCTTGTAAAACTAAAAGAAAATATAACTGAAGCGGAATACAGGATTAAATCAGGTCAATCCTTAAATCCGGATTCGGAAATTGAAAATGCGTTTTTTAAATAAGGGAAAAATATGGGAACAACGGTTTTAGAAGAAAAATATCCTTTTTTAATTAAATATTTCAAAAGCGGGATTGAAAGTGAAACCCGTAATATTGCTCATTGTATTCTGTTTTACGGAACGGATTTGCAGGCACAATACGATTTGGCAATGGAAATTGCAAGACTTTTAAACTGTACGGGGGACAGAAGTAATGAATGTAATTGCCTGAATTGCAGCTGGATAAGAAATAATCAGCACCCTGCTGTTTTGACGATTTCAAAAGTCGATAATAAAGAAACGGACGATACGTCAAAAACAGTTATATCAATTGATCAGGCAAGAAATATAAAAAATAATCTTATGACAACATCAGATTACCACAGGGTTTTAATATTCTGCGACAGGGATAAAGACGGGAATATATGCGGTTTGAATGAAACCAATTTTCAGGCACCGACAGCCAATGCTTTACTGAAAACATTTGAAGAGCCGCCTGCAAAGACAACATTCTTTTTCCTTACAAAAGACAAGGACGATATGTTATCAACCATTATTTCACGTTCACAATGCTTCTTTGTACCATCGAAAGAAGAAGAAATAAGAGATTTTAGTTTAGTGAAAGATATTATGGAAAACTATCTGAAAATCCCGAGAAATGATGTCCTGAACTTATACAACTCCTTGTTAAATCTTACAAAAGAAAATGATGCCGAAGAAGTTTTAAATCAGGTTCAGAATTATATCTGTGCATTATTAAAAAATGCTTTGGGTAATCCTGTCCTTAAAATAAAATTAATTCAGGACATAAATGCAGCAGAACATGCAAAACAAGAGTTAAAACTGAATATGAATATTCAGACTATTCTTGAAACACTCGCTTACGCATTAGTTTTAAAATAATCTAAGCCTGAATATTCTGAACTTGACATTCAACACCCAAGTCACTTGCTTTATGAGAAATTTCTTCTAATTTTTGATGCGTCGGACTATTTTTCACAATGTTTTTGAAGCCGTTGCTAAAAGTCAGATATGTTGTTCCCAAAGCTCCGAGCGTACCGCCTGCTATTGCACCCAATGTACCGAATACTGCACGTTTCCATACTTTACCTTTGTTAAATATCGCTAAAGCGGCAGGAATACCTGCACCTAATATCGAACCCACAAAAGTATAAATTTTAACTCTGTTTCCAAGTTTTCTTCCCTGTTCCACTAATTTTTCCTGAGCTTCGGGAGAATTTATGGAATCAGCTGTTGTATTATTTTCCTCATACAATTTTTCGAAGGTATCAGCATTTTCCTCCGGTACGGTATAAGTATATTTTTTATTTCTTGCACTATCAGTTAATTCATAAGTTTGTCTGCCGTTTACAGGAGTACCTGCTTTAGTAATATTCCCTACCGGAAGCAAATTGTCACCTAACATAACACTATTCCTATATATCTGCACTTATATTATAATAAAAACTTTTTTCCCGAAAAACTTGCTCTATACCGTTTATACTTATACAAATCTTAATATTTATTTTAGTACTTTATCAAAAGTGGCAGCATCCAAAAATCTTATAGTTTTTTCGCTGATATACATAGCAATTTTTGAAATATAAGAATGATGCTGCCAAAAAGAATTATATTTATCAAGTATACTAAAAATCCATTGATCTACTGCGTTTATTTTTGAATTCTTCATCATGTGATTTGCATTATTGGCATCATCTCTTGGCAGCTCAACAACGTTCTTTTTTAATATAGGCGAATTTTTTAACATATCGGAATAAGTGCGCTGCCTTCGCGGAATTGTGCTAATTCTACGCATTCTTAAGGACATAAATGTATATTTCCTCCCTAAAAGTGTATTTACAACACTATAATACTATGGATATAAAATTCGTGCAACTAACTTATATATTAATCTTATCTTCTATAAACATTATAATCAAATTTAAACTGAACTTCGATAGAATCTTTTTCATAAGCAGCAGGGAGCGGCTCAAACGGTGCGGTAAGTCTCAAAGCATTTATTGCGGCATTATCCAACTCCGGATTACCGGAAGATTCCAGAACCGAATAATTTATAAGACTTCCGTCTTTTCCAATAGTGTATTTTAATGTTACACTTGCACTCTTATCACCGCTTGGCGGATTCCAATTCATCTTGATATCGGTCTGCATTTTTTTCATATATGCCTGAAAATCCTGCGGTACACTTTTATCTATTTCTTTTTCTCTGAGAACCTGTATTCTGCGCGGCTGATTATATTTATGCGTAGTGCTTTTTATCTGATAAATCATACCGATAAAAGCAGTAATATTGGCTATAATAAGGAAACCGATGATGCAGAAGGCAAGAATTACAGCTTTGTTTGGACCGTACGAAATCTCTGCTCCACATTGCGGACAATATTTATCAATTTCGCTTACGGCAGAACCGCATGTTCTGCAAAAATGTTGTTTCCCATCATTACTCATTATTATTATCCTGTTTCTTAATCAAGTAAAACTCTGTCAATACAAGCCTTGCTTGAATATTGCCATTCTCTGTACGTTATACGGTTAACTCTGAAGCCGCAGCGTTCAAGGATGGACTGTTTCTTCATATTTGACATCCTAAGCGGTGTCTTATCTTCAACTCCGTCAACTTCAACAATTAATTTGTCATCAACAAGTAAATCCGCACTTAATCCTGCAATATCAACACCTGCCTTTACATCATGCCCGAGTTCTCTGAGCTGAGCGGCAATTTCACGTTCAAGTTTGTTCTTATAAATATTTTCATCAATTTCGGAATTTTCAACCGCCATTTTATGATTGTTGTATTCCTCAATATATGACATATAATCTCTGAACAACCCATCCTGAATATCTTTAGGGTCGCGCGAAACAAAGTTTATAACCTTGTATCTTGCACGGGTAATCGCAACGTTAAACAGGTTTGGTTTCTGTAAGAATGTCAGACTTTGTGGGAAGCTGTTTGGTGCAAATGCCCATGACATAAGGATAATATCTCTTTCGTCACCCTGGAATGTATGTGCGGTACCAATTTCTATCTGATGTTTTTTCCTCATATGGTCTGATAAAACTTTTGATACAGAGATTTTCAGTTGCTCAACCTGAGCCCTGAACGGAGAAATTATACCGATAGAAACAGGGTTGTCGGGATTTTTGCGTTCATCTTCGACAACAATATCGTACAAACGTTTAACAAGAGCCTCTATTTCAGGGAGATTTCTTGTTGCATCGGAATCTACTTTACCATCCTGAACGACTACCGTTTCAAGAACCTTTTCACTTCCGACATCTTTTTTCATAATACGGATACGTCCTCCGTAAAATTCTTTGTTAGAAAAATCGATTACCGGCGGCAAACTTCTGAAATGCTCATCTAACATAACAGAATTTGGAGAATAGTAATCTGCCAAATCGAACATAGAATTTGTCCTGTATCTCCACATCAGCTGATATTTGTCAGGTATTCCGTATTGAGCAAGGAAAGATTGTTCCTTTGCTTTTTCAAGGAATGAAAGATGCGGTAATTGCTTGTCATCACCGACAATTACAGCACGTTTTGCCCTGAATAATATCGGGAAACACCCCGCAATATCACATTGAGAAGCTTCATCAATAATTGCAACATCAAACATACCCGGTTTAAGCGGCAATGAACCTGATACTGCGTATGTTGTCACACACCAGCATGGGAATGCTTCCAATAACGGTTTGAAATCTTCTGTTTCTAAGATTTTGTTTTGTTTATTCTGGTTACGCTGAAGAATAGATTTTGCGTGAATTTTTAATCTGTTCTTCTTAATCTGATCCTGCAAAATACCTTTCAGGCATTCTCTGCGTCTGCCTTTGAGAATATTTATTGCAAGCGGTCTTTGTTTCTTTTTCATCTGTCGGATTTGTTCTGTCAGAACATGGATATTACCTGTTTTTTGAATATCTGATTCAATTTTGCGTAATTTCCAGACCATTGCGGCAACTTCAAGTTCCGATTTTAATCTGCCGAGATTTTCGTAATTTACCTCGAAATCTTTCAGCTTAAGGATTTTCTTTAATTTGCTTATACTGCCGTAATTTGCAATATTAGCAAAAAATCCTGTTCTTTCCATATTTTTTTCTAAAGTGGCAAGAATAGCCAAAATACTTTCTATCTCAGACTTTTTAAGTGCAGATTTGATAAACTGCATAGAGCCGATAGATTTTTCCTGCTCTTCGGTTTCGGAAGAAAGTGTAGTCCAGCTGTTTTCAAGCTTAAGAATCTGTTCACATTTATTTTCAGCGTCCCGAATAAGGTTAATATGTTCTTTCATATCATCAACACCGACAAACAGACTGTCCTCAAAATCATTATCAATATCTGCTTTTCCGTTTATCAAATCGTTAAGCTGGTAACTCAGTTGTTTTTGATAATTCATACGACCGGCACGCAATGCCAAATATGGTGCGCCAAGTTCATTTAATCTGTCAGCAACAACGTCAACAGCCTTATCCATACGGGAAGCTACAATAACCGTTTTGCCGTTTGCAATTAAGTGGGCAACAAGGTTGACAATAGTCTGGGATTTACCTGTTCCCGGAGGTCCCTGAACGGCAATAAACTTGTTATTTTCAATATTTTTTATAACCTGTTCCTGCGAATCGCTCAGAGCAAGCGGTGTTATCGGATAAAAATCCGATATACTTTTCATATCTTTTATCGGGGAAGATTTGTCTTTTGACATTGCAAATTCTTCATTAATTACGTTAAGTGCAGTTTCACGATAAACTCCGCTCGGTTTTTCCGCTATTTGGGTTAACTCGTGCAAAACCCCGGCAGTTACGGTCGGACGCTTCGTAAGGATGATTGCAGCCTGATTTGTAAGATTAATTTTTTCAAGCTTTTTCATCTGTTTTTGTTTTGTGTCTTCCGTATTTATAATTTCTTCAACGTTTTCGCCGTCGATTTTTTCTTCATAAAAATCAGGTTCTTCATCCGGTGACAAATTGTCCTCATCAACATTGTTTTCATCACTTATATTGATGTCAATTTCAGGAATAATTGATTTTAATGTGGTAAGGAAAATTTCCATACTCTCATTAGTAATAGGTATAGTCGGAACAACTTCCAACAAACCTTCCAAAAGTGAATCGACCTCATCATCATCGTCACTTTTTTTCATCAGGGCTGTCAGAGCACCTGTGTTAAGTGACAAAACTTCCTCCTGCGGAATACAATTTATATTTACCCCGTTTCTTTCAAGGTGGCAGGGCATATACAATAACGGAGTCAAAAATTCACTTGCTCTGCGGTTTTTTGAATTTTTACCAACAAGGAATAAGTACCCGTATATTAAATATTTGTCTTTTACGGAATTATTAGAAAGCGTCATTAGTTCGGTCAATTTTGTATCGCTGCCGTCAAGGCGCAAAAAATCTTCGTTACTTGTCAAAAGGCTTTCCTGACCTCTTAAGAAAATCCATTTATTATCTTTATCCCCTTTAAGGTTTCTGAAAGTAGAACTCTGAACTTCTTCTCTCACGCAGTCGTGAAGGTATAAGCTTAATTTCTTGATAAAACTGTTATTAAATGCCGAATTAATTGCTTTTGTTGCTTCCTGTAACATGATTTTCTATGACCCCTTGTATATTAAAATATTGTATATAATAGCATTTTACGCTAAAATAAGCAATATGAAAATCATCAATTTAAACGATAATGAAAATAAATTATATTATATCGGCGGAGTCGTCAGAGATGAAATTCTCGGGCTGAAAAGTTTTGACGTTGATTTAACCTACGTCGGCAATGCAATTGAATTTGCAAAAACTCTTAAAAATGCTGAAATTATCAAAATCAACGAGCCGTTCGGTACCGTAAGAGTAAAAATTGACGGGAAAGAAATCGATATAGCTTCAACCAGAGCGGAAATATACGAAAAAGCAGGACATCTTCCGACTGTTACAAAAATCGGCTGCAGTTTAAAAGAAGATGTTTCCCGTCGTGATTTTACAATTAATGCTATGGCAAAACAGTACAACAGCGGAGAAATAACGGATTATACAGGCGGATTAGAGGATATAAAAAATAAACAACTCAGAGTTTTGCATGACAAAAGTTTTATTGATGATCCGACAAGAATTTTAAGAGCATTAAAATTTGCCGTACGGTTTAACTTCACGCTGGAAGAAAACACAAAAAAACTTCGTGATGAATACCTAAAAAATGTTAATTATGATATGAGTTTTAAGCGGGTAAAAAAGGAGCTTATTGAAACTTTTAATCTTAATTCACAGACGGCTTATGATGAATTTATTTCGGCAGATATTTATAAACTCATAACAGAAAAAGATATTCAAAAACCTGATATAAATATTGAACAATTTGTTAATAAATATAAAAATCTTATTAACCCACAAAATATCTGGCTGATATATGTCGGAACGGTCAGGGATTTAGAAAATCTGGAACCGACTTTGACAAAAGAAGAAAAGAAAATTCTCGACGACTTTACACTCATTGAAAAACGTAATCCTCAAAACGATTACGATATATATAAAATGTTTGAAGGACTGATGTCCGAAACAGTTATCTTATACGGAGTTATGGAAAACTCTGATATTGCAAAGCATTATCTTGATAATTTAAAGGATATAAAAATATCAATAACGGGACAGGATTTGCAAAAACTTGGATTTGAGCCGTCAAAAAAGTTTGGCGAATGTTTTGAATTTATACTTAAAGAAAAAATACAAAACAAACACCTGACATTTGATAACGAAATCGAACTTGCAAAAAAATTTTTCGAATAAATCAACTGCTTGCTTTAAGATAAAATTTTTACTATAATCAGTATATGGTAACGTTTAAACAATACTTCAGGCAGTCTGCCACATATAAGATTTTCAGGGCTTTTAATCATCAATTTGTTGATTTCGTTACGACGTTGGGCGCAATTGTGCAAAATGGTATTATGACGCTTAAATATATTCTTATGGGGCAGGTTGAAAAAAAAGAACTGTTTGACCAATGCGTAAGATTTGGGATAAGTTCTTTACCCATAACGTTATCAATTGTAGGTATGACCTCAATAATCGTTACATCACAGGTTGCAGCAGAAATGGTTAAGCAGGGCGGCGGAAACTTTGTCGGACTTCTGGTAAGTATTTTGATTGTCAGAGAAGTTGGTGCTGTTATGTCAGGCTTTGCCATTATTTCAATGATAGGTTCTTCATTAGCCTCAGAGCTTGCAACAATGAGAGTTACTGAACAAATTGATGCCATTACCGTTTTGAAAGTTAACCCTATAAGATATTTATTTGTACCAAGAGTATTATCGGGAATTTTGATGATGCCGGTGCTGGTAATTATCGCTTCCGCATTCGGAGTTGTTGCGGGTGCGGTTACAACTGCTATGACTACGGAATTGGGATTTCTTGCATACTTTGATTCGGCATGGCTCGGTATTTACATGAAAGATTTGAGCGTATGTATGCTGAAAGCCGTGGCTTTTGGCGGAACAATTGCGCTTATCAGCTGTTCATGCGGTTATCAGGCATCCGGCGGGGCAAAAGGTGTAGGTTTGGCAACAAACAAAGCGGTTGTATGGTCGCTTATCGCAATAGTTATTTGGGATTTAATTTTCTCAATAGCGTTTTTCTTCTAAAATAAGGATAAATTTATGAGTATAAAAGTTAGAAATTTAACAAAAATATTTGATGACAAGAAAGTCCTTGACGATATATCTTTCGATGTGGCAGACGGGGAAACACTTGCCGTTGTCGGATTTTCAGGTTCCGGTAAAAGTACCGTACTAAAACTTATCTGCGGTTTACTGGAAAAAGATGACGGGGAAATAATTACCTCCGAGGGTGATGTTGCAATGGTTTTCCAATATTCTGCATTGTTTGATTCATTGAATGTTGCCGATAACATTTCTTTTGCACTCAGAGAAAGACGTGATTTAAGAAATAAATACTCGGAAGAAGATTTGAAAGAAATAGTATCAAATAAACTTGAACTCGTTGGGTTGAGCGGAATTGAAAGAAAATTCCCGTCGGAATTATCGGGCGGTATGCAAAAACGTGTAAGTTTTGCCCGTGCTATAGTAACGGAACCCAAAACAATTCTTTATGATGAACCAACTGCAGGTTTAGACCCTATATCCTCAACCCTGATAGAAGATTATATAGTCAGATTACAGCAGGAAACCAATGCGGCATCTATTGTTGTAACCCACCAGATGTCAACAATTACAAGAACCGCAAACAGACTTATTATGCTTTATAACGGAAAAATCGTTTTTGAGGGAACTCCGGAAGATATGCTGAAAGCCGAAAACCCTTATACAAAACAGTTTGTAACGGCATCTCTCGAAGGTCCTATGCATATGATTTCTTAATATGTAAATACTTTGACTATATATTTACAATCTGCATATCGTAGTCATAACCGATTTTTAATGCCTTAATGTTTAATGGCAATAAATGTTTGCGGTGAGCCGGAATAACTACATCTAATGCTTTTTCCAATGTTTCTACCGAAACAAGTTTGCTGATTTTCGCCAAAACACCAAGCGATAAAATATTAGCCATTTTAACATTGCCTAACTTATCGGCTAATGCACTTACGGGGGCAAAAATATAATTAATATCAGCTCGCGGTTTAAGTTCTTTTACAAGAGTTGAGTTGGCAATCATCCAGCCGCCTTTTTTAATTTTTTTCAAAAATCTGTCAAAAGATGCCTGATTTAAGGCAATAATATAATCTGTTTCGGCTTTGTTTACTGAACTTACATCTTCAATATCGTTCATAACGATTTCACAGTTAACGGTACCGCCTCTCATTTCGGCTCCGTAACTCGGATACCAGGTAACGTTTTTATCATCAAGCATAAAAGCGTTAGCTAAAACTTCACCGGCTAACAGTACTCCTTGTCCGCCAAAACCTGCTATTATAAAATTGTTTTCCATTATTTGACCTCCGTAGCTGCTGCCGTAATATCTTTATATACCCCCGGTTTATAAACAGGCATCATTTCTTCTCTTACTCTCTGGTGGGATTCTTTAGGGGTTTTTCTCCAATTTGTCGGACAGGTAGATAAAATCTCTACAAAACTGAATCCTAATCCCTGCTGCTGAATTTCAAAAGCTTTTTTAATAGCAGCTTTAGCCTTTCTAATATTCGGAACGGTATCAAGCGAAACTCTTGCAGAATAAGCCGTTCCGTCACATAAAGCAATGTGTTCGGCGATTTTTATCGGATAACCGTAATAATCAACATTTCTTCCCGTCGGAGAAGTTGTTGTTATTTGACCTAACAATGTTGTAGGTCCAAGTTGTCCGCCCGTCATACCATACGTTGTATTGTTTATACAAATTGCGGTAACACTTTCGCCTCTCAGGGCACAGTGCAGACTTTCTGCCATACCGATTGATGCGAAATCTCCGTCACCCTGATAGGTAAATACCGTACGTTCGGGTCTTGCTCTTTTTACACCTGTAGCTTCCGCCAAAGCCCTTCCGTGCGGAGCTTCAATACTGTCAACTTCCATAAAATCGTATAAAGTAACCGAACATCCGATAGAAGCTACAAGAATAGTATTCTCTCTCAGTCCGAGTTCATCAAGAACTTCTGCAATAAGCCTTACTGCTACTCCATGATCACATCCGGGACAGAATGAAAATTTAGAGCCTTTTTTTATACTTTCGGGCATTTTAAATGTCTGAGTTAGTGCTGCCATTATAATACCCCGCTTTCTTTTTTGACTCTTTCAACTATTTCATCCACTGACGGTGGATTTCCTACGGGTCGGTTAAGAAGCTCTACAGGACATTTTCCGTTAACTGCAAGCTTGATATCTCTTATCATTTGACCCATATTAATTTCAACAGAAATAAATTTCTTTGCGATATTTGCAAGTTCCGCAATTCTCTTTGACGGGAACGGGAACAATGTAATCGGTCTTAGTAAACCGACTTTTAATCCTAATTTGCGGCATTCTTTCATCGCTGATTTTGCATTTCTTGCAGGCGAGCCGAAACTTACAAGGATAATATCCGCATTCTCGGTATTAATTTCTTCCCATTCTGTTTCATTATCTTCAATAAGTTTATATTTTGCATAAAGTTTATTTAGAAATTCACAGCGTTCATCAGCACTCGGGGCATAAGAACGAATAACTCTTGCCGGTCTGTTTTTAGCTCCCGTTAATGCCCAGCCGGAATTATCGACTTCAGGATACGGGTATTCGCCAAACTCAACAGGCTCCATCATTTGTCCGAGCAAACCGTCTGCCAATAATACGGTCGGATTTTTGTACTTATGTGCAAGATAGAATGCTTTGTATGTCAAATCCACACATTCCTGAACGGTTGCAGGTGCAAGAACGATAAGTTTATAATCTCCGTTACCGCCGCCTATTGTTGCCTGATTATAATCACCCTGAGAAGGATAAATATTTCCTAACCCCGGGCCGCCTCTCATAACGCTTACCAATACAATCGGTAATTCATCGGTTGCCGCATAAGATAAAGCTTCCTGCATCAAAGCAACGGCACATGATGAAGATGATGTCATCGCTTTAGCGCCTGTTGAACATGCTCCTATTACCATATTAATTGCAGCAAGTTCACTTTCGGCAGATACATAAGCTCTTTTTAACTCCTGCATCTTTCCGCTCATAAATTCACCGATTTCGCTCTGCGGCGTAATAGGGTAGCCGAAATAACATTCACAGCCTGCAAGTACGGCTGCATTTGCTATTGCATAATTACCTTTTGTTAAAACTTTTTTGCCTGTCTTTGTTAAACATTCCGTCATGTCTTATCCTCTGTAAACCTCAGTTATAGCTATATCAGGACATCTCGTTGCGCACATTGCACAGCCTAAGCATTCGTGATTGGGGTCACAAAATTCTACAAGGTGAACTCCCAAATTATTTACTTCTTCACCAATTTTGATAAGCTTTTTAGGGCATTCATCCATACACAAATAACAACCCTTACATCTGTCTTTATCTATAACAATATGACTCATTACACATCCTCACTCCATGCTACAAGTATTATAACACTTAGTAAAAATAAAGCAAGACGGGAATATAAATATATCAATATATCAAAATTTTTACAAAAGGGACTTCCTATTATTCAAAAGTTGGTGTATAATGTTCGGGTATTTAGTAATTCGACAGGTATAAATGGGTTTTCTTGATAAATTTAATGAAATACGAAAAAGAGTTTCCGAGGTAGAATATAATATTTACCACGGGAAAGAGGAATATCTTGAGGTTTACGAGAGAAATATTCAGCTTGAACATGAAATCGAAGAACGAACAAAAGAACTGAATATTGCAAACCGAAGAATGCTTTCCCTGCAAAACATTCTTGACATGATGAATTCCGCAAAACCGCTGAAAAATGTATTGGAAAACGTAGTTAACAGTATTCAGGGCGAACTCGGTTATCTGCACAGCGCAATTATAAGAAAAGAACGTGATGAGGACGGAGAATATCTTGTAGTTGTGGCAGAAGCCGATGATATTACTATTAAGCGAGCTGATGAAATTTTAAAAACTCCTATTCAGGCAAGAAGACTGGCATACTCTAAAAATGCAATTTTTTATAATACGCTGACATATAAAAAACTTATTCATTCAACGGATGTCGGAGCTTCTTTAAAAGCAATTATGCCGGAAATTGAAGATGAAACCATTAAAGAAATACTTAGTGACAAGGTTGCACGTTCTATTATAACAATACCGCTTTATGTAATGGATAAACCATTCGGGATATTTGCGGTATTTGCATCAAGAGAAGAACTTGCAAAATCCGAAGAAGATTTTTTAATGATGTATGCAAAACAAATTGAACTTGCAATAACTATTGCGGATTTGTTTGAAAAGGTTAAAGAACAGGCTGTAACTGATGGATTAACAGGACTGTATAACAGAAGATACTTTGAAGAATATCTGCAAAAAGAAGTTATCAGGGCAAAACGTGTTCATCAACCGTTCAGCGTAATAGGGCTTGATTTGGACTTCTTAAAGAAGATAAACGATACTTACGGACACTCGTTTGGAGATTTGGCTATTAAAACAATAGCGGATGTTCTTAAATCAAATGCCCGTTCAATTGATACGGCAGCAAGAATGGGTGGGGAAGAATTTAATATTATTCTTCCGGGTGTAGGTTCTGACGGTGCAATGATAGCTGCGGAAAGAATTCGTAAAGCCATTGAAAACACCGAGCTTGATACGATAGGTCATATCACGGCAAGCATGGGGGTTGCGACATTTCTTGAACACTCCGATAATATTGAAGATATTATGGAATTAACCGATCAGGCTATGTATATTTCAAAGCAAAATGGTCGAAATCGTGTAACTTTGGCGAAACCGATGGATGAAACATCATGGCAGGAACTTGCAGTCAGTGCATTCCTTGATATTCTAAGCAAACGTAAAATCCCGTTGTCGGATAAATTTAAGGATGATTTATCGAAAAAACTGATTTCATCAGAACCGCAAAGCGAAATTTTATATTCTGTTGCGGATTTGCTTACTCAAACATATAACCCGATGCACATACAGGGGGTTGTTAAATTGAAAGTATTAACGGCAGTCAGCCTTGCAAAACGTTTTGATTTGCCTAAAGAACAGATTGACAATCTAAAAATAGCAATGCTTCTTTATGATATCGGGAATCTCCTGATTCCGCAGGATATATTCAAAAAGACTTCCCCGCTTACGGAAGAGGATATGGAGCATATACATGAGCATCCTGTCATTGCCGCAAAAGAAATTTTAAATCCGATATCATATATTCAGGATGTAATTCCTATCGTTGAATATCATCATGAAAATTGGGACGGAAGCGGTTATCCGTCGAAATTATCCAAGAATGATATTCCGATGGCTTCTCAAATTGTATTAATAGTAGATGCATTTTATGCACTCACTGAAGAACGTGCATACAGAAATAAAATGACACCGCAGGAAGCTTTGGAAATAATCAAAAAAGACTCCGGCAAAAAATGGAACGAAACATTAGTGAATGAATTTGTCGCACTAATAGAGAACGAACTAAAATAATGAAAGAAAAAGAATTTATTAAAATAATAAAAACTACCCTAAAATCTGATTATATCGGAGATGATTGTGCCTATCTGAAAGATTTGGGGATTGTAATGACGCAGGACAGTCTTGTAGAAGGCGTTCATTTTTCACGTCATTTTGCAACCCCATACCAGCTGGGATTTAAGTCTGTAGCGGTTAATATATCCGATATTTGCGCAAGCGGTGCCGAACCTAAGTATTTAACAATAGCATTGTCTTTACCGCATATTACCGACACAGATTTTATAAAAGAATTTTACATTGGTGCAAAAAAAGCCTCAAACGGAGCAAAAATTGTTGGCGGTGATATTACGGGAGCTGACAAAATTTTTATTTCGGTTACGGCTATAGGCAGTACCAAAAATAGAAAAATTTCAGCAAGAAGTCATGCAAGAGTCGGACAAAAGATAGTAATAGCCGGGGAACACGGTTCTTCTGCATTAGGCTTAAATTTATTAAAGGGAATGTATTATCCGCGATTAAGCGAAGACGAACGGTTTTATTTTACAAATTCGCATCTTATGCCAAAAGTTCAAATCGGGTTTTCCGAACAAATTGCAAAAACACAAAAAACGGATTATGCAATGACGGATACTTCTGACGGGTTGGCAGATGCACTTTTTAACATTGCGGAAGCGAGCAAAGTTATGCTTGATGTTGATTTTGACAAAATACCGTATGCAGAATCACTTAAAAAAATCACGGATTATGAAGATTTAATTCTGTTCGGAGGCGAAGATTACGGGTTAATTGCAACGGTCGATGACCCGCAGGATTTAACCGTTATCGGTGAAGTTAAAGAGGGAAACGGTGTAAAAATAAACTATCCTGGTTTTTCTCAGTTTTTTGAAAAAAATGATATAGAAAGAAATTTATATAACCATTTCAAGGAGTAAGAATGAGCGTAAACGCAATTATAACAGCAGGCGGAACATCTTCCCGTTTCGGTAAATCAAATAAATTATTAGAAAAAATTAACGGAAAAGAAGTTATAAAATATACAGTTGAAGCATTTTTAGCCTCAAATGTCGATAAAATAATTATTTGCGCAAACATATCAATAATAAACGAATTAAAAAATATATTTAACGGGTGCAAAAAAGTTGAAATCACAGAGGGCGGCTCAACCCGACAGGAATCGGTATATAACGGATTAAATTATTCCAAATGTGACTATGTCCTTATCCACGATGGGGCAAGACCGGTCATCACTCCTGAATTAATCAATATTTGTATAGAAACCGTAAAAAAGGAAAAAGCACTGTCAGTTATGACCAAAACAACCGATACTATAAAAGAAGTTGAGAACGGAAAAATTATCCGAACAATTGACCGTTCAAAACTGTATAATACCCAAACCCCGCAAGCTTTTGAATATGATTTGATTTTAAAAGCACATGAAAAATTAAAAGGGCAGAGCTATACCGATGATGCCGGAATGGTGGAAACTCTCGGAGAATCTGTTTCAATAATTGAGGGCAGTTATAAGAACATCAAAGTAACTACTCAAAACGATATAGCCTTGGCAGAAATCTATTTAAAATAGCTTTATTTCATAAGCATATATTTTGCAGCCGCAGATGCAGGAACTACACTTTGATCAAAAAATGCAACAGGGAACACATCTCCCGCATATTCATTTGAATTTGGTACAACACAATTAGCCGTATCAATATCTGTTGAATGAGCTTTCCCGTCACTGCAGCGAACTTCCCTGTTCGGGCCGGAAAGACCGTTAACATCAACCCAGCCGATACAATATTTTACAAAATTTTCATCATTTAAAGCTTCCTGAATAGTTTTGCCATTAAGTGTACATGATGTAGATGTAGTATTATTAGGTGGAGCGTATATAGCAAAAACTATACCATCACTCATTTGATAAAAGTATAGAGCTGAATCTCTGCTTCTCAGTAAACTATCTGAAGTCCTACCTCCATTATAATAAAATTCATGATAATATTCTTTACCATTATCCAGCTTATATTCACTATATCTATAAACTTTTGCATTGGCAAGATTATCATTAAGTATTGCACAAACAGATTGGACACTATCAGGTTTTTCAGTTTTATAATTAATGCAGTTGCTTGTAACCGTTTTAAAATTAAATTCATATTTTGCCTGATTTAAGTTAACAGCCTGATTAAGCACGGATAATAATTTTTTAAACTTGTTTTTATTAATTTCGGAATTAATATGCGACATCAATGTTGGCATTGTCAATGCAGCTACGACCCCGATTATCCCTAAAGTTATCAATACTTCAGCTAAGGTAAAAGCTTTTTTCATATTTGACTCCTTCAAATATATATTATTAGTATTCGTATATGAATATTAGTAATTATATATACATACTATTATAAACTATTACTTTTGATAAGTCAATATAAACTATAATTATTCTGTTATGAATATTAAGACTCAAATAAAATTGCTTGCGGTGTCAAGAGGAATAACATTAAAAAATCTGGCAAAATTATTAGAAAATAAAATTGGTCACGAATATACTTATAACAGTCTTTTAGGCAAACTGAACAGAGAAAGTCTGTCTTTAAAAGAAGCCAAAATTATTGCCGAAATTTTGAACTATAAATTAGAATTTGTCGATACCGAAAAATAATATTACACAATAGTAGCCAATGACGGAGCAATAGCAATAAAGTGTCTGACTAAATCCGCATCCCACAATTTACCTGCACCCTCCTGAAGAATTTCGCAGGCTTTTTCTACGGACATGCCTTTTCTGTAAGGTCTGTCGCTTATTAATGCGTGATATGTATCGGCAACTGCAACAATTTTAGCGGATAACGGTATTTCATCACCTTTTAACCCCTCAGGATAACCGCTTCCATCAATATGTTCGTGATGATATTTAACTATAGGAATAAGATGTGCCAATGCTTCATTTGGTGCAAGCACTTTTTCCGCACCGATTACAGGGTGTTGTTTCATTATTTCCCATTCGTCACTTTCTAATTTACCCGGTTTTCTCAGAACACTTTCCGGAATACCGATTTTTCCTACGTCGTGAAGTAATCCGCCGAGTGTAATCTTCTGAACTTCGTCTTCTGGCAGGTTAATTGCCCTTGCTAATGCCTCGGCATATCTTGAAACGCTTGTGGAGTGACCCTTTGTATACGGGTCTTTCGCATCAATTGCACCTGCTAATGATGTAACCATTTCAATTAAGTGGTTTTGGGAAATAATCTCTTCGTTATTAAACTTGTGAACAAGCTCATCTTCAAAATTAATACCGAGTTGAGCGTGACGTTTTGCGATGACTTCAGCAAACGAATTTAATGCCGCATCGTCCCAGAAATTAAAATCTGAAGAACTTACGATAGCGGACATGCCTTCCTTGTAACCTCTTGCCTGAGAGATATACATAGCCTGCTCTGTTAATATAAGCAATTTTTCCTGATCTTTTGTGCTGTCAGGATAAGTTGAAATACCGACAGAAACTTTTACAGGTCCTACATCATCAATAAAGCAGCATGACAACGTATATGTAATATATTCTGCCAGATATTTAGCATCATCCGTAGATGTGTTGGGTAAGATAACGGCAATTTCATCTCCGCCGTATCTGCCGGCTTTATCATTAGAGCGCATATTTTGTTTGATTTTTTCAGCAAGAAGTTTAATAACTTCATCACCTTTTGCATGACCGAGTTCCCTGTTAATTTTTGAAATATTGTTTATGTCGAACATAACAATAGACAACGGAGTTTCTGTTTCTTCCGCTCTTGTAAGCTCGGTCGCCAGAATTTCCTGAAAACCTCTGTGATTATATAATCCTGTCAAATTATCCGCATTGGCATATTTATTTGTCTGTTCTCTCAATTCAATATTTTGTAAAAACATTGCTGCATAATTGGCAATGAATGACATCATTGTCATATTGCAGTCATCATTTTCTTTACCTATAATCATAACCCCTACGGAACTATTTAATGATACCATCGGGATTAATATAGTTGTTGAATCTTTCAGATACGGTACGTTCAGGAATTTATTGCTCTTATTAACAACCGTAGATGAACTTCTGAAACATTCAATTACCGGATTTTCATTTTCGGTTAAAAATATCTTTGAAGAATATTTGTTTCCGGTAGTACTTGTTAATTTCAGATTTATACACTTGGATTTCTCATTATACATACCAAATGCAACAAAACTGCAGAATAATTTTTCCATAAATACGGTATTAAATGTATTTATCAAATCAGATACCGTATTTTTACCGCATAAAGATGAATTTATATCTTTAATAACAGAAAAATAATCCACGGACTTGTGCGAAGCCGCCAGTGTATTTGTTAAATATCCGCCGTATAATTTATTTGAAGTAGTTCTTTTTGCCGGATTAATATTATTTATGGTAGCAACAATATCTCTGTTTCTTTCAAGCGGATTATCAACCGGTGAAATGTTTTTTGGCATTGAATCAGGTGCAGATATAGAAGCAGCTTTTGCAGCAGAAGTTCTCCTTCTCCGTTTTTCTGTCTGTTCGGAGGACGGCATGCTGTTTATAGCTGACGGGTTAGAAACCTGTACGGCAGCCTCTGAGCCGGTATTCAGTTTTTTATTTTCATCTTTGCTCAAATTTTCTTTCCCGATTCGTTGACTTTAAAACCTGTAAATTTCATTTGTTGACAAAATCATGAATGAATTTTACATTCCTTAAAGTAATTCTACACCAAACTTGTCTGATATGACAATCCATCATCCGTATGGATAACGTTATCAATCCTTTCTCACAATATTATATTACTACATTAGTAGTATAACTCTAAAATCCTTTTTTTTAAACCCTTTTTGAGAAAATGTTTACAATAAAAGGTTCATTTTATTTCAAAACTGCGTAATAGTGAAGTTTATCACGATTTTAATTTTTAACTTATGTAACATTTTTGTTATAAGTTTAAAGATTTTGGGTATATATACCGTATAAAAACTTGTGAAGTTTTTAAGGAGATTTTTCTATGAGTTATGAACATTTGATTACTGAAAACAAAAGAGAAGCAAATTATGAAAATTTGCAGGAAGATTTGAATAAAGTTGAATCATTTATTAATAAATGCCTTCAAATGATTTGCGAATGCACAAGCACTATGGCAGAAAAAGAGTATAACGTTACCTCGATGTAACGGGGATTTAAGAGTTAAAAGTTTAAAGTTTTCCATGCTATGATTTAAGCATGGAAAACTTTTTATTGGAGGTCAGAAAATTTATTCTCTCAAAAATTTTGAGAAAACATTACTATCGTACGGGGAAATGTAAAGCGTGCGGCAAATGCTGCACAAAAATTTATGTAAAACATTTCAAACACGTTATTCAGGACGAGGAAGAATTTAAAAAACTCCAATATTTACACAGATTTTATACATATCTGAAAGTTATTGATAAAGATGAGACAGGGCTGGTATTTGAATGTCAGAATCTTGATCCCGAAACTCATAAATGTAAAATCCATAAATCCCGTCCGGGAATTTGCCGGAGATATCCGCAGGAAGAACTGTTTTCAATGGGCGGAGCATTGTCGGATGACTGCGGATACAAAATGGTGCCGATAGTCCCGTTTTCAAAAGTCATGGATAAAATGGCAAAAAAGAAACATATAATATTTTTAATTTTATCAGGACTGACACTGCTGCCTGTCTGCGCATATAACGGCTTTTCCGATGAATTTATTGAAAAATTCCAAACCTGTTCTATATACGGAGAGGAAAATTCCTTAAATAACAAGGGTACCGTTTTTAATGATATGAAATTTTTCACAAAAGAAAATTCTGACACCTGCCATTATCATCAAATAATTTGGTCAACATACGGCACTATAGATTTACAATGCAGATTTAATATGGAGCAGGTTACCGAGCTTTATAACACAATGAAAGAACATAATCCGCCTTATCAATATTCAAAAAAAGCAGAGGACTTGTGGAATAAATATGTAAATGATTCAAACGTCTGCAAAACCGATATAAAAACTTTTTGGGAGGGCAAACCGCTTGTACCCGAACAATATCTTCCGTATCAATGGACAACCATAAAAACAGATAAATCCGAAAATCCGGAAAAAACAGATGAAAATGAACAAAAAACACCGAATACCGATAATTAAAATTTATTATCATCCGAGCGTAAATTCCGTTTGACGGTAATAACTGTTCATGATAGCATTGTCGTGAAATGTGTGAGGTTTTGTTATGGATAAATTAAAAATTTATTTGGACAAGGATATTAATACGGAGCTTATTAAGTCTAAGAAAATCGCCATCATAGGTTTTGGTTCACAGGGATACGGACAGTCAACATGCCTGAAAGACAGCGGGTGTAATGTAGTTTTGGGACTAAGACTCGGCGGAAATTCCGATATAAAAGCGCGTGATTACGGATTTGAAACAATGACAATAGAAGATGCCGTAAAATGGGCTGATATAGTTCAAATTCTTATTCCTGACGAAATCCAGTCAGAAGTTTATGAAAGACAAATTTTGCCGTACCTCAGAAACGGACAATATTTAATGTTCTCTCACGGTTTTAATATTCATTACAAAAAGATTATTGCACCCGAAGGGGTTAACGTTATTATGGTTGCGCCCAAAGGTCCGGGGCATACGGTCAGAAGTGAATATCTGCTTGACAGAGGTGTTCCTTGTTTAGTTGCCGTATATCAGGATCCGACAGGAGATTCAAAAGATATAGCACTTTCTTATGCTTCCGCTATAGGGGCAGGACGTGCCGGTATCATTGAAACGACCTTCAGAGAAGAAACCGAAACGGATTTATTCGGGGAACAAGCCGTAATTTGCGGCGGAGTTTCAGCCCTTATCAAAACAGGATTTGAAGTCCTTGTTGATGCAGGATATTCACCATATATGGCATATTTTGAAGTTTTGCACGAAATGAAATTGCTCGTTGATTTGATTAATCAGGGCGGACTTGCCGATATGAGATATTCTATTTCTAATACTGCTGAATACGGTGATATGACAAGAGGTCCTAAAGTTATCGGTGAACAGTCACGTCAGGCAATGAAAAGTTTACTAAAAGATATTCAGTCGGGAGCTTTTGCCGATGAATTTATGGGCGAAATGAAATCGGGATGCCATAAATTTAACAAACTGAGAAAAGAAAATGCAGACCACTTGATAGAAAGAGTCGGGGCGGAAATTCGTTCTTCTTTCAAATGGAATAACGATAACAGAATTATTGACAGAAACAAAAATTAGGAGTTAAAAATGTTCAGTACAGATGTTGAATATGAAATAATAGCATACTCGGTTGGCGACACTAAAGCCGGTACAAAAATGGGAAAGATGCAGCTTAAAAACTTGCAGGACGAATCGGTTTTGAACTGTATTCTGTGGGAAGAAACATTAAACCGTTATGACAGCAAGGCTTTCAGAACAGGTAATATCGTTAAGCTTATTACAGCATCTTTCAATGAAAAATTCAACAACTGTCTTGTTACAACGTTTTCCGTAGAAAAAGAAGCAAAAACAGGTCTTGATGAAGCTCAGAGAGAACAGTATTATCAGGCTTTAATGGATTACATCAATAAAATAAACGACGAAAAATTAAACAGTTTTCTTATGCGCTTTTTTATGGAGCATAAAGAGAAAATTAAAATTGCACCTGCGGCTAAAATTATGCACCATAACTATATAGGCGGTTTAATGGTTCATACTTTGGAATGTCTGCAGTATGCAGAAGCCAATATGGAAATGAGTATTTATAAATTTAATCAGGATAACATTTTTGCTGCCTGCATTTTGCACGATATAGGTAAAATTTTTGAATACAAAATTGACCTTGAATCAGGTCTGATAGACTATGAAGAAGATTTCAGAAAAGAATGGATTACTCATTCACAGTACGGATTTTCAATTTGTATGAACGAAGGCTTCAAAGAAGTTGCGAAAATGATAGCCGCACACCATGGCAGAAGCGACTGGGGAGCAATCATTGACCTTGATCAAAAAGACCTTGAACCCGAATTGTATTTTATTCACCTTATCGACAATTTATCGGCAAAATTCGGAAAAATTAACGTATCCCTTTTGGATAATTAATAAGGCAATATTATGGCAAAAGTTTCTGTAATTATACCTGTTTATAACGTAGAAAACTATTTACGGAAATGTCTTGATAGTGTAGTTAATCAGACATTACAAGATATTGAAATCATTTGTATAAATGACGGCTCAACCGATAATTCATTGCAAATATTAAATGAATATGCCCAAAAAGATAACAGAATTATTGTTATTAATAAAGAAAATCAGGGAGTTTCCGCTGCCCGTAATGACGGAATTGAAAAAGCAGGCGGTGAATTTATAATGTTCCTTGACTCAGATGATTACTTTATGCCGGAAGCCTGTGAAATTGCTTATAATTCCGTATCGGATAAATATGATATAGGAATTTTCGGTCATTACATATTAAAAGGGAAAAAGCTGAAACAAAAACCCGTAGACGGAGTTCCGGCGGATTCCATAAATATTTGGGATAAAATTTTCAGAACATCATTCATAAAAGAAAACAATATTACGTTTCCGACTCAAATAACTACGGCAGAGGATATAATTTTTTCTTATGAATTGAACTTCCGTAACCCTGAAACCATTTTCATAGACGAATTACTGATAGTATATCGTGATGCCCGTTCGGGTTCATCTACGGAAAACAAGCTTAAACAGGTGCAAACGGATGTAGAAGCATTTGAATATTTTACAGATAAGGAAATTTTTAAATCACAATCTGATGAAAATAAACTCAAAGTTGTTGATAAATTTTCATCCATAATCGGCTGGCTTGCTACAAAGGCAGATACAAAAGAAAAACAGGAAAATGTCAAAGAATTATTGCAAAAATATTGCTCAATTACTGAAAAAATCTTAACCCTTGAAACTTTGACAAATATACCGTCATATCAGACATGCAAAAATCCAAAATTTAAAAACCCGAATATATTAAAAACCGTATTTTCTTTCTTAAAAAAATAATGTTAAGACATTGATATTTTATCCCCGAAATTATTCTATTTTTAAAGTTATCAGAACGTTATAATTGCTTGACATGTCGGTTTTTATAAGATATATTGACTATTGTTAGGTATATATAAGAAGTAGGACATATTATACAGCGAGTTTTTCGGAAGTAGTATCTATGCTGCAATTTATTTAGAATATTTATATTCAACAGAATGCGGTTATTCTTCTAAAAATATAACATCTTAAAATTTGTTGAAGAATACCGGAAAACTACAGGATAAAGGGATAATAAATTGTTAAGTTCACTAATAAAAAGAGATGATGATGCAGCTCACTTAAGAATAAATATTTGCGGGATAAAATTCAGTAAAAAACGTAATGTTGAGCTGAGTTATAAGAAATCTCAGAAAAACTACTGTAAAATACTAAATAAACTAAAACAGGAAGTAAAAACCAGACCGTTAAGAGTAATATTTCTTGTTACCGAAAAACAAAAATGGGGATATCAGTCATTATATGAAAACTTCTTAGCAGATAAACATTTTGAACCCATTATAGTTGCAAGCTGCGTCACTGCAAAACATGAAATTAATGAAGAAGAAAGATGCAGTGTTGAAGAGAATATCGAGTTTTTCAAAGAAAAAGGAATAAATGTTGAGAAAGCATATATAGATAATGAATATATTGATTTAACAACATTTAATCCTGATATTATTTTTTATCAGCAGCCTTGGGGAATGCCGGAATTACATTCTCCGTACAGAATGTCAAAATATGCATTATGCTGCTATTGCAGTTATAGTATTGCAGCAACCAAAGCCGGAAGTAAAAATAATCCTATATTTTTCTATAATATCTGGAAATACTTTTTGGCACACGAATGTATGATAGAAGAAACCGAAAGCTGGATGGAATATAATACCGAAGCCCTTAAGGTAACAGGACATCCGAAACTTGATGTATACCAAAATTATAAAGCAGATACATTTAAACAGGACAAGCATTATGTTATTTATGCTCCGCATTTTTCCGTAGGTAAATCTTTATTGAATTTCGGAACATTTGATTGGAGCGGACAGTTTATGCTTGATTGGGCAAAATCTCATCCTGAAATTAATTGGGTCTTTAAACCACATCCAAAATTGAAATCATACTTTTCAAAAATTGATTATATGACAGAAGAGGAAATAAACAATTATTTTGATGAATGGGCTAAAATAGGTTTGGTATATGAAAGCGGAGATTACTTTGATATCTTCAAAGATTCTGATGCAATGATAACGGATTGCGGCTCGTTTTGTACCGAATATTTCTTTACCGGCAAGCCACTGTTCCATCTGATTTCAGAAAACAGCAAACCACACAGCGCATTAAACAGAATGGTAAATGCTAATCATTACAGCATATACAATAAAGAAACATTAGAAAAATATTTGGAAGAAATTCTTTTAAAGAAGAATGACTTTTTAAAAGAAACAAGGAAAAGAGCTTTAAAAGAAATTTTCAAAGATAACGGAAATAGTGCTCAAAACATTATTGATTATATAAAAGGGGAACTCGAGATATGATTATAGGTTATACAACAGGAGTATATGACTTGTTTCATATAGGTCATCTGAATTTACTGAAAAATGCAAAAGCTCACTGTGACCATCTTATAGTAGGTGTAACATCAGACGAAGCCGCATTATATAAAAATAAAAAACCGTTCATTCCACAGGATGAAAGAATGGCAATAGTAAGTGCAATAAAATATGTAGATGAAGTAGTTTTACAGGAAGATTTAGACAAAGTAAAAGCGTGGGATAAATATCATTATGATGTATTATTTGTAGGCTCTGACTGGCAGGGAACGGACAAATGGAACAGATACGAGGCAGAATTAAAAGAAAAGGGTGCCAAAGTTATTTATCTGCCGTATACCAAAACAACAAGTTCAACAATACTTCAAAACACTATCAGAAATTTCAATGAAAAGTGTGAGGTTGTATGCCAAAAGTAAGTGTCATCATACCTGTTTACAATGTTGAACAATATTTGAGACAATGTTTGGAGAGTACAATAAATCAAACCCTAAGAGATATAGAAATTATCTGTGTGAATGACTGTTCACCGGATAATTCATTGTCAATATTGCAGGAATATGCTGCAAAAGATTCAAGAGTAAAAGTAATTAATCTTGAAGAAAATAAAGGTCCGGGAATTGCGAGAAATACGGCATTAGATGCCGCTCAGGGTGATTATATAATGTTTTTGGATCCGGATGATTGGTATGAACCCGATGCCTGCGAAACAGCATATAATCAAATATCCAATAACAAAAATGATATGGTGATTTTTGGTTATAACAAGTTTGTGGATAATACACAAAAATCATATCTGAAATTAGATACCGTATCTCCGTATATTCCATTTTGCAATCAAAAGAGCATAAATTTTTCGGATATTGATATTAATTGGTTAAAAAATGCACATACATGGTTTTATATATATGATAAAAAATTATTAGACAACAATAATGTCAGATACGGGGAATTTTATCTTTGCGAGGATGTTCCGTTCATTATCAAGGCAACATATTTTGCAAAAGATATATCCGTAATTGTAAAACCTTTATATAATTACAGAGTACGAACAACTGCAACAAATCAGTCCTCGAAAAATTATTTATGGCATGATTTAATTAATGCAAGAAAATTCGCATTAGATTTTATTAACAGTACAGAAAATAAAGAAAGAACATTACCTCATATCCTATATTTGGTACAATCATTATCTTATTGGTTCATTGTATTCAGAACCAGAGTAGATTATAAGATTCAGAAACAATTTTATAATGAGATGCAGCAGATATTTAAACAAATAGAAAAAAATTACAATCTTCTTGATAATACAGATGCTCAAATCAATAAGAAAAGATATAAGAGGATTCTTAATAAAAGTTTTGGGAAATATGTGTTTGACTCCTTTGTAAGGGACATTATAACAATAAAAAATCAGCAAATAGACGGCAAACCTCATAAAATTTTATCGGTTTTTAAAGGTAAATTCATTGTAGGATTTCAAAAATAAGTATTATTTACAGAACAATTTGACTTAATTCGGTTCTTTTTATTGTTATTTGTAAGAAATATGCTAAAATAATCTTATGAAAATTCTATTGATTACAGATTTATATCCTGTTAAGAGTGATGAGGTTACAACCCCAAGAACTTTATATGACTTCGTTCAGGGATGGATAAGACTGGGACACAGCGTAAAAATAATTAAACCAAACTTTATTTTAAACTCGTTTATCCGCAAAAAACCTTTTTACAAAACAGGCTGGTATGAAGATGTTTTCAATGTGAATTATTGGCTGCCTTTTTGCGGCGATATAAGAAAGAAACTCAAAAAATTCTATGATGCAGATTTTGAACCGGATATAATAATTGCCCATATGCCGTCAGGCATACTCTTTGCGGATAAGTTCGGCAAACCGTTCTCTGCGGGTATCCATTGTTCCGATATTACCGTTATGACAAATCCGAAATACATATTTTTTAGGGAAAGAATGTTAAAAGCACTAAAAAATGCCGAAAAAATATTCTGCCGTTCCCATATTTTAAAAAGAAAACTTACAAGCATCTTTCCCGAATTTGAGAATAAAACATATACGGCTCCGTCAGGCATAGAAGAAAGATTTATAATAAATGATTTTACACATGAAATTCAGCCTGACAATTTGAAGATTATTACCTGTGCAAACTTTAAAAAAAGAAAAAATATCGATAAAGTTATATATGCCCTGAAAGATATTTCTGATATAGAACTAACAATAATCGGGGATGGTGAAAGGAAAAAAGAACTTGAAAAAATAAGTAATATGCCAAAATTTATCGGCAGACTTGAACACGAAGAAGTTCTGAAATACATGCGGCAAAATGATATCTTTCTGCTTCCGAGCATTGATGAAACTTTTGGAATGGTTTATCTGGAAGCTATGGCAAGCGGATGCATCCCTGTCTGCACAACAGGCGAAGCTGTTGACGGAATTATAAAATCAGGAGAAAACGGTTTTACCGTAAAACCTAAAAAAGAAGATATCCGTAAACTAATTAAACAGATTAAAAATACAAATAAATCCGAGCTTGCACAGATAAGACAAAATGCTCTTGATACCGTTAAACAATATACTCAAAAAGCATGTTGTGAGAATTATTTTAAAATGCTTTCTGAAAAATAAGTTAATTTACATTGATAGGAGTATTTATTTATAAAAAACTCATACAAAGAGTTGATTTTGGCATATTCTTGATAAGTAATCCCCAAAAGCTGACGTATAATATAAAGTAGGTTATATTGACTTTTAAAAAAATAACATTAAAGAAGTTAATGTAGTAGTTAAGAACAATTTTATATAAGGAGAGCCGCTTATGGGTATGGCAGCATCACAGGCCAGATGGCTGGCGTTAACAGCGAGAAAAACAAACGTAGAATATGAAGGACAGCAAGTAAACCAGGCTCGTACAGCCCTTGCTATGAAGAGTGCCAATACCTTTAATGAGCTTCTTGCACTTCAGGTACCGACGGCTCCGAGTTCTCAGGATTATACAAAATTAGAATACACATATCTGGACGGAAATATTACGGAAACTATTGAAGATATGACGCTTCTTGAAAATGATCCTGATTACAACTATATGGTTACTCACTACCATTACTCGGATGTATATACCGGTATTCAGAATAAATTGGTTAATCCGCAGGTTATGATGGGTACTAACGGTGTTAAAACTTATGATCAGGCAACCGTTAAAAAATCTGATACCGGAACTTATACAGTTAATGGTGCTACAGCTACACAATTTGTATATCAAGAAGGAACCCCTTCTGCTATAGCATACGATATAATATTGGCAAACTATCCGGATATAGGTAAAGATCCGGACTCATTAATGACATATCAAAGCAACGGAGATATTCATTTTACTACAACATCAGATCTTGATGCTGCAATAACAAGCGGTCATCTTTCAAGTTATCACGTTGAAAATAATATTCCGAAATATGTCGGAAACGCAATATTACAAAGTCTTGACCTGACGGATACTACGGATAAAGCAGCTTATGAACAAATACGCAGAGATCAGCCTGATTCTGATTTCGCAAAATCCGATGCTTCTGATATTTATAAATGGGTATTTCAGGGTGAAGTCAGATATGCCTGCTTATCAGATTTGAAAAAAGCTTATGACAGTGCGCCAAGTTCGGCTACACCTACTGAAAATCAGGACAAATTAACATATTATGTTGCAAAAGATTTGAATACCAAAATCGTACGAAAAGAAAGAGCAATTGTTGATATTAATGAAGCGGGCAGAGTTCAGTCTATCCGATATGAAGATTCAACGGCTACTTACCCGGTTTCAACCAATACCATAACGGATACGCAGGCTTATGATGATGCAATGAACCAATATCACTATGATATGGAAGTATATGAAAAGAAGATTGCAGATATCAATGCCAAAACAGAAAAAATTCAGGAAGAAGACAGAACATTAGAACTAAGATTAAGACAACTTGATACTGAACAGGAAGCTCTCCAGACAGAAATGGAAGCTGTTCAAAAAGTAATTCAGAAGAATATTGAATCTACATTCAAGACATTTGAATCATAGTTTTAACAAGTAATCATAATAAGAGAGGCTAAAATGGCATATAAAAACGACAGTTATTTAGTAATAGCAAACAGGTTCAGCTCAGCAGGGTCAGATGCAAAAGCCCTTTTGTGGGAAACATACGACCAGTTAAGAGATTTAACGGTATCCGGTACAGGTCAGGGTACAGGCTGGGGCATGACCGGAAGTTTCTTATACAGAATGGCGAGTTTGTTTGCTCCGTCATCTTATGCTAATTTGTTCGGAAGTTCAGAAACAATGAACGTTCCCGGCACATCTTATTACTCAAATTTCAACGGCGGTTCAGGATTTGGACTTAATTCATTATATAATTATTCGGGTTTCCCCGGAGGTGCAGCTCCGATATCATGGGCAGAAGGCTTTGCAACAGGCGGAGCAGCAACAATAAGCGGCTGGGGCAGCAGTGCAAATACTCAGACTTCATCAGGAATGTCAGGGGTTCCAACAGGTTATGCATCAGGCATTGGAGGATTAGCCGACGTAGCAAGTGCAGCAGCTTATGGCGTAGGTGCAGCTAACGGATATGGTTTTGTAGGCAGAAACATTGTACTTCCTGTTGCCAGCGTAATTTCTGGCTGGGGTGGTATCATGCAGTCCGCAGCACCGTATTTGGGTGAATACGGTTTACCGGCACTCGTTATGGGTAATTTGATGCAGGGTATTACATCTCCGGCATTAGCAGCTTACCAGAGAGTTACCGGTAATATCACCGCTAACGCTGATGCAATTCTTTCTAACAAAGTAAGAAACATTGAAACAGTATGCAAAATGCTTGATACTCAAGGCGATGTATGTAAAAAAATGCTGAAAGAATCCATCGACAGCGACAGTAAAGCTATCCAAAACTTATAATAATGTGAAAGACAAGGTTATGAGTGATAACAGGACGTATATACGGGTTATTTTTGACAAGCTTTTAAAAGATAATATAGTATTTAAACTTATCGATAAAATTGTAAAATTTTATTACACTATATTTTCTCATAATATTAAACAATTAAAGTTTAATCAAAATTATCCGTTATATAATGTGAAAGGTGAGTTCAGCAATCCTTTCGGAATTGTTAACAGTAAATCAAACATTTTAGATTAAGACATGTTAAGAGAAATGTTAAAAATACGCAATAATTTGCAAAAGCGTGTTTTTATATACATGTAGAAATCTAAAGTGTATAGGAGTAGAACAAAATGTCACTTCAAGATACTTTAGAGATGAATGTAAAAAGAATCGTAGATTTCTTGATATATTCAAAGAACTTCATCATCAGAAAAAGCCCTCTAAAAGCCTTGGTGAACAACATAGTGGAAGGTTTAAAAGATTTCCTGACAATGAAAAAGAAATTAAAAATGGCTCAGTATCGATTAAACTACCACCAACATCAATTCCACAAAATGGAACAACTGATAGCAGAAAATAATCAACACAGCTTCTTAAAGGGAAATAATCTGAATGAAACCAGATAAAAGGAAGCAAAGAAAATGGGTTTTGTTACAGACAGTATCAGAATTAGACAACTTTCAGGTCAGGTTATGGACCTCAAGTTTAAGATTCAGCAAATCACAACAACCAAGATGAGTCTTACAGGTATTAACAGCGACTTAACTAAGGTTGGTACTGATTACGATCCTGAATCTCCGGTTATGAAAACTTTGCAGCAACGCCAGGAAAAGATTAAGCTGTTAGAAGAAAAGTTAACTATGCAGCAGCATGCTTATCAGTTACAGCTGGAAATGGCAGAGGCAGAATTAGCATCCTGCAAAGAAAGATTAAAATCGGAAATTAAAGAAGAATTTAGCTACAGATTATAAAGATGTCGTTAATATAAATGCAAAAAAACGGCTATCCTTATCATGGGGATAGTCGTTTTTGTTTATTTTTTATCTGTTTCTATAATTTGTCCTACTTTTCCTTTGTAATGATTATATCATATATTGTGAAAAATGGTTTAAGTTCGCCCTCTAACATTTTATTCTTTCCTGCCATTACTAAAGGTTTATTTTTTCCCTCCGGATTAAAATCATAGGTATCATAAACTTTTACATGTAGATTACCAGTTATTCAATTTAAATCTAAAATATAAATAATAGTATTACCGTTAACTGCTATAGCTCTATAACAGTTAGGTTCCGGTTCTATTACTCTAATAGTATATCCGTCTGTTTTATTATCAAGTATATTATCCAGTACATTTTTTGCATAGCCACCACTGTCAAAATAATTACTATTATTGGAATCATTTATAGTCTTGTTTTCTATTGTATATTTCTTACCTATATTTTTATATTTTTGAGTTTCTTGCTTTATATATTCAGGACTTGCATCAAATTTAAGATAGAATGTAGAATCCCCGGTAAAACTGCTTGAAGACCTTAAAAGTTTTATATTTTTTACGTTTTTAGGTATCTCCGTTGGAAAATGTTTCACTGCTTTAGATGTATAACTTGATAATGCCTTTTTATAATCCCAAAGTTTTGTATATTCAGGACTATAGAATAACATCCAAATAAATAACTCAAGAACTATGAATATATACAATATCCAAAAACTAATATTTAGTACAGATGCCAAAATTTTAGTTATTATTGGGTGTTTACTGTTCGTGTAGTATCCAATTAACCAAATTGTCAAAGATATAATAAAAGGCAAAAGCAAATAAAAAAGGGTATGAAGTTGTTGAAAACTCGAATATGCATCAAAAAAGAATAAAAAAAATACTCCTATCCAAAAGCACGAAAATATTACGGATATTATAGTATAAACTTTTAAATATCTGATTTCTTTATTTGTTTTGTTTAATATGCAATTAAAATAGTTTACTATTTTTTGGATTTTACTAAGTTTTATTCCCATAATTTTTTTAATTTTTCTTTTGGTATGATTATATCATGGATTGTGAAAGTAAATTTAAGGTCTTTTGATGTAATTCCTTTTTATTTTCAAGTACAAATCTGCTATAAATTCTACAGACATGTAATATTCAATTTTCTCAAAATTTATAACGGAGTTTTTTGTAATATATCCCCAAAATTTATATATTAAAAAATAAATAGGGAGAATCCAAAATGAATAATCTTTTACAGCTTCAATTAAACTGACATGAGCATATAATTGTTGTCCGTATATTTTACCAATACAAAAATAATATAATCCTATATTGACAAATATTATAATTAATATTTTTTCACACAGTTTTAATTTATTTATTTTCTTAAATATCCCACAAAATATTACTGTTATATATATATATATATGCCAAACTATAATCATTATACAAAACCCAAGAGCCATATCGGCTTGGATGGCTATTTTAATATCATTATCAAGTTCTAAAATTCTCACAATAAAATCAGTTATATGTCCCGACACTGTAATACTATTTAGTATTAAAAATAACAGAACACAAAAGAAATAATTTAATATTACCTTTGTGTTCTTATTAAATTTCTTTTTATCTATTTCCATAGTTCGTCTAGTTTTTCCTTTGGAATAATTATATCATGTATCGTGAAAAATGGTTTAAGTTCGCCTTCTAACATTTTATTTTTTCCTGCCATTACTAAAGGTTTATCTTTTTCCTCCGGATTAAAATCATAAGTATCATAAACTTTTACATGTAAGTTACCGTTTTTGTCAATATATCCGTTTCTTATGTCTATTTTCCCAAAGGCATAATATAAATTAGATTTTGTATTGGGTCCATAGCCAGGAAATCCCATACTAACTTTCTTATTACTTAATATCTCATTTTTGCTTTCTTTAATTTTTTCTAAAAAGTCTTTGTCATTTGCAATTCTTTGTGATGGTTCAGAATAATTTTTAAAGAAATATCCCGGAACATTATCCTCATCATAATCATAATAGCTGAATCCTTTAATCACTTTTTCTCTTAAATATTCTTTATCAGAGGCAACTCTTGGGTCATTCCAATTTGTAAGTTTAATTGCATCTTTGGTATAACTTAAATCATTCCTGTTTCCATGAGCCATATCCAGCATCCCTGCGGTATCGGGCCCATATTCATTTTTAGCCTTATTGTACCAATATTCATTATACCTTTTCCCTATAACATATTCAGCAAGTTTCTGTTTGGTAAGATTTTCATATTTTTTCTCAAATTCTTTTTCATGATTTATGTTTCTGGTGTACATATCTTGAACATTTTGTAGTGCGGATGCTCCGCCTGTTGATACACCATCTTGCGGAATTTTTCTTTCTTGTATTGTTAAATCTACTTTTTGTGGGATTTTTAAATTTGCGTTTCTTAAATTGTTACTATAGTTCATCATGTCGCAATTTATATCAAGATTATTCTTGTATTTCTGCAAAATTTGTTTCAAGTCATTATGTAATTTTTTTGCTTTTGAATATAGTTCTCTTATTTCTGTTCTAGCATTACTCGTTCGCTTGGCTAGTTCAACTTTATCGTTTTCTATATCTTGTCTTGTTTTTAATTTATCAAGATAGTTTTCGTAATCTCTGTCAAAATCTATTAAATAATTTATATAGTGTGCTAATCTGTTCATTTCTTCTATTATAACCTGTCCGTATTCTCCTGCCATTTTTAATTTTTCCTTTCTGATTTTCTTTTAAATACAATACTCTATTATGGCAGATTTAATTTAAAAATAAAAGTCGCCAAAACCGTCTAAACAAATGTGTTTAGGCATTTTTACCGACCAGAACTTGACAGAATTGATAGAATTTTCGCAAAAAAATAACACCCCTAAGAGGTGCTACCTTTTTTGTTTGATATGATACCTAGTCTAAATCAAAAGTATCTCCGTCGGCTTGAAGCTGTTTTTTCTTGATATTATGCATTACTGCATCGACAAGAAGTTCGTAGGACTTCATATTCTCGATATTCGGGAATTCTTCCTTTAATAATTCTCTGACCATTGCTTCCAGCCTCCTTTCGTCAGAATTTGTTTGTATATCTTCCACGCCTGTAATCATTGAGATATAGTCTGTGGATTTTTTATCGACTGTATGGTTTGCGTAATTTAACCATCTTAGTCTTGGACTTATTGTTTCATTCAGTTTTTTTACTATTTTCAAATTTTTGAAACGTTCTAGCATTTTTAATCCTACTACTTAATTCTTATCTTCTATCTTGTACTATTTTAAAGTATCCTAAAAAAAATAATTTACTTTTTAACAAACAAACTTTACAAAATTTTACAATTAGTCAAAATTCAATTATAGCTTAGAAAAATCTGTAAGTTTCTGATATTTTTTCTTTAATAATGTTAAGAGTGCAAGACGATTTTCTTTAACTTTTTCGTCATTATCCATGACTAATACATCATCAAAGAATTTTTGAACTGACGGATTAATTTCTATCAGAGAATTTAGGTATTTGTTATAATCATCAGTATCTTCAACCGTATTAATCTGTTCTAAAAGCATGTTTTCAGCAGGCAGTTTAAACAGAGCTTTATCAACTGCTTTGTTATTATCTTCTTTCAATATCCTCAAAACTCTGTTTGCATTTTCATTCAACTGTGGATTATCAAGTTTAGAAACAACTTCAACACGTTTCAGGTAATCTGCAATATCTTCAAGCGGATTTTTGTTTGAAGCACATGCTTCTAAGATTTCTTTTGAATATCTGTCGGCAAGGAAAATAATCATACGCTGAACGATAAATTCGGTTACTTCATTGAGTACTTTACCTGAAATTCTGTCTGCACTTGAACCTGCGAAGTTTTTAACTTTTTCAATAACATTTCCGTCACCTGTTTTAATCGGCAACAACAGAAGTGTTTTGATAATTAAATCATTCAAATCAATTTTCAAACCGCTTGATATGATTGTTTTAATAATACCGAGAGCTGCACGACGTACCCCTAACGGGTCAGAAGAACCGGTAGGTTTTTTACCTTCAGCAAATACTGCACAAATTGTATCCATTTTGTCAACAATACCGACAACCTGACCTTCAATACCTGATGCGACTTCGCTTTCTGCATTTAGCGGGAAGTAATGTTCTTTGATACCCTGACAAACTTTTTCGTTTTCGCCGGAAATTCTTGCATAATCTGCGCCGATATAACCTTGCAATTCAGTAAATTCAAATACCAACTGAGTAGTCAAATCTGCTTTACAAAGTAATGCTGTTCTTTCAATTGTTCTGTCGTTAACACCGAGGTTTTTCGCAACATCTTTTGCCAAAGTAATAAGACGTAAGGTTTTGTCATAAACAGAACCCATACCTTTTTGGAAAGTTACCCCTTTTAAATCCGTAACGTAATCTTCAAGCGGCTTTTTAGTATCTTCGGTAAAGAAAAATACCGCATCATCCAATCTTGCCTTGATTACACGAACATTACCCGCTTTGATATTTGTAAAATCATCACCGAGATAATTTGTCATGGTGATAAATTTATTGATTAATTTACCGTCTTTATGGAGTGCAAAGTATCTCTGATGTACTGCCATAACGGTAACCGTAACTTCTTCCGGAATATCAAGATATTTAGGATCAAATTCGCAAACTGCAGGAACAGGATATTCTGTTATAAAAGTAACTTCTTCCAATAAATCATCTGTATAATAAGGAACTGCACCAAGTTTATCAGCTTCGGCTTTTGCCTTATCAATAATAACCTGACGACGTTCATTTTGATCAACTATAACGCAACAGTTACGCATTATTTCAACATAATCATCAGGATGTCCTATAACAACACTTTGTTGAGCAAATCTGTGACCGCGGGACACATTTGAAGATTCTTTATCAATAATTTTTATTTTAACTTCTTCTCTGTCAAGAATAGAAACAATCCATTTTATAGGACGGGAGAATTTTGCATCATTATATCCCCATCTCATAAAATGAGCACCCTGAAGCTTCATAAAAATTGACGGAACATTTTCCTGTAATAATTCTTTTATTGATTTACCTTTAACAACAATTTTTGCGTAAACATAATCATTTTCGACATACAAATCTTCTGGATTAATACCGTTTTTACGGGCAAATCCTTCACCTGCTTTAGTGAGATTACCCTGTTCATCATAAGCAACTTTCGCAATAGGTCCTTTAATTATTTTTTCTTCATCAGAACTCTTATCTGTTAAACCGGAAATAATAACAGCCAAACGACGGGGAGTCGCATAAACATCAACTTTATCATACCCAGTTTTGTTGTTATCCAAAAACGTTTCAAATCCGTTTTTTAATTGTTCTATTGCCTGTGGTATAAATCTGTAAGGCAGTTCTTCCGTTCCAATTTCCAGTAAATATTTGCTCATTTATCTCACCTTTTAATATCTGTACTAAATCTAAAAGAATTATAAATAAAGCAAGGTTTAATGTAAAGTCACATGATTACTAAAAATATATGTTACACAATGTAAAAATGATTAAAGTAATGGGAAAATCTGCCGTAATTGTACATGTATTAATATGATCAGAAGGTAATTTTAAAAGAAAATGGCAGACGAATTCGGCATAAATAACGGCGGACAGCAGGAACGTTTGGAAAAGTTCAAGCACGGCGTCCGTAAAGAACAATTAGACGATAAGCATAAAAAGCTCTTCGATATCTTTGACGTGAATAAAGACG
>JAFXXK010000003.1 GCA_017542305.1 bacterium
ACTTTTTCCATATTCTTTCCTTTCTTTACAGCAACACAACATTACTCGAAAGAACAAAGAAAGCAAGTTTTAAACTTTTAAGGTATAATAAATACAGGAGTTTTAGCATGGAAAATATTTTTCAAAAAGGCAAAATAGTAATTTATACAAGCGAAGATGGAACAGTGTCGCTTGATACAAAACTTGAAAATGAAACCATTTGGCTTACACAAAAGCAAATGGCAGAACTCTTTGGAGTTAAAACTCCGGCTATAAGTAAACATCTTAAGAATATTTTTAATGAAGGAGAATTAAAGGAAGAAGTGGTTATTTCCATTTTGGAAACAACCACGAAACACGGTGCTATAAAAGGAAAAACACAAAAATCTACAACACAATTTTATAATCTTGATGCAATAATTTCTGTCGGATATAGAGTAAATTCATCACGAGCAACTCAATTCAGAATCTGGGCAACTGATGTTTTGAAAAAATATTTAACACAAGGTTATGCTCTGAATAATAACGTGCTAAAAGCGCAAAATGCCAAAATAATTAATTTACAGCAAACGATTAGCTTGTTATCACGGAGTATTCAAAATCAAATTGAGACTGTTGATGATGCTCAAAATGTTGCAAAAATTCTTGATAATTTTGCAAAAGGTTTAGATTTATTAGATGATTTTGACCACAAAACATTAGACAATAAAGGTTGTACACATAAGCCGGCAGTAAAAATCTCCGAAAAAGAATACTTAAATATTATTGATAAAATGAAATCAGAATACGCATCGGATGTATTTGCGAATCCGAAAGACGGAAGTTTTGCAAGTTCTATAAATCAGATATATCAAACATTTGACGGTAAAGATTGTTATCCGACACTGGAAGAAAAAGCTGCAATGCTTCTGTATTTAATTACAAAAAATCACTCATTTTCTGATGGAAACAAACGTATTGCAGCTAGCTGTTTCTTGTATTTCTTGGATAGAAATAACATGCTTTACAGAGATAGTCTTCCGATAATTGACAGCGGAACGCTCTTTGCTCTAACACTACTTATTGCAGAAAGTAAACCGGAAGAAATTGATGTGATGAAGCAGATTGTTGTAAGTGTTCTTAATAAATACACTAATTAACGATATAAAGGAGTATATATGGAACTTTTTTCTTTAGAGGACGTAAAAGATGCATATTTAAAGTTAAAGCATTACATATACTATGATAAAGCATATTTTTTCAATAGGAAAAAGCTTGTTGAGTTTGAAAGAGAATGGGATATATATGATGAAAATATATTTTTAGACGATTTTGATGACATAAATAATAGTCAAGAAGAATTGTTTTGGAATCGATTAACAAATAAAATAAATGAAATATATACAGATGATTTGATTTTTAATAAATATTTATCAAAAATCGCTTTTAATGTCTTGCCTAAAAAAGTTTTGACGCAAAAGGAATATAATTTAAAGGAAGCTTCATTAGATATTGATGAAACGCAGCTAATATCAAATCGTAATGTTAGCAAGAAGTATATTATAGAAGATGTAAATTTTTACATTGACATGCCTATTATATTACAGATTTTAGACGTTTTATGGATTGTGAAATGCGGATATGTACTTGAAAATGATAAATGTATATACGTTGATAATATTACTGATGAATATTATTATTCTAATAAATTGTATCTAGATGACAATGGACAGGTGAAAATAGGGCGGAATTTATTTAAAAATTATTTTAATCAATATCCAAAATGGCGAGATAATGCAATAAACGAAGTTGAAAAATTACGTGCATCAGGACGTAACGCTCTGATAATATCATTAGACATTACAAAATATTATTATCATATTGACCTAAAATATAAAGAAGTATTTAATACTATAAGTTCTAAAATAGAAAATTTTAAATATTATAACTTGAACGATAAAATTAAAAAAATTCACGATAGGTACAGAGAATTAATAAAAAAATACTATAATATAAATGAAGATTTAAATAACAATTTTTTGCCTATTGGTATGTTATCATCAAATATATTAGCAAATTATTATTTAAAATCTCTTGACAAAAAAGTTATAAATAATATAAGACCTTGCTATTATGGCAGATATGTAGACGATTTATTATTTGTATTTGAGAACAAATATGTTTGTGAAAAAGATTATTGTCCGAATATTAATTGCCCAATAGATAATGAATTATCCGATAGTAGATTAATTAACCATTTTTTGTCAGGTATTATTGAGGAGGACAAAAAAGACCACAAAACTCTTTTACTAAAAGATTTTCCAAATCTAACATTACAGAAAAATAAGATAAAAATGTTTTTAGTAGACGCATCCGCTCCAAATGTTGTATTAGAGCAATTTAAAAATAATTTAGCAGCAACAACAAGCCAATTCCAGTTTCTACCTGATGATAAAGAAATTGATGAGGAATATACAAAACAAACATTTTTTGTGCATTATACAGATTCAGTTAATAAATTACGAAGCGTTGAAAAATATACAATAGATAAATATAGTACTAGCGTGTTACTAGCAAAAAAAATACAAATAGCCAAATATTTAAAATCTAATATACTAGAAAGTAATGTAAAAAAAATAATTAACAACTATTTTAATGGCAAATATTGTTTAATATTAAATTCTCTTTGGCACAAACTTTTTGCATATTTATTTATTTTAAATCAGGAATATTCAAAAAAAATTATTATAGACTTTTATGAATATTCATTAAAAAATATTGATAAAATTCAGACAACAATAAAAGATAACAACAAGAATTTTTTAATCGGCAGATATTTAAAAAATAGTATGAGAGAAACTCTAAAGATGTCATTGGCATTAGCGGGGAGTTTAAATTTGTCATTGTTAGAAAAATTATCTGGTAAGATTGATGATTTTGAGAACATATACAATCTAGCTCAAAATTTCAAATATTCCAATATGTTTTTTCACGATTATATTGGGGTTGAAGCTTATAACTACACAAATGCTTTTTATGAAGAATTAAATAGTAATGAGAATTTAAAAGAAATTTCCGTAACTGAAATATTAAAATCCCAAGAAAATCTAGATTTAAATATAAACAACAAGTTAGTAGAGTTATCTCCTATACATGTAAGAATTGAAGATTTAAATTTACTAAAATTTTATTCGCACTTAAATACAACAGAATTGAGTACAATAAACAATAAAATTGCAGAAGAATTTTACGAAATATGTCAAAATAGATATAAAAACAATATAAATATCAATACTTCAAAAACAGGTAGCACCAGATTTTTAAGTTTTAACTTTAAATATAAAAAAAATAAAAACAAATTTATAATAGGTATTTCAAATATTCATATAAAAGAAGAAAATATACTTTCTGCAATACAAGGTACTCCAAATTTATCAGAAAATAGGTACGGTCAAATTCGTGAGATAATAACTCAAGCTCAAAAAAATAATGTTGATTTACTAGTATTTCCAGAATTATCTATTCCAATCGAATGGATGCAATTAATACAAAAACATTTAAAAAATAAAAATATGGGTATAATATTTGGCTTAGAACATATAATTGTAAACAATAAAAATAATAAGCTCTGTGGTAATTTTCTAATTACAATGTTACCGGTAAAGTTTAAAACAGAGGACGGAGAAGAAACTACTTTTATGTTTACACTTCCTAGGTTAAAGTATTTCTATGCTCCAGAAGAAACTCAAACCATTGAAGATAATAGATTAGATGTACCTTCAGAGATAACTGATAGAGTATATTATATCTTCAAATGGAATGGTGCGTATTTTAGTGCATATAATTGTTTTGAAATTGCTTGTATAGAAGATCGTTCTATAATGAAATCTCAGGTAGATTTCTTAACAATAAGTGAATGGAATAAAGATACAACTTATTATGATAATATTGTGCATTCAGCAGCAAGGGACCTACATTGTTATGTTGTTCAAGTTAATACATCTAAATATGGTCACTCATGTCTTGTTGCTCCTAAAAAAAGCGTTGAGTCTAATCCTGTTTTTATTAAAGGTGGAAATAATGCAACTTTATTAGCTACAGAAATTGAAATAGAAAAATTACGTAATTTTCAAAGAACATTAGGTCGTAATACAAATGAGTTTAAACCATTACCTCCAACATTTAATCATAATGTCGAAAGATTGCAAGAATAAATAAAATGTAAATGTAAATGTAAATATGAATATGATAAAATAGGAAAACAAACTATGGATGATAAAATTTATCCAATATTACAAAAATACTACAATGCATTAAATAGTTTAAATTCTCTTAGTATTACAAAAGATATTTTTGAAAGTATTCCTCTTATAGACAATTTTTTTGCTGAATTTAGAAATATAACATTTGTAATGCAAAAAAGTTTCAACACTAAGGAATTAAAAGAATATTATAGAAAAAAACAAGAAGAATTATTGAATGATGATAGTTTAAGGTGGTTTATTGATAAAAGAAATGAAACAGTTAAAGAAAATCCATTTAAATTAGAAAAAGAGATTGAAGTTTATGTATATCTTCCAGATTTTTGTGGAAAGATAATTGATAGCAAGCTCAGTATAGATAATGATATTCCTTTAGATACATTAGAGCAAGTTATTAAAACATACCTGGTAAAATATAATAAAAATTCAGATATTTATTTTAGTATTGATATATTATTTAAGGAAAATGGAAATGAAATAGATATATATTCAAAAATAAGAAATGGCATCGTTATAATGGACAAATTTATTAATGCCGTTATAGTAGATTATCCATGTAAGTGTTTTAAATGCACAAATATAATTGAACAAATTAAAGTTCTAAAAACAAAAATATTTTTAAAAGATTTTACTTTTTCTTGGGATTATACAATAGAAAACGATGAAGTTATTTGGGGACAACAAATAGAGATGGGTACTCATGATAAAAATGGATATCCAACTTTAATATCGAATGTACGTATTCCAATTAATGCGAATTTACCAATTGACCAAGATATAATAAATGATGATACACAACTTTTTAAATTTTATGCCTATATGCATTATACTATATTTAAAGCTCAAAAAAATAATATCATGCCCTCATTTATTATAATTTATAATGATAAGACTGTTTCATATATGCCATTTGCACCTACAATTAAAACAACTTTTTACAAAAAAGCTCGGATTGTAGAAAAAATTGCTAAAAAAGAAAATGTCAGAGTTATATATTTTATTGGAGAAAACTATTATTATCCAATAGAGAAAATTAATGAAATTCAGCAGGTTTATAGTGAACGTATTAAGCATGCAAGTACAACACTATTATCAATAAATATGATTAGTAAAAAATATCAATACATAAAGACGATATCATTTGATACTCACAATATTAATTGTGAAGCTTACGCAATAAATCAAATAAATAATCCATATGACGAAGAGAATTGTTATTGGTTAAATCCTATATTGCAAGCATTAAAGGGAAATTTTTCAAATAACTAGTATACTTTTTTGATTACTATATAAATATCTTTTTGCAAGTTTTTTAATTGATTTATTAAATTGTAATATTGTCTTTTTATCATTTAATGTAATTTTTGTTTTTTCAGTATCTTTATAACCTTTTCTATTTGTATATAACAATGCAAGGGTTGGAGAAATTGGAAAATAAATTTCAAAATCATCTCCTTGTAATTCAAACGGATTAATGTAGCTGGCAAATATATTTATACATGGGGAATCTGATGTTATAAATGGTGTTTGACCTGTTATTAAACGATCATATGGGACCCCTTAATAACGAACAAAGAGAACTGCTGATGTTAACAAAAGATTCATGTAACTTTATGTATGAAATGCTTTCTACACTCCTAAGTACATATAAATATGAAAATGGTGACTATACTCTCAATTATGAAAAATGTAATTTTATTTCTTTGGTTGAAGAAACTGTCAATGAACTTGATTCAATGCAGAAAGAGAAAAATGTTACAATTCACATAAATAAAAAAGGAAATATTTTCGTTACCGAATGCGACAGAATGCAAATAAAAAGAGTACTTACAAACATATTGGGAAATGCAATTTCATATGCCTATAATAATACTCCAATTTTTATTAATATAAAACAGAATGAACAAGGTATAAATTTTGAAGCAAAAAATAAAAGTGCATACATAAATCCTGAAACAATGAATAATCTGTTTAAGAAATATGTCTCCCATGCAGCAAAATTTAATAAGGTAGGTGTCGGACTCGGCTTATATCTATCAAAACAAATTATTGTCGCACATAAAGGAGATATATATGCCAAAAGTTTTGAGGATAATCATAATATATTTGGTTTTTATTTGCCAATGGTAAATATGATTAAAAATGAGGCTGTCATATCCAATTAAATATTTACCCAGATAAAAGAATACTTCCGTAAAGAGTTGTTCTATTAGCTGCAGTAGTGCAAGAAATTATTTTAGTATTTTTAATTTTATCTTGATGTTGTCAGATTAGTTTTCATTGAATCCGCCTGCTGCATAAATCTGTACAAAATCTTATTTGCCACATCTTCCGGCATATCAAGGAATTTAATACCCGCTTTATTGCCTTCGGTAGATACAACTTTCGCTTTTACTTTTATATCAACATCATCAAATTTGAATTTTACGGTTGTCTTTTTACCGCGTTTCAGCTTCTTATCGTTTCTAATCAATGCTCCTGTTGTCGAGATATCATAAATCACAACATCCGAACAAAATTCACTGTCTTTTGTCGTATCAAATCTCATTGAGATACGTTTTGAAGGTTCATCATAATTGTTCTTATCTATATCATAAACCATCTGTGTATTGTCTATGAGATCTTTATTTTCTTTGAAACCACGATTTACAAAACTCCAAGCACTGTGATAACCGTTTACTAACATATGCGGTTCATTATATACTGTCGGTGCAGAAGTATGCATATTGATAGAATCATCCAAAGTCAGATTGAATGAACCTGTCTTTTGCGTATATAATTGAATATCGGCAGGTTTTACAATTCTTCTGAAATCATTATCTACAACAGCAATTTTATCTCTGTTTCTGAACTCAGCATAATTTGTAATATAACCGTCACCTACCTTCAAGTTTGTATCCGAAGTATTTATATATGAATTATTTGCATATATAGTATCAACCGATACCCCTCTGTTTGTATTGACGTAATCATTGACAGAAACTACCGCCATATCCGCTTTATAATCAACATTATAGAATGGTACTCTGTCTTTATCATTCAGGAATTTTGCAGGAGTATCCAAAACTGAGCGTTGTTCTGCATATAAGTTTCTGTTTGGCTTCGATACAATATCTTTTACAATATCAGGATCAACCCCTATTATATCTAACGACAACTCAGTACCTTCACCGTAAGCATTAATACCCTGAGCTTCATATACTACGCTTCCGTCACCGCCAAATACTTCGTCCGTAAATGTTTTATCGGTTTGCTTGTAACCGTTCGGATATGCTTTTGTTGACACAGTTGAATCCGGAGCTTTTGCGGAATTTGCATATATATTATCAGCCATTAAAGTTACATCGGCGAGTCTGCTGCCGTCTGCGTAATAGTGTGCATTATCACCATTATTACCTCTTACATATGCTGTATAGATTTTTAAGTTCGATTCACCTCTGTTTGGATTATCAATTGCATCCAAAACTTTAATATTTATATATTTTGGAATTACGCTGCTTGAAGAAGCATCCGCAGACTTGCCGACTACCAAATCATCATGAGGATACAAGATATCATCAAATCCGAGCTTCGAACCACCGTGTGCACTACTTTGTCCACCAATATCATATATTGTCAGATTTTGAGCTTTTTGAGTAATTTTTAACCCGCCGCCTGATGTAATCGTACCAATAGCCGCATCACTTTCCAAGGTGAAATCGATTGTACCATTCTTTGAAATCAGCTGATTAATTTTTGCCTCGTTTTTAGAATTTGATTTTCCTGATAAATGAATGTTATTTTCTGCTTCTATACTTACGGATGAATTTGGCTCATTCTTTGTATCCTGAGTATATGAGAGCGGTTTTGCTTCAGTACCGATATTGTTACTTGAAATTACGGATATATTTTGACCCGTAACCGCACTCTTGCCATCTTCCGCTGCATTAAGAACAGAATACCCTCTGAAATATGCCTTGTCATCAGGAGTAGGTCTTACATCTGCCTGTTTCCAGTCTGCTGCCGTCAGCATTACATTACCGTCTGAAGTAACATCTTTTATTTTCAAACCGGATTCTTTTGCTCTGATATTAACAAGACGTTTATCTGTATTATTTTCATTTATTGTACGGGCAGTAACATTACCCTTTACGTTTACATTTAATGATTCGGTATAATCCCTTGTTTTCGCATCAATACTGAATCCGGGATTTGAATTACTTGTTGAACCGATATCACCGTCTTTTGCAATTATCGTCAAATCATTTCCTGCAGCAATAAGTGTTTTATAGCCTTGTTCAGGATTTCCTTTATCAACATTCTGATGAGTCTTAGAAGCATCAGGATCGGTAATGTTGTTTATTATATTACCATTTTTCTGATTAATCGTAACATTGCCGGTAACGGCATTGATATAATTATCGTTGCTGCTTTCATATTCACCGATTGTAAGATCTGCACCCGTATTATTAATGCGGATATTCTGTTTATCAGCCTGAACAATACCCTGAACGTCTATACCTGCTCCATTATCGGTAGTATTAGTATTTGATATTGTAATATTGCCGTCTTTGTTATGTACAGCACCCGTTGTTGCAATTTTAATACCTTCCTCGGCAGTATTTGTAATATCGGTTTTACCCTTATCAGAACCAATATAACCTCCAATTTCAACTCCTCCGGTATTTGAATTCTGAACATCAATATTGCCGTTTGCAGTATTTACAACACCTGTTTCAGCGATTTGTAATTCTTTATCACCCGTATTATTTGTGAATATATTTCCGAGTCCGAAGTGTTTCAACAGACCTGCAATCGTGAATTTGCCGCCTTTATTATCTACATCAATATTTCCGCTTTCGGTATTTGTTACTTCCGAAGTACTTGTAAATTCCAAATCTCCGGCATTGTTCACAATTGTAGTATCGCCTTTTACGTTTGTGACTTTACCGGAAACAGATGTACCGGCTGCACTGTCATTAGTAATATTTATATCACCATCTGTTGCTGCAACGATACCGGTTGACGCAATTTCAAGTTCTTTATCACCCGTATTTTTTGCGAATATATTTCCGAGTCCGAAGTGTTTCAACAGACCTGCTATTGTGAATTTACCGCCTTTGTTTTCTATATCAATATTTCCGCTTTCAGTATTTGTTACTTCCGAAGTACTTGTAAATTCCAAATCTCCGGCATTATTTACAATTATCGTATCACCTTTTACGTTTGTAACTTTGCCTGAAACAGATGTACCGGCTGCACTGTCATTAGTAATATTTATATCACCATCTGTGGCTTCTACGATACCGGTTGACGCAATTTCAAGTTCTTTATCACCAGTATTTTTTGCGAATATATTTCCGAGTCCGGAGTGTTTCAACAGGCCTGCAATTGTGAATTTGCCGCCTTTGTTATCTACATCAATATTTCCGCTTTCGGTATTCGTTATTTCAGCGGTACTTGTAATTTCCAAATCTCCGGCATTATTTACAATTGTCGTATCACCTTTTACGTTTGTAACCTTGCCTGAAACAGATGTACCGTCAGTACTATCATTTGTAATATCTATATTGCCGTTTTCATCCGTAATATTTCCGGACATTGTCAACTTTTTAGATGATACCGAATTAGATATATCAATATCACCGGATTTTGCAGAAACATTTCCTGAAATAGTGGTATACCCGTTGCCGGTATTAGTAATCTCTATATCACCTTTATCAAGACTGCTTATGTTTCCTGCCATTTGGAAGTCATCCCCAAAGTTCGTAACTAAAATTCCTGTTTCGGCACTATCTGAAGTATTGGTTATTTCAGCACCTTCTAAAATTCTAAAGTTACCATTTTCGTTACTCAAGTTTATATTGCCAGATTTTGTGATTGTTTGTTCATCTTGAGTAATTGATAATGTCTCGTTTGTTATAGATCCTGTAATTTCGGTATAAGAACCTGTATTAGAAGCAGTAATATCACCGCCTTTATTTGCAACGTCACCGACAATTCTTAACTGACCGTTAGTATTTGTCATATCAATATTACCGTTACTGTTATTGACGGTTCCGGAAACTTCAAGAATTATACCATTGCTTGAAAGGCTTGTATTTCCATCCTGATTATCTATTTTGCCGCCAATAAGAGTTTTCCCGGTTGTTCCTGTATTTGAGATACTAACATTACCTTTTTGATTGAATATTTCAGCATTGGCAGAAGTTTGTAAATCATCACCGGCATTTAATATACTTATATCACCATGTTCAGAAACAGAAACCAAGCCTGCAACAGTCAAATCGTCCGTAGCATTTTTAATGATAATATCACCTATTCTGGCAGATACACCGTTGCTGATACTCATACCTTTAGTTGTAGAGCTGTTATCAATAAGAATAGCAGTAGTTTTTTCTTCACCGGTTATTAAATCCTGTTCAGTCTTCCCTTTACCCCACGTTTGTATTGAACTCTGAATATCAATTGCACCGGCATCAGGAGTATTGATAATTGAAATCATACCTTCGGAATTCGTATTCAAATAATTGTGATATATATTTGATGATATAGTCATATCACCGTTTGTATTGATAATCGTTAAATCACCTTTTTCATCTCTTATTGCACCGGCAACAGTTGCCGAAGTACCGTTATTATGAACAGAAAGATTTCCGTCCTGAGCAATTATCAAACCTTCTAAATCAAGACTGCCTGCATTATTTGTAACGGATACATTACCTTTTTTATCGGTAATAACGGAATCTTGAGTTGCAGTTAAGCCTTTTGAAACAACATCTATATCTCCGAGTTCTGCATATATTGCATTAGTGAGTTCAGTTACACCGGAGCCTGTTCCCAATATGCTTATATCCCCTTCAAGGTCAACAATTTCACCATTAATGGATAATTTTCCGGCACCATCATTCTGAATATTAATATTTCCTGCATTATCAGTAATATCCCCATTAATATCAACTTTATCATTACCGAAATTATAGATATTAATATCACCTTTATCCGTAATATTACCTGAAATAAGAGTTTCACCACCATTAACTGTAATATCAACAAGACCGCCTGCATAAATTGAGTCAACAACTGTCGGGACATTATCAACCAATCTTATCTGCTTTTTAACATCCAAACCGTTATTGGCAGCTATATTTAAAGTACCGCCATCATAAATATGATATAGTGGTCCGTTATCGACATTATTTCTTATAATACCATTCAGGGAAAGCTTTCCGACAGAATTAATCGTTGTGTTTGCATTATCCAGAGTATTTCTTGTAATTCTGTCCGGATAAGCATCTTGTATTGTATCAGCTATAATCCCCGTAAATTTTGTATTTGAAATCTCATTTACATTTAACTGTGATGAGGTTTGGTTGTCAATTGCTATATTCTGATATCCGTCAGCAATGGTTAAATATCCGTTACCGGACATGGAAACCCTTGTTCCTTGAGTATCTACTATAGCAACCCCATTATTTGGACTCAACTCGGGAACATTATATAAATAAATTTGACCATCTTTATAAATTGCTTTGATATTATTTGTCGCATTAAGATACGGCGATATATTTGTTCCGCCGAGATTAATCATATTGGTTTCGCCTGAAGTATTATCCAAAATAAGATTTTCAGGTTTAATCATATCATCGGTTATAGTCAGACTTCTCTCTGAATAACCTGTCTTAATCGGACCTTGAATATCAACCTCTCTGTCCACCATCATAGAAAATCCGTCACGGGCAAAAATATAATCATCAGGTTTTATATGAAATGGTTCAGGAGTTGTTGTTTCGGTACTTATGTCATAAATTACTAAAGTGACTCGACCATTTGTTGATATTAGAGACATATTATTAACTTTTATATCATTATCTGTTATGCCGAGTACATTTTGGTCGTTATCCGTTTCTAACGTATCAGCAGCGAATATTCCTATATCTCCGCTTTCGTTCCAGATTTTAAGATCACCGTCAGTACTTATATCACCGATAATATATACATTTGATTTTTCTGTTGAAAAAGGAATATCTGTCCAAGTAGAAGCAAACGGATGATTAATATCATAGTAATTATTTACCGTTATTCCGCTTATACCGCCACTGTTACTTATATAGTGGACACCGTTTGTTTCCAGATTACTAAATGCCTTATGACCCGGCATATTATAAATATAGTTAAATGCATCCCAGCCGCTTACAGCCTGATCCTTGTCAGCAAATTCGCTGAAATTTTTACCATTTATAATAAGCCCGCTTTGAACCTGATCACCAAGACTTATATCATTAAATACTAATGTACGGGTTGAATAGTTATCTACTTTTAACCCAGGAGAAGCAACAGAGAATTTACCGCCCGCTGAGCCCTGCGGGAAGATATTTGTAGAATATGCGCCTGATACATTTATATGAGAAGAAGCTGCATAAATATCATTAAAGACAATAGAATATTCGCCTGATTTTTTCTCATACTCTGAATCCGGAGTTTGCTCAACTTCAGTATATCTGTCCTGCATGTCTGATTTTTTATCACTAAATGCCGTTATATCAGCATTTAAAACAGCTTTTCTGTCCGCCAGAGGTGCTTTATAATCTTCTTTTTTTGTTATTGAATTAGTCAAATCAATTATTTCATCACATGTCGGACGACTGGCAACAACTGTTGGATTTGTAGCTTCAATATATTTATCATTACCATATACATAAACGGTAAATTCACCTTTTTCGGTGATATCCAATCTGCTTGCTACTGTATAGAAAGCATTTTGAATTGTTGTTTTTTGATTTGTGCTCAAACCGTTTATAACTGCTTTATCCGCATCTGATACGATACTTGAGTCATAATTGTTTATATTATCAAAAAATTCAGTCATAGTAGGAATATTTTTAGGTAATGCAGGATTAGCTTCGTTATATGCATCAATCTCATCAATCACTGCATCATATGCTGCTGCAATAGTTGCAAAATCCGCATCAGATACAGGAGCTGTCGCATCGTTTACAACAAGAACTTTAACAGCATCCGTAACTATGGTATAAAAATCATTTGTGGATTTTAATTTATAACCATTATCAATCAGACCATCTATTTCATCTAATTGCGCACGCATTTCCGTCAATTCGGTATCAATATCACCTATTTTAGCATCTAAGCCCACAATTTCAGCTTCGGCTTCCTCTATAGATTCCTCTAAATTCTCTATCTCAATATTAATAGAATCAAGAATTTTTTGTTTTATATCAGAACCGGGAATAATCTCACCGTCTGATAGAACATAATCATCATCATAAAAACCTTTTAATGTTTCTTTATCAATCGTACCGTCGCGATTAATCTTCATGTATTTAGAATTACTCTGACCTGCTACGATTTCTCCGTCAAGTTCTAATTTTGGAGTATGGACAACATCCAGTTTACTTTTTGGAGTACCGTTTTTTGTAATCGGAATACCAAACAATGCGTAGCAAACACTCTTGTAATTTATATAAGAAGATTCGGAACCTTTACCTGCTGAATATGTTATTTCAACATCTTTTCCTGACGTGATATCAGCACCTGCCCCAACCTGCAGAGTATTATTTATATGTTTGGTTAATTTTCCGTCCTCGGTTGTTGTTGGAATAGCGGCATGAGCTTCTGCATATGCATATTGTGTCAGGTTGTTGGTTGAATTTGTCATATAGTTAATATCAACTAAATTACCGGCTTCAATTGAACCGTTATTTTGCAGGGTATTATTTACTGTCAATGAAACATAGGATTCAGCAACAGGATCTTTAAAGCCAAAGTGATGAGCTTCTGAGGTTGCTCGAGCTTCAAGTGCATTGTCCGAATTAAAATTAATTTCAAGTTCATCACTTGCCTTGAGCTTTGAAGAAGAATCTACATTGATTATATTATTATTTGTAACGGTAATCCATGCTCTGCTTCGCGGAATTGCAGTAAAACCACCAACTGTAGTATCGACTTTTTCTTTAAATGAAGCTAACGTTATTGCAGAGGCAACAATATCTTTCTTCGCATGTAATAACGAATTTTGGATTTGAATTTCACTTGTCTGATTAATGGTATTACTGATATTTATTACATCTGAAGCAACAAATCCACCTGCGCCACCGGCATAATCAACATAACCGCCCTGAGCAGTTCTTGTATTGGCCTGGCTTTTTAAACCAATATTCTTTGCATTAATGTTACTATCTTTTATGAGCAATTTAGCTTTTGTTCCGTATGTATTGTCAGTAGAGGCATAATTTATAGCAACGAACCCCCCGCCGCCAATTGATGCAGTATCTTTTATTACTGAATTATTTTCAACACCAAATGTTACTTGATCATCTGAATTAATATTCGCATTCAAAATGTTGGTTGTAGTACCGGAATCAAATTCTGTCTTCATTCTGTCTGCATTGATAGAAATAAATCCGCCGGCACCGTTTGATGAAGTAACATCAAATATATTCGTAGAAGCATTTCTTATTGTAAATTTATTAATACCTTTACCGGTATCAGTATTTAGTGCACTGATATTTAATACAGAATCTCCTTTTAGTAAATTTGAAGCATACACATCACCAATATTTAAAATTCCTGCCCCGGATCCTGAAGATTTACTCATTACGGCATTTCTTGTTGTATTAAACGTTATACTTGCAGAATTAGCATTGAAATCACCGCCAATATTTCCGGTAGTATTGGCAACCAAATTAGAATCTATACGAACTCTCTGACCGCCGCCTATTAAACCGCCAAAATTAAATGCACTTAAATCCGAATTTACACCGGCGGTATGAGTCGCATTAATTATTGCATGTTGAGTAATTGTATTAGAACCGCCAATATCCACACTCATAGTACTTGTATCTTTTGCATCAACAGATACTGCATTTACACCTATACCGACAGTTACTTTAGTTGCGCCGGCATTTGAAACAGCTGTTGAATTTAAGTATGAATTAATATTCATACTATTTGCAGTATGTTCGTGAGCCTTTAATACGGTAGAAGAAGCTGCGGTATTTTCCGATTTCGCACTTGTAGTTGCGACAAATCCTTGTAAAGATACATGGACATTATGTATTTCACCCTTTGCGACAATACCTTCCGTTCCGTTATCTTTAGCTGTTGTAATATTTGTTGCCCCTGTATTATTTATGATAAGTCCGGATAAACTATCGATACCTGATTTAAAATTAGCATTCATATATGCGCCGGAACTGTCAACAGATGCAACATCGCCTAATTTAACTGAAGTAACGTTTGCCTTTGAATAAGCGAACATCATGTCATAATCAGTTATTATATCAAGCCCGTTTGTTTTTATTGTTCCGTTAACATTTTCGATAATTGCTTTACCGATAGTATTTGCTCTGACCTCATTTTTAGACACACTTACAATACCGGCACCGGCAACAGTAACGGTACTCTTGACAGAACTTAAATCTGTATTAACGGTTGAATGAACATTCAATTTTCCTGCAGCATCAATATTTGTATTACCTGTAATTAAAGCAACACTCTTATTTGTATCAGTTGCCTCAGCCAAATCTACCGCAACAATCTGATCGCCGGTAACAACAACATTTGTACTGTCTAATAAGGATTTGCTTGTTGATTTTGAAACGACATCAATATCCCCTGCGGTATTTACAGTTGCATCTTTTATCTGCGCAACAGTTTCAGAGGTGTTGTTATATACAGACCCACCGCCTGAAATTGTCAAACCTGATACCTCAACTTTGGTATTTTTTATTTCAACATTTGCCATTGTCTCAGCATTAACAGATACTTTACCGCTTTTACTTTCAACATTTCCGCCTGAAATTTCCGCTAAAGTATTATTTGCAAGCTGAACATTTTTAACACCTACCCCAACAACACCAAGTCCTGCACTAACGTTAACATTTGTAAGAGTTAATTTTTCATCATTACCCAAACCTTTTAATTTGCTTTCAGCTTTAATTGCTGTATCGTTTGTAGTTTTTAAATTACCGTTAACACTTGCAATAGCCCCCGTTTTGATATCTGCAGGAGAACTTGTAGGTGTATACAGATTTTTTACATTATCAGCATCATCCGCCGTAATTTTGTCGTATTTATCTTTGGTAAAATCAACGGATTCCTTAATTTTGCTTTCTTGTTCAGCCTGTGAATAGGTTGCCGTACGTTTACCGAGTTTTATCACAGCAACATCACCTGCAATGGCACCAAATCCACCTATAGAAACGCCTATATTGGAATTATCCAAGCCGTTTACCATTGTTGAATGTATATCTGAAGAGCCTGCATTAACTCGTCCGCTTTCAGAAGATTTAACTTCGGCTTCTGCAATATTATTTGCATAGTAAAGGTTAATATTAGCCCCGGCAGCAGCCCCTTCAGCGGCACCGTTAATCATACCCATAGTATTATAAGCTGTGGTATTATCCTTAACATCAATAGCCAAAGCATTTGCAACATTTAAAGTTTTATCCTGTACATTTATTACTGAACTTGTAGAAGAATCTATTTGATTAACAAGTGCATTTGCCAATAAACTTGCACCCATTCCTGCAAAAGATATACCTAAATTAATATTTTCCAGTTTCCTGTCAGAACTTGAATTAACAGTTAAAGAATCAATTGTTGTTGAAGAAGTATTATCAACATATGAGTTAACAGTATTTTTATATATGTTCTGAACAACATTTACAAGGGCAGAAGCTCCCTGACCTGCAGCACCAAGACCGATAGCTTTGTTACTTATATCATCTTTTTTGTTTTTATTGGTATTAATGGTTATTGCACCTGCATTTTCAATTGTTGAATTTTTTATACCTGCTTCAAGCGTTGAAATCACATTATTCAACAACACATTGGTAACTATGCTTATACCCTGACCTGCAACACTGAGTGATGCCAGCCAATTATTAGATTTAATAATCGAATTTGCATCAATATCGATTGCTTTTGTTGTATCAATAACCGAACCATTAATATATGATTTTACGGTATTAGTATAATTATTCTTGATTGCGACACCCGTACCTGCCAAACCTTTTCCTACACCGGCAACCCCAACGGAAATATCAAGAGTACCCAATTTGCTTTGAGCATCCATATCAATTGCGGCATCTTTTATTTTCGCATTGGCAATTACTGATTCCGTCGTCATATTATAGTTGTTAACTAACGGTGCAACAGAAAGAGCAAGACCGGTAGCACCGCCGGCAGCAGCGACAATGTGACTTGAATTTATATCTTCATTCGAATTAATCGTTAATGTTCCTGCTTTAATTTCATTACCGGTCGAATTATTGTCAATTTTTGCAATTGCCTTATCGGTTATATTATTAACTACGATATTTGCATTAATTACACCTTTGCCAGCACCTGAACCAGCAATCATTATCTCATAACTGTCTTTAACGTTATTTGCAAGCATTTCTAATGTATCTGCAACCGTTAATTTAGACCCGTTTGTAATCATTGCATAAGTTGTACTGTTATCTCGTGTATAAAGAGCCTGCAACCCTGCGGCAGCCTTGGCTGAAGCTGAAATAGAGCCTGCTATAATATTTTTTACGGAATAATCTCTGGCTGCAACGGATAAGTTATCAGCTTCAATCTCAGAATTATCAATTTGAGCGGTTACGGCATTTTCAATAACTTTACCGATACCTGCTCCCCCAACTGATACATGCGCACCCGCAGATACATTATAGAACATATTCCAATTGAGGAAACTGTTACCTAATTTTAAATCATCATACTCACCATCGTCATTCTTCTTGAACATCCTTTCTTTATAAGAGTCCGTTGTAACATCATCTCTTGTATATCCGCCTTCGTCATTTTTTGTTCCGCCTAAAGAGTTGATGGAATTTGCAAGAACGGATACATCGCCATTGGCTTTTACATCAGCATCTTTTATTTTTGCTTCAACCGTTTTGTCAATTTTATCAACATTAACAGAAGCTGCCAAATTAGCTACTGAATCAGCACTTGCCAAAGCAATAGTACCGCCTCTTGTATAAAGTGTCGTTTCATCATACGCAGAAACAGTCAGGTTGTTTATGTTTTCTGCCCCTTCGCCGGAACCAATGTTACCGGATGCGTATGCTTTAACCGAATTATCAATAACATTTACACCTATATTTGCAGCAGCCATCAAGTACTGCGAACCGGTAGCAACAGCAGCACCTACAGGAATTACATTCGATTTTTCGGTTGATGTTGCAGAAACTTTAACATCATTAGCTTTTAAAATTTTAGAATCTTTATCAATTTCGGATGTAATGTCGTTTCTATAAACATTTATGGAAACATCACCATTAACACCTGCGCCACTCTGTGCAGTTGTAAAATCAATAGTACCCGCAACCACAAAGTTTTCACTTTTTGAGTTTGCTTGTACTTCAATATCATCATTAGCCGTAATTGTTGAATTAATTATTTTTGAACTAATTGTATCGTGAACAAAATCTATATCTGCGCTGCCTGCAAAGTTAAAATTAAATCCGCTGTCAGTGCCTGTAACAATAGCTCCGGCAATTGCAAAACTGTTAAAGTTGTTATCCGCATCAGACAACATTGTTAAATTACCGATGTTGTCTAATGTAGAATCCTTGATATAGGTTGAAATTGTATTTTTAATATTGTTATAGTTTAATGCAGCACCTGCAGATAGCCCTGAAGTACCGCCATGTACATAAGAACCGCCGCCTGAGATTGCAATAATATCAACATCATTTTTCGCTTCAAGTTTTGTATCAATTTTGTCATTATTATTTTCGGCACATTTAATTGTTGAACCGTTAATATATGCTTCAATAGTCGGTTTTAAAGTATTAATGGAAGCAGAACCGCCAATTGCAGCCTGAAAACCTTGACCCTCCTCTGCCGAATTAACAGCCGCACCTGCGCCTACAGCAATATCCAATATCCAATTTTTATTGATTGCAGCAAGATCCATTGTGGGAGTGTCGCCTGAGAATGTGATGGTTGAGTTATCAATAAATGATTTAACACTGCCTTCTTGTTTAAAGTAATTTACTGCTGCCCCTGCACCAACTTTTTTGGATTTACCTAAACCGCCGTCAAAATTTATATTTTTTGATTCTCTATTTGCCTTAACCTCTAAACTATTACCGGCATTTACCGTTGAATTTGAAATTGAAGCTTCGACTTTTGTGCTGTCTGTTGAAACATCAACGGCACCCGCAATTGACATTGAAAATTGCCCCTGAAGTTCCGATAATTTGTTTCCTACAGGATTTTTCATATATTCATCTTCGTTGTCAAACAGGTTTCCGAAGATATTATCATCTTCATCATCATGCGCAGCATCAACATCAGCCTCAGCATTTTCAACTTCTGCTGCTTTTTGTGTTACACCGCCTGAGAATGCTGCTGCAACTTCAACATCAATTTTTTGGTTGTAAGTATCAGCATTTACACTTAAATCATTTGCTGAAGTAACCGTTGAGTTTTCAATTGAAGCTTTAACACTTCTGTCAACATCTGAAACCGTTAAACTTGTACCAATTGCAACGCCGCCGGAATTTGCCTGTACGGTATTATTAACCTCTTCAGATTGAGCTACCCACGCACCCTGAAGAATTATATTTGTGATTTGATCTTTTGCTTCTCTTACATATTGGTCATCACCCTGAGCAGATGGGTCCTGTACTTTCCATACAATCTGATTGGTTTCATCATCTCTTTTAATAACACCTGCAGTTGTTTTAACATGGGCATTTCCGGCATTTACGGAAACATCCATAGCTCTTATTTCATTTTCATTTGCGATATTTGAAATCAAAGCATTTGTATCACCTTTTATTTTTTGAACGTTTATACTGCCATCAATACCAAAAGCCTCTGATTTAGCGCCGGTCATATTCGCAGAAAGATAAGATTGTTCTGTTGCTGCATCAACATTAACTGCTCCTTTTTCAGCCAGTACTGTTGAATTATCAATTTTTGCAGTTGCATTGTTTGTATAATTATCCCAAAACAGGTTGACTCCTAAGCCAAATCTGCCTGCTTCAAAAGTAGGTTCATATTCTTCATCAGGCTGCCCCGGAATCTTATAATTAATTTGTTTAACAAGAAAATCTATTAAACCTGCCGCATTGTAACCTATAACAGAATTGACGGCATTTACCGTTAATGCCCCCTGCGGATTATCATCTTCAGCTTCATAAATAGTGATACTGGAATTATCGGTAATATCCGCGGTCGTATTATTTACAATTCCGTTATAAACTATACTGCCCGAAATAGCTGCGTTAGTACCGTTTGCTGCAGATTGGGCAAAGTTATTAAAGAAACCTTCTAATCTGAACTTGGGTTTTAAATCTTCATAATTGTCTTTGATATTTTGTTCGGCAATACCTGTAAGTTCAAAATCAGGTTCACCATCTTCTTTTTCCGGCTTGGTATGTATAAATGAAAAATCCCATTTACCGTTCGCTTCAGAGGCAAACCCGCCTCCAAAAAATATTTTTTCAACACCACATATTTTAAAAGGTAATTTTAAACCAAAAGTAAGTTTACCCTGATTCATAGGTAATTCGGTTGTTGCATCAACAGTTACATTATTTGCTTTTATTGTTGAACCTGATACATTTGCATTAGTTGTATTGTGCTGCTCATTATAAATAACAGATAAGCCGACACCGAATTTACCTTCACCGGCAGCATCGGAAGTTGCCCCGTTTGCAAGCAGCTCAACGGTATTTGCCTGAACAGTAACATCATCGGCTTCAACATCAGAATTCTCAATTTTAGCAGTTGTAGTATTGTTTGTATTATTCCAGATTAAAACACCACCAGCTTCAGCAGTTGCACTTTGGTTTGCCGTAACCGATGTATTACCTTTTATCTTCTCAAACAAAGTTTTGTTAAGATACTCATTTTTTACACTTTTTAATTTGTCTCTGACTGTTTGATCAAAAGTTTTAGGATTCTCCGTCATTTCATCAGTAACAGTTGCATCAGCAGTATTTAAGGTCTTATTCAAACTTTGAGCAAGAACCGTCGTATTTTCTTTTGTTCTCACCGTACTGTCTTTTACCAGAGATGTTATATGGTTATCCGAACGATTTAATATACCGACTATCGAAGCAGCTGAATTTCCCTGCCCGTTTCCTCCGGGGGCAGGTGTGGTACCGGCTTTCGCTTCCATTCCGATTTCAGATTCGCTTTCGGATAAATTTGCAGCCAATACGGTAAGATTATTTGCATTAACAGCTGATGAAATAACTGAGGCTTCCGTTGTTGTTTTAACGGTATTATTCAAAAGCATAGCAAGTAATCCGTCTTCAAGAGTATAAGAAACAACACTGTCATTAGTTAAATTGACGGCATTTGAATTTGATGAAACTGCATTAACATCAACATCACCATTTGTTACATTTAAAGTTGAACCGGTAACAACAGCTTTTGCTACTGTTTCCGTACCAACACCGTATAGTCCTACAGGCATTATGAGCGCTAAAATTCTGTTATTCGCATCAAGAGTTGATGAAGCCTCTGATGAGATTTCAACATTTTTTGAAGTATCTGCATTCGCATTGATTGTTGAATTTTCAACATTAACGGTTGCACTGCTTCTTGCTCCTTCAAAACCGTTATATATTCCCGAACTGAAAAATTCGCCAATCTTAGCATCATCATTCTTTATTATGTCTATAATTGCAGGAGTAAGGAAATTTGCGTTTTCGGAAGTCTCTGAGGAAGCTTCCGCATGAATATATACGGATGCATCTTTTTGCGGGTTTGGATTTCCGTCATCAAGTGTTGCACCCTGAGCTTTTAGTGCAGTTAATGTCGAATTTTTAACAGTTACATCAGCAGAAGCTTTGCCTGCAACACCCCATAAAGACGTAACACTCGGAGTATCTCCGCTGAATATATCCAAGAATGTGTTTTTTATAAAAGCAACGTCATCAAGCGGATTTGCAGCATCAAATTTTTTATTTTGCTTTGATTCTGCGGTAATTACAAGCGTATCACCGGTGATATTTGAATCTTCCACGTTAACATTTGCTTCCGCTAAATCAATTCTTTCCTGCCTTTCGACTTCAGCTTTTGAAGATATTTCAATTTCACCTGCCCCGATGTCTGCTTTCTTGATATCTATATTAGCTTTGATATTACCGGCAGCTCCTCCTGATTTAGATTCCTTATTGGCAACGATCTGTATTACACCGTCACTTAAACCGAAAGAATCTGCATTTTTGATATTATTTGAAACCAAACTGTTAAAAGCATTTTGAGCCGCAGTCAAATCAGTAAAGGTTGAATCTTCATCATCCCATCCGGCAATAATTCCTGCTCTGTTAGTACCGTCACCTATTTTTATATCACTACCGTATAAATTAACATTCTCTCTTGCAAGTATTTTACCGTTAACAACAATACTGCCGTCGGAAGTACTGATTAATTCTTTGTACTTGTCAGCATCATATTTATAATCAGCCAGAGAATTATTTGAATAATTGGTCTTAAACAAATCGTATTGACTTTGGGAAGGGGTAAGTACGGATAATGATCCTACATTCAGAAAACCTGATGCACCAATAACCATACCGTTGGGCGATACAAAGATAGCGTGACCGTTGTAGAAATCATTTCCTTTCATTGTGTTAACAATACCGTTGATATTAATTCTGTTATCTACAAGGTTCACAAACTTCGAATAGTTATTGAATTTAAGGTTTGCAATATCGCCTTTATCAAGGTTAAATTTTTCATACTGACGGAAACCTGTATGACCGGACACTTTTGCCGCATCTATATTATATGTATGTCCTGTCGGAGTTACACCGGAAATTTCTGATGCTAATGCACCTACAGGCATACCGGTTAACATCATATTTGCACACAATACCGAGACAATCAGCTTATTTACAGATTTTCTATTCATAATATTATTCCCAAAGGTTATATAACATTACTATCTTACTACAAAAATAAGCTATTTTAATTATATCAATCCAAATATCATACCAGAACTTAATAATAATTTACACTGGTATATGTATTGCAAAAATAGATTTTTTTTGTAATATTATACATAAATCCGAGGAAGAATGAAAAAGAAATTATTATTAAGCCTTATATGTTGTGCGATGATGCAAATCCCTACATTTGCAGCTGATATTGTACCGAATATTATTCCTCAAACCGGAACAATTAACACGCATGATATGGAAACTTTAAAAATGCAGCAGGCCGAACAACAAGTTCAGCAAGATTTCAAAAATTACAAAAAACACGAAAAAGAAAAAAAAGCTCAGGAAAAAATAAAAAAACAAAAAGGGAAAGTTGTTAAAGCAAAAGTTGAAGAATATGCAACAAAAGGGGTTTATGTAGAAAACATTGAAGTTTCCCCTTCTCAGATTTTAACGGAAGAAGAAATAAAAGATATTATTGAAGATTACACACAAACAAATATTACCATTGCCCAGTTACAGGAAATTGTCAATAAAATAAATAAACTGTATATTGAAAAAGGTTTTGTAACCGCAAGAGCATATTTACCCGAACAAACAGTACAAAATGAAGTTATAAGAATAGAACTTCTTGAAGGTAAAGTCGGTGATGTTACTATTGAGGGGAACAAATGGACACGTTCTTCCTATATTGATAAAAGATTAAGACTAAAAACAGGGGATTTGTTTGATTTAAGACAATTTGAACAGGATTTGATGATATTTAACCGCTATAATAACGGAGTTGAATTAAACGGGAATTTAGCTCCCGGACAAAAAGTAATGGGAACTACCGATATAGATGTAAAGGTAAGAGAGAACCTGCCGTTCCATTTGACAGCTTTAATGGATAATGCCGGAAGAACAACTATCGGTAAATATCGCGGCGGACTGATGTTGCAGGATGACAGTTTATTTGGATTCAGAGATAAGTTAACTATAGGGGCCTATGCAAATAAGTATTCCGTAACACCGTTTGCAGATTACAATATTCCGGTTAATAAATATGACGGAAGAATCGGTTTTAATTTTTCATCAAGTAATTCAAAAATAGGTCACGGTCCGTACAAAATGTTTAACATCAAGAGCCGTTCTCAAAACTATTCTTTGTATTACACTCAACCGATATACCGCAAACCCTGGACGGAATTGACAAGCACAACTTCAATTGCGTATAAAAGAGCCGTAACAAGTTTTGACGGACACGATTTGTATAAAGATGAAATCACAACCGCACAAACTGGGTTGAATTTCAGATATGATACCCAAAGAGGTATTTGGTATGTTAACCAGAATGTAAGTTATTCATTCCCGATTTTTGATAAAAAATCAAATTATCTGAAATTAGACGGCGGAATTTTAAGATTACATGATTTCGGACACGGCTTTGTCGGCACTCTGAGAGGAAGTTATCAGGTTATACCGAACAAACGGGTTGTACCTTATATAGACCAAATGATAGCAGGCGGTATTGCAACAGTCAGAGGTTATTCCGAAGGTCTTTTAATAGGGCGTGACGGCTACATAATCAGTACTGAATTAATGTTTCCGCTTGGACCAAGAACCATTACAAGCAGAAAAAATAAAGATAAGCAGATTCCGTTTACGGGAAATTACTTAAAAGGGTTTGTCTTTGCAGACCATGCCGGCATCTTCCCATACAAAGGTTCGGGGACAGGCTCACAAGGATATAACCAAAATGACTTTTTAATGAGTTTAGGTTTCGGTTTCAAAGTTAATTTACCGGGAAGTGTAGGGTTAAGAATAGCATGGGGATTTCCTGTTATGAGAAACTCGCATGAAGAAGTAAACAAATGCGGAAGATTTCATTTTGAATTAAGCCTGCAGCCGGACTTCGATGCTATGGTAAAACTGAGACATCCGAAAAATCCTCAAAAAGTTAAAATTGATGATGATATAAAATTTGTGAAAAACTCTGATAAAAATATATCTTCCTCACAAAAACGTACGGTTGTGAAATCTCTGAATAATAAACAAAGAAAAAGAATAGCAAACTTATACAAGTAACAGCTATAGTCAGTTCAGATAATACATAATTACCGCACATGATACCGCAAGATTAAGCGATTCGACTTTTTTGCTCATTTCAATTTTTACGGACTCTGTTGCAAAAGCTTTCAGTTCTTCACTTAATCCGTCAGCTTCCGAACCGAACATAACCAATATCTTATCATTGGGTTTAAAATTCTTTAGAGTGTGTTTTGCAAGCGGTAATGTCGCAACCCGCTGATAATCCAAAAACAATTCTTTTAAATCTTCGGTCTTGTTCAATGTTATCACAGGAATTTTCCATAAATTACCCACAGCGGAACGTACACATTTCGGACTGTATAAATCGGCACAATCCCCGTACAAGACAATTCCGTCTATGTTAAATGCACAAGCAGATCTGATTATTGTTCCAAGATTACCCAAGTCTTTTATATTCTCTAACAAAATAATCTTTTTTAATCCTTTGAAATCGGATTTTTTGTAATGTTTTTGTTTTGCCACCGCAACAACTTCCGGCGCAGAATCAACATCTGATATCTTCTTTAAAACAGCTTCGGTTGTCAGAATTTTTCTGCCTTCAAAAAATTTATATCTGTCTGCTTTTCCCGAAAGAATAAATGCATATTCAATATTTATTCCGGACAATACCGCTTCTTCTACCGCCTTAAAACCTTCAAGAATAAAGTTATTCTCAGCATCACGATATTTTTTCTGATGAAGTTTTGCGGTTTCTTTTACCAGAGAATTGTTTAAAGATGTAATTTCTTCCATTAAATCACCTCAAATTCATTGAGCCATATTTTTTCTTGTTCCGATAACAGATTAAAATCTATCAGTTTTTTTTCGTAATTCATTTTTACAAAAGAATTTATTTTCCCGTTCTTTAAGTAACAGGAATTTTCTAATCTGACTCCGAAATAATCTTTATTGTACAGGCCGGGTTCAATCGTAAAGCACATATTTTCCTGCAAAGTTACTTTTGCTAACTCATTACAGCTAAGATTTGGCGGATATTCATGAACACTTATTCCGATACCATGCCCGAGTCCGTGATTAAAAATAAAACCGTCTATAGGATTATTTTCAAAGAATTTTCTGACCCCTGCATCGATTTCAAAACCGTTTGAAGATTCGTTTATTTTTGTATTAAAAGCATTCAGAAAAGCCTTCAAAACGGTGGTATAGACTTTTTTATGTAACGGTAAAGGCTGCCCTTTTACAAAAACTCTTGTTATATCTGTAGCAAGCCCGCCCTCATAATAAGCTCCGCAATCAATTAATACCAGACTTCCGTCTGTTAAGATTTCATCTTTTGATGATTTTGAATAATGAGCAAGTGCAGAATTTTTGTCCTTTGCAATAATCGAATTAAAACTTAAACTCTTTGCACCGTATTTTTTGAATTCTTTTTCCAATTGAACATCAATATCGTATTCGGAAATATTTTCATTATTTTCTATATAATCTCTTATCGCACGAACAGCCCTGTCTGTCCTCTCAAAACAAGTCTTATAATGTTCAATCTCCGCATCTGTTTTACGGGATTTCATTTCAGCAATAATATTACTTTGAAAATAATCAACTTTGTCTTTAATTATTTCAAAATCTCTGCCGTTTATTGTCTTTTTATCCGCAATAATTCTTCCCCTGATATCTGAAAGTTCTTTTTTGTACTCTTCAAAATTATTTTTTGAATATAAATTTGCGCTGTTTTTTGTAATAATTGCCCTGCGCATGATTTTTGCGGAATAAGGTACGGAAAAATCTCTCAAATTAAACAAATAAGAAACTTCTTCGGCATTTGTAACCAATACCGCATCATTATCCGCAAAATTTTCGCGTAAGATTTCCAATTTTTCTTCCGATGTTTTTCCACATAAATTAACATCAATTTCTTCTATTTGTTCACTTATATTTGAACAAGTGCTTTCAAAAAAATCATCACAATAAACAACTTCAAAATGATTTGCAAAATCTTCAATGCGGGCCTGAGAATTTTTCTCGGGGACAATTCCCAGCCTTGAATTTACCGGAAATAATTCCGCTATTTTTGAAATAAAGGTATCTCCGTTTTGGAGTTTCACGACCGTAATGATGTCATGGTCAACTTCGTTGTCCGCCTGAATATGATATCTGCCGTCAACAAATAAATAGACCTTATCTTTCGTAACAACGGCATCCCCCGTCGAACCCGAAAAACCCGTAAGACCATATCTGGCATTTTCACCCAATGTATTGTACTCCACCAAAAATTCATTGGTGGAGTTTACAAGCATTATATCCAGACTTTTTTCTTTCAGAATGTTTCGGATTTTATTCAGCATCTATTCAGCCTTATCCGTAACGACAATTAAATGCCAGCCAAACTGAGTTTGAACCGGTTTTGAAAGTTCCCCTACATTCAATGAAAAAGCAGCATCTTCAAAAGGTTTAACCATCATTCCTTTTCCGAAAAATCCCAAGTCCCCGCCGGACATTCCTGAAGGACAAAGTGAAACTTCTGCTGCAGCTTCGGCAAAATCTTTACCTGCTTTAATTTCTTCATATAAAGCATTTGCTTCGTCTTCTGTCTTAACCAAAATATGGCTTGCTCTGATTTCTCCTGACATATTTATTACTCCTGTTATTTTCTACACAACAAATTATATCATAAAATAAAGAACCTTGCTCGGAGGATTATGAGCAAGGTGATATATCAAATATGAAAACCATTAATTATGCAAATTCACGATTATTTTTTAACAAGACAAGCCAAACATATTTTAAACCAAACCCGCTCTAAGAAAAACTCTTTTCGCAACCCCGAATAAGTGCCTGGATATGGATGGCTTGTATATATATAATACCTTATTTTTATATGGTTTTCACCCCTCTAAAGAATGTTTTTTTAATAATAGAAAATAATACTTTAGAATTAGTATAAAATGATATGTTAATATTGTCTTAAATACACTTTTGACAAGCTTTTTAAATCTTCTTTTGGTAATCTTGCATAACAGCATTGAATTTCAGGAGGAATATACCGCCAAAAACCGTTAGTACAAGCATTAAAATCCCCTGATGAATTGTGGAAATCGCAAGTGTTGCAGACTTGCTTACTCCATACAAACCGAGAGCCAAAATGTATGCATACTGATACGGTCCTAAAAATATTGATGTTGACGGAATCATTGACGAGAATGACGTTAAACTTATTACGAATAAACTTGTCGAAAATCCGAGATTATAATTAAAACTTGCGAAAACCAAATATGCAATATAACATTCTATAAGCCAGATTATAATACTCAGAACAAATGTAATCAGCGAATATTTAAAACTGCATAACACTTCAAATCCTTCAACAAAAGAATTCGCATATTCACACATTTTGGTTATAAAATTACCAATCGGAACAGCAATTTTCTCGGGCATTTTGTTTGTAATCCCGATGAATTTTTCACCTACCCAATCTATTTTATTAAATCTGAATATAAAGTATGAAAAAAGCATGCAACTGATAAAAAAAGCACCTATAAAATATGTCAGATTTAATATCCATTGCTGCTTACAATACAAAATAACCGCAATCATCAAAAATAGAAACACCGTCAACCCGTCAAACATTCTTTCCAGAATTACCGATCCGAAAACCTTCATCTTCTTTTCCTGTTTAACATGTCCCAGATAATATGCTCTGTATATATCACCTGCCCTTGCCGGTAAAAAAGAGTTAAGCATGCTTCCTACGGTAAATATTTCTGCCAGGTTATATGCCGAATATTTATTATCATTCAGAAACAATGCCTTCCATCTTATACCCCTCAGATACAAAGAAACAATATACAAAAAAGCAACGGGTAAAATCTTTTTGCAGTCAAATAATTTAAAAGTTTCTATGAGCACAGACCAATTTATCTTATAAAGTATTAACCCTAATAATACGACTGTTATTATTAATGCAATTATCTTCTTCTTACTCATAATCAAGAATTATAACACACATAAGAGAAAATACAAAATTAAAAACTTGCCCATTTAGTCTGTTGATAATATGATAAAAGAGTGAATTATATATTTTATTTTTTAATTGTTATATCGATAATAGCGGGTGCCGTCAACGGAAAACTTGACGACGTTATAAATTCCATACTGAGCGGAGCGGAGCTGTCCGTAAAAGTTGCTTTTTCACTTATCGGAATTATGGCTTTTTGGCTCGGTATGATGAAAATTGCGGAAAAATCCGGACTCATTGCCATTATTGCAAAAATAATTAAACCGATTACAAAAAGATTATTTAATGAAATACCTGAAGATTCACCGGCAGTCGGCGATATTACAATGAATTTTTCAGCAAATGCATTTGGTCTTGCAAATGCTGCCACCCCTATCGGGATAAAAGCAATGGAAGAATTGCAGCGGCACAACAAAGATAAAACTTCGGCATCAAACGCAATGTGTACTTTTTTGGCAATGAATACCGCAGGTTTCCAGCTTATACCCGCAACCGTAATTGCTGTGCTTGTAGGCGCAGGATATAAAAACCCTACTTCGATAATTGCACCTACATTGTTGGTTACATCAATAGCTTTTGTATCGGCAATTATCCTTGCAAAAATATTTCAAAAATTCTGGAAACCGCAGGAAGAAAACGGAGGTGAGGAATAATGTTTCACTCCGTTATGAATACCATTTCATTATGGGCATTGCCTGCTGTTATATTACTAATCCTTACGATGGGACTTGCCAAAAAAGTACCTTTATATGAGGTCTTTACTGACGGAGCAAAAGAAGGGTTTAAAGTATCGGTTAACATTATACCGTATCTTGTTGCGATTATTGTTGCAATATCAATGCTTAGAGCATCGGGAATAATTGATATGGCAGCAGAATTTTTTAATCCGGTATTATCCTATTTTAATATTCCCGCAGAAGTTACCCCAATAATGATAGTAAGGTCATTATCAGGCTCAGCGGCATTAGGAATATTTTCCGATATTGCAAATAATCTCGGACCTGACAATTACGCAACGACATTGGCTGCGGTAATGGTCGGAAGCAGTGAAACTACTTTTTATGTCCTTGCCGTATATTTTGGGGCAATCGGAATATCTAAAATACGTTATGCTCTTATTGTAGGTTTACTTGCTGACTTAATAGGTATAATTGCAGCCGTAACGGTTTGTAATCTTATGTTTGCGTAAGTAATTTCACATTTACCTGACCGTTATTTTGAATATCGGTCCAGCTTTGGGTTAGCTCATCAACTTTCGGTTGAATAACAGTCTTTACTAAAACCGCATAATTTATATCTATAAAATTTATTTTTGAAACAGGCTCTGCAACAAATTCGCTGCCACCGCAATTATGACAATACCTGTCCTCCGGAACAACCTCTCCGTTTTTTAAAACGGCTTTCAATTTTATACCGCAGCATTCACACCTGCAAATATACCAGCGGTTTTCTATCAGTTCGCCACAATCGGGACAATATGCAATATCTTCCTGCGGAGAAACTTTAGGATGATGACACTGTCTTTTATTGGTAAAAAACTTCAATATATCCATACCTTTTGTATAATTATATCCTGAGAAAAGTCAAAAACTTTTTTATAAAATACATGCGAGCACCATAAGAATAAGTGTTCCTATCTGAACGGCAGTAGCTACATTTTGAGAGAATTTATTGGAATCATATCTGCCTGCAGATTTTTCTGCCTGATATGCACTTGAAATTCTGTCCATTCTTGTTTGAATATCATCTCCTGAAAATTCCGTACCAAACATGGCATTTTCTATTCTGGCAAGTCGTTTTTCAGTAGTTTCGTTATTAAAAGACTGCCTGAATAATTTTTTCTCTATAGTAGATACAGAAACTTTTTTAGGTTTTGAAGAATAAGAAGATGCCGTATTTGGAAGCCCATCATCATAGAAATTTCCAAGCCTGTTTGCTTTATCATTATAGTATTCATAATCAAAGCTTCCCGGCGGCACATATTTGTCCAAATGGTAAGTTGTATTCTGCGGAGGAATTTCTTCATCATAGAAAGTATTATAAGATTGTGCCAGACGGTTTTCCATTAATGAAGGCGGCTTAATTTCCGCTCTCAGTCTGTCTACACGGGTACTTAAATCATCATTATAAGTTTTATTGAAAGTTTTCTGTTCTAATTTTGCTAAACGCTCCTTTATTTTATCTTTTTTATTTACCTGTTTAAATATTTGCATTTCCAATTCATCAACGACGGGATAACTTACATCGGAAGTTTCCTGCATTTCTTCTTCGGCGATATAATCGGGATTTTCCGCAAAAGTATCTTCTACGGGAGGAATTTCCTGACCTATGGAATCGGCAGAAACATCTTTGCTCAATTTTGCAATTCTTTCGTTTTCGGATTTTGAGGAAATTTTACCGTAAACAGACTGTTCTAATCTGTTCAGTCGTGATGACATATTTTCATCGTTATATTGAAATCCGTATAAAGATTCTTCAATTTTACCGATAGTCGCCTGATTTGACGGTGTACCGTTTGCGGCCTGGAACAACATTAATCCTAAAGTAATACACAATATCAATTTTTTCATTTTTACAACTCCTTGAATACAGATTAAATTTACTTTAAGGTAAATTCTATTCGTCAGAGTCGTTATTTGGAGAAAACAAAAAAATATGCAAAATATTTAAACCTAAAGTAGTACAAAAAATTTTTACAATACTTTCGGCTAAATCTTCAAAACAATTCAAATATACAATAAAATTTTCTAACCCTTCTTAATTTTTTTACGCATTCTTCCGCCGTAAACTTCGTGAACGTCAACTACGGAAAGAAATGCCCTGTCATCAAATTGTGCAACAACTTCTTTTACTTTACTCAATTCCAATCTTGATATTACACAATAGATAAGAGTTTTATCCTGTTTTGAATATCCGCCTATACCGCTTAAATATGTAACACTTATATCGTAATCTTTTATTAGAGTTTGTCCTATTTCTTCGGCCTTGTCACTGATAATACGGATGGATTTTGAACTGTTTAAGCCTTCAAGCACTGCATCAATAACCTTATACGCAACAAAATATGTCAAGATTGAATACATAGCACTTTCCCAATTCAAAATAATGCCTGCAGCGCCATATATTAAGACATTAAACCCCATTACGATTTCACCGACGGAAAATCCGAATTTTTTAGACAGAACGAGTGCCATAATTTCCGTACCATCCATTGAACCTTCGTTTTTCAGAACTGTACCAACTCCTGTTCCGAGAATTATACCGCCGAAAATTGATGATAACAAAATATCGTTTGTTACAACAAAATGTATATTATGAAATACATTAGTGGCAACAGAAAGCATTGCAACCGCATAAAACGTCTGAAGAACAAAATATTTTCCCATTTTAGTAAATGCCAGACATATAAACGGTAAATTTACACAAAGCAATGCCAAACCTAAATTGATGCCCAGCTTATAATTTAGCAACATCGAAATACCGACAACTCCGCCGTCAATAATTTTATTTGGCACCAAAAAACACTCTAAAGCAAAACCAGCAATAAATGCACCTAAAGTTAAAAATAAGGTTTTCTCCAATATCTGAGCAAATGTATTTTTTTGTTGTACAACTTCTGTCATTTTCCCTACTTATTTTCCTGAGATTTTCCGTGTTTTGCGTGATTTATTAAATTATTAAAGCTAAATATAGTCTTTTTTTCTATTGATGACGTCTGTGTTTTATAACCCAAAATCTTTTCCAAATCCGCTTTAAGAGTGGTTATATCATCATATTTTTTTATGGTTCCGTCCAAAGCAATGGACACATCGCCCGTTTCTTCCGATACCACAAGACAAGCAGCTTCACTTACCTCAGACATACCAATAGCAGCTCTGTGACGGGTTCCGTATTTCCAGCTCAGTTTCGGATCACCCGTTACCGGCAATAAAACTCCTGCCGAAATAATTTTTGTTCCGTTAATTACAACCGCACCGTCATGCAGCGGAGTTCCCTCATAAAATATGGTAAGCAATAATTCGGTAGATACATCCGCATTTAATATCGTACCTGCCTCTGTACTTGTCAAATCTTTCTGGAAAACAATCAAAGCTCCGGTATGCTTCTTGGACAAATCTTTTATTGCTTCAATAAGTTCTTTAATTACATCAAATTTTTCATCCCGTTCCGAAGAACTATTGCTGCCAAAAAATCCTGCAAATATATTCGCCTGACCCAAAAAGCCTAAAAATCTTCGCAACTCCGGCTGAAAAATTACAACAAGCCCTAACGAAACTAATGTAACGACGGATTTTAAAAACATCCCTAAAATTTTCAGGTTAAGTCTGATTAGTATTTCGGAAAATATCCATATAAATATCAGGCAAAATACCCCTTTTACAAATTTTTCGGATTTTGAATCTTTAATAAATTTTTTGTAAAAGAAGAATAAAATTCCCACAATTACTGCAATCTCAAATACATTGGTCAAACTGAGCGACCAATCCAAAGTACCAATCTGAAATTGTAAGTAGGACAAAATATCGTTAAGCATTAAGTTTTAGCCTGTTTGGTATTACATCATGAGATATCAAATCATCCAAAGACTCTCTATTTACTATAATATCAGATTGTGAATTATTTACAAGTACCATTGCGGATTTTTCCACCCGATTGTAATTTGAAGCCATTGAATAATTATACGCACCGGTGTTAAATACGCACAGAATGTCACCCTCATCGACTTCTGGTAAATCTATCGAGTTAATCAAAATGTCTCCGCTTTCACAAAATCTGCCGCCTATTGTTACGTTTTGTAAATTAGCAGCATCAGGCTTGTTAGCTATTTGGGCAGTATATTCTGCTCTATACATTGCAGGACGGGCATTATCAGCCATTCCTCCGTCTACGGCAATATATTTTCTCCCTTTTGGAACTTGTTTAGAACTTCCGATAGTATAAAGAGTTACTCCGGCAGTTGAAATAATACTTCTGCCCGGTTCTAAAAATATTGCAGGAGGTTCAATTCCGTATTTTTGCACCGAATTCTTTAAACTTGATATAATTACATCAGCTATTTCATAAGTTGACGGAGGACAGTCGCTTTCGATATATTTTACGCCTAAACCGCCACCAATATTTATTTCATTGAGTTTCAAGCCGAATTTTTCATCTAATCTCGCCAATTCCTTTATTAAAATATCGATTTCATCTTCAAATACCTTTGTTTCAAATATTTGTGAACCGATATGAGCGTGCAAACCATGCAGCCGCAGGTTTGTATATTCTGATAAAATCAATTCAACCGCCTCATCAATTTGAGTTAAATCGAAACCGAATTTCGAATCCAAATGCCCTGTCTGGATATATTCGTGAGTATGACATTCAATCCCCGGAGTAATCCTCAACAGAATATCTGCTGTCTTATTTTTGCTTTTTGCAAGTTCATTAAGAAGCGAAAGTTCAAAGAAGTTGTCTGCGGAATATCTTCCGACCCCTAAATCGAGAGCCAATAATAACTCGTCAGCGGATTTATTATTGCCGTTGAACATAACTTTTTTCATATCAGCACCGGCTTTATACACTGTATAAATTTCACCGCCCGAAACAACGTCAAAACCAAACCCCTCGCTTGATATAATTGCTGAAGTAGCAAGAGAACATAATGCTTTTGATGCGTACATCATATTTACTTTCTCATAGCTTTCAAACGCCTTCTTATAATCCCGGCAAATACTCCTGAGAGTCAATTCATCTATTACATATAACGGAGTACCATACTTGTTAGCCAAATCGCCTAAATCGCATCCGCCAATTTCAAGATTTCCGTTACTGTTTATTTTTGTTGTCAGGGGTTTTAAATATTGATTTGTACTATTCGGCATCAAGGGGTTCTCCTTCTTTAATTAATACTCTTTTGCTTAATATCCGTTTCTGCGATAAGTGTAGCACAAAAATTTTACTGTTAAAAGTTCTTAACGTATTTCGTTACAACCCGCAAAAAATATTTTTCACGAATTTTAAAACTTTATACAGGAGAATATTATGAAAGTCAGTTTTACCGGAATATCAAACGTAGGATTTATCAAATTAAAAAATTTTGAAGATGAGAACGAAACCGCATACGCATTTAGTGCGATATTAAAAGATGATGTGTACGGAAAAGATAACACAAAATTTATGCAGGCTCTTGAAAGAAGTAATCTCAAATGCTGTAAAAGCGAAATAAATCCCGAATTAGCAGGATTATACATTAATAAAATTTCAAACCCGGATACAGGTAAAAATGAATATTATTTTAAAGTTAACGGAACAAAGGTAGAGATAAACAAAAGGACTTTACCAATATTTGAATTTTTTGCGAAGTTAACAAAAACTCTCAGTTCGGCATCAACTAAAGACTATGTGACAAACAAAGATTATATATACAGTGATGAAATGAGATTCGGACTCGTTCCGGAATGTGATATGCAGCAGTTTTTTATAAAAAACCCCGACGAACCTGCTTATGAATACATAGCAAACATTATAACAGATCCTAAAAACGCTAAAAACGGATCCGAAATTGTTAATAACGCAATTAAAGAAGCCATGACGGATTATTTTGCATAACCGGATAATATTGCAATAATCATAAACAACGAAACCCATACCATCAGATTTCTTGCAAGATATAATCTAAGATAGAAACTTTCGGTACCGTTTTGTTTAATTTTATCCCAATTATCCAACGGATAATTCCACCAGTGTACTTTTGGTTTTACGGTTTTGTCGGCAAAAAATTCTTTTACGGAATTATATACTGCAAAAGCTAACGGCATTGTCAATAATGGCAAATAGTATATTGGATTACCCAAGTGTAAAGCTAAACTAACGATGGCTATATATCCGATAATATAAATTATCAATATGCCAAATGCAGCTCGGCTCTTGCTGCCTAATCTTATACATAAAGATTTTTTACCGGAAAGGATATCTCCGTCGTAATCCAAAATATTATTCATATATACTAATCCGACCGTAAAGACAACAATTGCAACAGATATTATAAAAACAGATAACGAAAATCTTCCGCACATAACATAGAATACACCCTCAAACAGTAACGGCCCAAAAGCAGTTCCGACAGCCAATTCGCTTAATCCTGAGGAAGAAAGTTTTGCATAAGTCAAGACTATTAAACCGCCAATTACGGCTAATAATACGACACCCCATCCGCAGGCAAAAGTCAAATACACTCCCGTTATAAAAGCAATTGAGCAGTATATTATGACGACGAAAAGCAATTCTTTTAAAGTAGCTTCTCCGCTATTTATGTATCTGCATTTACTTTTTTCCGTATTATTTACAAAAGCCTCATCTTTAGACAATTTTCTGTAGTCAACATAATCATCAAACAAGTTTGTGGCAAGGTGAGCAAATGCAATTCCAATCAGCGCAATAATCCCGTTTATCATATTACCGTTAAATTTTATGGCATACAGAAATATTACGAGCCAAGACATTACAGTCATAGGCAAAGAAAATAATCTTGAATTTCCCAACCAAAATTTTATGCGTTTCAACATACAGATATTTTAAACCGAATGTAACGGTTTTTCAAATAATGTTTTTTACCACGACAAAAACCGCCCGTTGCTAACTTGACCCGAGTTATAAATATACGGGGTATATTCTTCCGTGTATGTATACGAATTTCCGCCGTTTGTATAAGTTGTTGTTCTTGTCGATGTCGGTAAAGGGGTAACGGTTGTATATGTATAGCCGTTCTGCATGTACTGATTATTTACGGGATAACGTACAACAGGACTTGCCTGATTTCTTATAACTATTCCCTGATTATACGGGTTTACGACTCTGACTCTGGTATTTCCGTAATAAGCATTACTGTTATATCCCGGAGTAGGAACCGTTGTATATTTAACCGAAGGTGTCATATTATGAGCCTGATTAGATATTGATGAATTAGGCAAATAATTTGCAGGCGGGCTATAATATCCGTGTGTTCTGGACGGAGAAAGCATGCCGGGATTATTGTGCTGAAGATACGGTCTTGTATTAATCGGATTTCCGCCTCCTGCAGAATATACAGAAGCCTCACAACATCCTGCAAATATTAATATACAGAATAAAAATAATAATCTCTTTAAATAAGCATGTTTCATAAATTAACCTCATATTATACTAACGATGTAGTAGTTTGAAACGTTCATACAACACCGTATTATTAAGTTATGTTAACCTGATTTGCAAGTGTAAAAACCACACTATACATAGGTTTTAGACACTCTGCAATTATATTATATCACAAATTTGAACAAAAAACTTGCCAAAATAAAAATAACATACTACAATTGTAGCAGATAATAAATGAATACTTACAAAACTTTACTATAAGTTGTCTTAAAAACTCCTAAATGTTTTAAATTTAAACCATCCATCGGCTCCACAAGGAGCCTTTTATTTTGCGAATTATTCAAGGACAGACCATTCATCTTTAAGTTTATCCAAACCATAACGTGCATTAGCGGGACTGGTTGACGGCATTTTATAAACAGTATATTTTTTATCAGTTAAAATTTTGCCAAAGTGTTTTTTGAAAGCAGAATAAGCCTTGTTACCGTTGAGTGCAATGATTTTTATATTAGGATAATCTTTTAAAAGCTTCTTGATATTGTTTGGTTTTTCTTTTTCAATAGCGGAATCCAGACTCCCGACCCGTTCGCACTTTTTAATTACATCCCACAGGGCGATATTGTTATCCAAGAGGGTTTGGAGTTTTTTATCATAATCCGTATGTACCAAATCCGCACCGCATAATATGCCCATAACTTTCCAAAAGCGGTTTTGCGGGTGTGCATAGTATTGCTGCTCATCCAAAGACTTAACCCCCGGCATAGAACCGAGAATAAGTATTTGAGAATTATTATTTACCGACGGATTAAAGCTCTTACATTTTGCCATATCAGAAAAGTATCTCAAAACCTATAAAAATACAAGCCGAAAAGTTAATTTATGATTTTTAAAAGTTTATACCAATAAAGATTTTGCCAACGGAGCGACAACATAAGAATTCAGTCTTTTGTCTGCTTCTTTTAATTTAACGGATAACTGCTCCATTTCATCTGTCCAGACTGCGTTTTCATCAATATAATTCTTAGCGGTCTGAGCATCACCGGAAAGCTGTATTCTTATTGCATCGTCAAGCATTTCTCTTGATAAATTTATAACTTTTTTGCAGTTGATTTGCATAGCACCGTTATCATCAATTTCGATTCCACCGTTTTTAAGAAGGGTATTATATATTATCATATCGCAAATGCGGTGCGCAGCTTTGTAATCAGGACCTTTCATAACGTAACCCGTCAGATACGAAATTATAATTTCAGCTTCACGTTTTGCCGAATAAAAACCTTTTTTCCTCAGTTCATCAAGCATTACAAATGCGCCTGTGTCCGCCTTAAATTCTTCTATGGTATTTTTATATGTTCCAAGACCCTCTAACCCTTTTTTAGGTCCGAGTGAATGAACATTTTCGTGTAAAGTTGTCCAGTCATGAATTGCAGACGGGTCAAAATATTTATGCTGCGACGGAGTCAAAACCGCATCCAAACGGCGCTGCATATTTACACCCTCATACTTTGCATCACGATATTGTTTATGATAAACCATCCTTCTGCCGCCGCCGGTTTTTATAGCAAGTTTGTCATTGTTAGGCAGGTTTGAAGCTATTGTGATAGCACCTCTGTATGCGCCGAATATCCCTGAACCGATGACCATATCAATATCAACCATGGCCGCACCTTTTTTCAAACCGGACAAGTCTTGAGAATACATATCCGAATACGGCATTTTTGTTGAAAGATACGGTAAATATTTTCTTATGTTAATAAGGTAATCACTTCCTGCTTTGTCAACAATACCCACTCTTACCCCTAAATCATCTTTTGCGTATGCGGTAATCCCAAATCTTTTTAGCATATCATTTAATTCGGGATTTTGGGTGACAGTCGGAGTCATCTTATCAGAGTAGCACTCTCTGCCAAGAGTAAATTCTAACGGAGTGTCCTGCATTGTTGCCCAAAGTTTGTCTGCCGCACAATCTATATATGGATCGTTGGTTCTGAGTGCTCCTGCCTGCAGGTATAAAAAGTTTTTAAAAGTTTGGTTGGTTGAAGTATCTGCGGCAAGATCAAGTTCTTTTGCAGCCTGCCAAAATTCGGGTTTAAAGTATTCGGTATAGTCAATTGCTTTAAGTTTTTCTCCATCTCTGACCACAACAGAGCGCTGATTAAGAATATTTCTGACTTCTTCAATTTCACCGTCATTGAGCATTTGTTTTATTATTTGATGAAATTCCTCTACGGATAAATCTTCGGGATAAAAACCTTTCCCCGGAGGGTTAGAAACATTTTTGGATAATGCAACGGGTTTTCTTACAACATCATCCCCAAAAATTCCTTTTTGTCCGTCGTATAATTTTTTAGCCATAATAGCCCGAACATTACCTTGTTCAATTTCAGCATTAAGATATTTTTCAAATTCAAGGTTATGATGATTATCTAATTTTTTATATACCGTATCAATTATTTCAGCAGCACGAACAAGATGTTTTAGGGTTTCTTTATCTCCTGTTGAAAGATTTTTGTATGCATCCGAATCCTGGCTAAGAAGCCGGATTTGAGTATATGCGGCAGGATTAGTTTTATCCCTGAGCTCACTTTCAGAATATGCTATATCAAAAATTTGTTTGCCTTTACCCGTAAAGTTCGGGAAATAATTTTGTAAAACGGATACCGTACGTTTATCCTGAATAGGTTTTGTATGAAAAATTACAGGTTTCCTGTTCATTATATTTTTCATACTTAAAACATTGCTGTCTTGCTGATTTGCCATAATAGAATGCACTTTCATTAACTTGCTCCTGATAAATAGACACTATTATAAGTCCGTAAATATAATTTTTTGCTACTAATTATCAAAATCGAATTCGACTTTTTCCTTTTTACCTTTTATCATTATTGAGGCAATAATTGCGGTTAGAGGAATGCAGGCTAAAATAGCGATACTGCCGATTATTGCGGAAGAAATTTCCGTTGCAACCTGATTCAGATTAAAGAATTTTTGTAAATCAATATTATTTGACAGTATTACCAAAGGTAATGAACTACCCATATAAACTAAAATTAATGTATTTGACATAGTTCCGATAATATCTTTACCTACGTTCATTCCTGATTCAAACAACTGTTTTACGGATAATGTTTTATCTGTTTCGTGAATTTCGTTTATCGTACTTGCAATAGATACTGCGGTATCCATTAATGCTCCCAATGCCGCAATTATCATTGAAGAAGCCAATATCCCTTTAAAATTCAAAGACGAATGTGCAGTATAGAGAAACTGTGTTTCTTCACCGGCAAAACCTGTTAATTTAGCTAAATATATTGTCAATATTGCAAGTCCGCCTGCCAAAACAAGACTTGAAACAGTACCGATAATTGCGGAAGAACTTTTTGCATTCAAACCTCCGACAAGATAAATTGTAATTACAGTCGACAAAATCCCAACAATTACGGCGGCTATTACAGGGTAAACTCCTGCTAAAATCATAGGAACCAGCCCTAAGAATATAAGCAAAGTTGTTGCAATAATAGAAACTAAACTGAATACACCCTTTTTCCTGCCGATTAAGACTAATAATAAACAGAAAATTCCGCACGCAATCCATAAAATATTACTTCTGTGAACATCCGCTATATAAAAATCAACATCATCTGCAGATTTTATTTCTTCAAGAGGACTTTCCAAATGCAGAATAACCCTGTCACCTTTCTTGAGCTCAATATCATACGCAGGATTTCCTGTCAGCATATTGTCTATTTCTCTTTTTGTACCTTTAAATTTGCCCGAAACAACTTCAACATACGCAACCTGTTTTGTATTTGTTGCACCTTGCTGTATATCCTGACTATCGGTATAACTGACGCTTAAAACTTTTCCAATTTCTGACGGAAGTGATTTTTCTCCTGAAGCATAAACTGCAGAGCATAACCCAAATAACAATAATAATATCAGTATTAATTTTTTCATTAAATTGACCTTTTAATGTACTATCTGAACCCAAACTTTTCTTGAACGGGCTTTGTTGTCAAAATCTACAAGAACAATTTGCTGCCATTGTCCGAGCTGTAATACCCCATCAACAAGCGGAACCATAGTGCTGTTTCCGACAATAGAAGCTCTGATATGAGCATAACCGTTACCGTCGTGCCAGGTTGCATCATGATGATATTCCATAACCGTAGGGGCAATTCTTTCCAAAGCTTCCGGCAAATCTACCAATAAACCCGGTTCAAATTCAATATTTGTTATTCCTACCGTACTGCCTGCAACATAAACATGCACAACAGCACTCTGTAAATTGTGCGAATATACAATATTCTGCACATATTTGGTAATATCGATAATATCCGTATTACCCTTTGTGTTTACCGTAAATTTTTCATTAATAACCGCCATATATAAACTCCTTATTCCTTAACCGTAAAATTCATCATCATAATATGCAAATTCAAGTTTCCCGACAATAATGGTATCACCGTCTTTTACTCCCATTGATTTCAGCTTTTCAAACACGCCCATACCCGTCAGAATATTCTGAAAACGTATAACCTGTTCCGGATTTCTTTCATCCGTAACTCCTGCAAGACGGTTTACTTTACCGCCTACAATAATAAATGTGTCTTTAGCAGCCTTTGAAATTTCAAATGCGCTGTCATCATTATCCGTCGCTGCAGGGTCATCCTCAACAATAATATCCGATACAGGTTTTTCTATTTCGTCAACTTTTTGACCCATAAAGTATTTTATATCATCAACATTTTCACCCGTAACCGCAGAAATCAGAAATACATCAGGCGCTTTCTTCTTAAATTGCGTCAATAATTCCTGCTGACGGTCTTTATCTATCGCATCAATTTTATTCAGCGCAACTATCTGATAAAGCTGAGCAAGTTTTTCGGAATGTTTGCCAAGCTCTGTATTAATCTTTTCATAATTACCGACAGGATCTTCTTCTGTAGTATCAATTATATGAACAAGGAAACGACATCTTTCAACGTGTCTTAAAAATTCGTGTCCTAACCCGACACCTTCACTTGCACCCTCAATTAACCCCGGAATATCCGCAACAACAAACCCGTCACCCGACGGTTTATGAACTACTCCAAGGTTCGGTACTAATGTCGTAAACGGGTAATCAGCAATTTTAGGTTTAGCAGAGCTTATCCTGCTTATGAATGTTGATTTACCCGCATTAGGCATACCGAGCAGCCCGACATCTGCAATAAGCTTCAATTCTAAAATCAATTCTCTTTCAATCGGCGGTTCACCGGGTTCACAATATTGAGGCGCTCTGTTCTGAGGGGTAGAAAATCTTGCATTTCCTCTGCCGCCTCTGCCTCCTTTTGCGACAAGAACTTTTTGTTCGTGTTCAACTAAGTCCGCAATAGCGTTTCCTGTTTTTACATCTCTTACAACTGTGCCTACCGGAACTTTTATATATAAATCCTTTGCCCAATGCCCATGACAGTTTTTAATTCCGCCGTTTTCACCGCTTTCCGCTTTAAATACTGATTTATACTTAAAGTCCATCAGGGTTGACATATTTTCATCTGCGACAAGCCAAACATCTCCGCCCTTACCTCCGTCACCGCCGGCAGGACCGCCTTTATCGACGTATTTTTCACGACGCCACGCAACCATTCCGTTGCCGCCACGTCCCGAAACTACTCTTATTTTTGTCTTGTCTAAAAATTGCATACCCTAATACCTTTTTTATTTATGTTATAATCTTACTATGAAAATGATAAAAAATACATTGTTTTCCGAAACCCCGGTAAAAATTGGTACGGAAAGCGGTTCCGATAACTATATAATGGCAATTGAATCGAGTTGTGATGAAACAGCCTGTTCAATAGTAAAAAACGGCAGAGAAGTAATTGCAAATGTTGTTGCCTCTCAAATCAAAACCCATGCTCAATTTGGAGGAGTAATCCCGGAAATTGCGGCAAGAGAACACATGGATTCAATAAACATAGTCATTGAAGAAGCCTTTAAACAGGCAAAAGAAAATGCAGGAATTGAACCGAAAGACATAACCGCATTTGCAGGAACAGTAGGTCCGGGTCTTGTAGGATGTCTGCTTGTAGGTTTGAATGCTGCAAAAACTTTGGCTCTCTGCTATGATAAACCGTTCATCGGGGTAAATCATCTGAATGCGCATCTTTGTGCAAATTATCTTGATACGGATTTAAAACCGCCTTTTATGGCACTTCTTGTCAGCGGCGGTCACACTCAGATTATTGATGTTAAATCATATTCCGAACAAACCATAATTGGTGAAACAATTGATGATGCTGTCGGAGAAGCCTATGATAAAGTTGCAAGATTAATCGGACTTCCGTACCCCGGCGGACCAAAATTGGATAAAATGGCGCAGGAAGGAAATCCCAAAGCATTTATTTTACCAAAAGCAAAAGTCGGCGAATTTGATTTTAGTTTCAGCGGACTTAAAACAGCCGTTCTCAGACTTGTTAAATCTTTTGACGAGCAGGAACTGCCTGTTAAAGATATTTGTGCAAGTTTTCAGGAATGTGTATCATCAACTCTGGTAAAAAAAGTTAAAAAAGCTCTTGAAATGACGGGCTATAAACAAGTAGTAATTGCCGGAGGCGTTGCCGCAAATTCCGAAATCAGAAAAAAAATGTTTGACCTTGAAAAAGACGGATATAAAGTTTTTGCCCCTCCTATGAAATACTGTACTGACAATGCAGCAATGGTTGCCTCTTGTGCATACTTTAATACCAACACTTTTGACGATGTTAATGTAGAAGTTTTTTCAAGAGTTAAATAAAAAAAATATAATTAAATAACCTAAAAATTATTAATATGGACACCCTTCATGGGGTTGAAAATGGTTGAAAAATATGGTATAATAATAATAATGCATTATGGAGGATTTTTAGTATGTTTGAATTTGCATCCAAACAAAGGGTCAAAAATGCTCAATATCGGGGGTTCACGTTAGCTGAAGTATTAATTACATTAGGTATTATCGGGGTTGTTGCAGCAATGACACTACCTACGCTGATATCAAATTATCAAAAAAGCGTAGCACTTAATCGACTGAAACAAACCTATGCACAAATAATGGTAGGTATAGAAGCTGTTGCGGCAGAACAGGATATGCTTCCTATGCATCAGTGGAAATGCACCGAAACCTGGGATTCCGGGAAATTTAATTACATTCAGGAAAGCTGCTTCTATTTGGTTTTTGAAAAACTTGGAGCTAAAATGCACGGTCGCTCTCCTGAAAATATGGATCAGGTTATGTGTTATGGGGAAACACCTTACAGAGCATATACTCAAATGAATGGAAACACGGGCGATATTCCAACAAGCGGTAAATGGTTATCAACATACTCCTGGTCTGCGACTATGCCGAACGGAGCTTGCGTCGTCTGGATGGCTTATGCCTGGACAGGCGATGCCAGAGGCTCAATGATTATAGATATTGACGGACCTTATGCAGGTCCTAACAGATATGGAAAGGACACTTTCCGATTCCTCTATGTAGCGGCAAACTCAGGTGCCGGTTTAGGTTCTAACGGATTAAATATATATCCTGTCAGTTACACTTCTACTAATAGAAATAACCTTAAGAATAATTGCAAAAGCTCCGGCTCAGCATGCGCCGCTCTTATCTGGCAAGACGGCTGGCAGATGAAACCTGATTATCCGTGGTAACTGAATATATTAAAAGTTGGGTAAAACAGCAGACAAATTAATTTGTCTGCTGTTTTATTTCATACCCGTCGGCTTTTCTTAACATTCCTCAAAAAACTATCGACAAACAGGTATCTTTGTTATACGATGAACTCAATGTCAGAAATATAAATAGAAAAGGAGAATATAATATGCAAGTTATATTGAAAAAAGACGTACAAAATCTCGGCGAAGCCGGAGATATGATTAACGTTAAAGACGGTTATGCAAGAAATTTCTTGCTTCCTCAAAACGTTGCTGAAGTAGCTACCGAAGGTGCTATTAAAAACAGAGAACAAAATATAGCAAGAATTAAAGCTAAACAAGAAAAACTTCATCAGGAAGCTCTTGCTACAGCTGAAAAAATTGAAAAATTCGGCGAATTGAAATTATCTGCTAAAGCAGGTGAATCAGGAAAATTGTTTGGTACTATCACTACTAAGAAATTGACTGAAGAATTAAAAACTCAGTCAGGTATTGAAATCGACAGAAAGAATGTTTCTTTGAACGCACCTATCAACAAAGTTGGTAACTATAAAATGCTTATTAAATTAACTTCTAAAGTTAAATGCGAATTAGCAGTAACTGTTACAGCTTCTGAAATTCTTAAAGAATCTGTAGAAGAAGTTGAAGAAACAGCTTCTGAAGAAGCATAGTTTTAAAATTATAAACGGAAAGTAGAAAATGGAAAATTTATCAAGTACTATCACAAAATTAGGAAAGAAATAATTTTCCATTTTCTGTTTATCACTAATACTCTAAGGAAATATGAATACTGACTCATTAAAATTAAACTGTATAGCCATCGGCTCTATGCCGCATAAAAATCTGACCGAAGCTTTTAACCTTGTTATAAATACCTTTGGGGATATTCCGTTTTGGCCTCAGATGTCAAAAATATCCAAAAATGAAGATATGATTATCCAATTTACCGAAAATATGCCTGCATTTTTTTCGGATAAATCTTATCTGGATATGGATTATGATAATTTTTATGAGGATTTGGAAAACTTCTTTTTGGACTATGAAACAATCCTTTCAAAAGAAGATCCCGGAGATAAACTTATTGAAAAATATGCGATTACTCCAGAAATGGCGTGTTCGTTTTCCTGTTTAACAGACTATATTAAAATTTCAAAACCGGAATTTGCAAAAGGACAAATTGTCGGACCGTTTACTTTAGCTACCACTCTTGTTGACAAAGACGGTAAATGTGCAATTTATGACGATACCTTAAAAGAAATTATTATAAAAACACTCTCCCTAAAAGCAGTATGGCAAATCAAAAAAATGAAAGAAGCTAATCCGGATATTACTCCGATTATATTTATCGATGAACCGTCTATTTCTCAACTCGGAACATCCGCTTACGTTTCAATATCGGAAGATGAAGTTTTAAATATGATAAAAGAGGTTTCCGATACAATAAAATCTTTCGGGGCTCTGAGTGCAATACATTGCTGCGGGAAATGCGACTGGAAAGTTCCCATTGAGAGCGGCGTAAATATGCTTAATCTTGATGCATACAGCTATGCTCAAAATTTGAGTGTTTACGCAAAATCCGTAAAAAATTTCCTTGAAAATAACGGGAAAATCGTTTGGGGCATCGTTCCGACACTTGATAAAAATGCCTTAGAAAAAGCCGGTACGGATATTATTGAAAATCATTTTAATAAGGCTGTAAAATATTTGACTAACAAAGGTATTAATGAGAAACTTATAATAGATAACTCATTGGTTTCTACCTCATGCGGAGCAGGAAGTTTAACCATAGAATTAGCAGAAAAAGCTTTAAAATTGACAAAAGAGATTTCAGACAGATTAAAAGAGAGGTACAATGACATATAAGCTGGCAATTACAGGAAAGAGCGGGAGCGGAAAAACAACCATAGTAAAAGCATTTTTGAGAATATTTCAGGAAATGTTTCCGGAAAAATCAATTCTTTTATTTGATAATGATTTATCAAGCGAATTGGGTCACAGCTTCGGACTTGATGTAAGAAATACAATATACGGTATCAGAAGCGGCAAGCACGAATATAAAACCGGTATCCCCGAAGATATGACTAAACAGGAATTTATCGAATGGGCAATGGAAGATATTCTTGTCTCACTCTATGAAAATGTTGACTTAATAGTTTCCTGGTTTGTAGGTTCAAAAGATTGCCGATGCCCTATTACGGGACAAATTAACGATGCTGTTCAAAAACTTATTGACCGTTATGATATCGTTATTTTTGACTGCGAATTTGATTTGAAATACCTGAATCAGCTTGTTGATACAGACGTAGACACAACACTGATTATTACAAAACCGACCGAAGACTCGGTACTTCTTACCAAACGTATAGAAGAATTCAGTGCAAAATATGCTGCAGGAAATCAATTAGGGGTTGTCGTAAATAAAGCCGACAACAGAGATCTTGAAGGCGTTTATAATATGCTTAAACGGTTTGATTTGGATGTTTTGGGCGTTATCCCCTATGATGAAGAATTGAAGAAAGGTTCCATTACCAGAGATTCGGAAATAGTTCGTGACGCAATTAAACAGTTCTATTACAGACTTAATTTACCGCAGTATAATGATGAGCAAAATTAACGGAGGATACAAACTTGGCAGTAATTCTTGACGGTAAAAAACTAAGAGATAAATTACTATCTGATTTGAAATTAAAAATTGATAAATCAGATACAAAACCCTCGCTTGCCGTAATTTTAGTCGGAAATGACCCTGCAAGCAGAATATATGTCAATAATAAGAAAAAAAACGCCGAAAAACTCGGAATAAAATCTCAGGTAATCGAATACCCCGAAAATGTATCCGAAACAGAAATTATAGCAAAAATTCAGGAATTAAATAATGATACTACGGTTAATGCTATTTTGGTACAATTGCCTTTGCCGAAACATCTTAATAAGCAAAATATCATAAATGCCATATATCCGCTAAAAGATGTTGACTGCTTTACGGATGAAAATTACGGAAAATTTGGCTACGGGACAGACACCTGCAGTTTATCCCTGCACCCCGAAAGGTGTTTTGCTTTTGCTTGATGAATACGGAATAGACCTCGACGGCAAACACGTTGTTGTCGTCGGACGCTCTAACCTTGTAGGTAAACCAATGTCATTAATGGCATTGAACAGAAATGCCACTGTTACTATGTGCCACAGCCATACAAAAAATCTCGCACAAATAACAAAAACTGCAGATGTATTAATTTCTGCAGTAGGTGAAGTATTAATAGAAGAAGATATGGTTAGGGGAAATTGTATTATTATTGATGTGGGAATATTTCGTGATAAAAACGGGAAAATCCGAGGGGATGTTGAGTTTGAAAAAGTTAATAATGTGGTTTCTTATATATCGCCGGTTCCGGGCGGGGTTGGTCCTATGACCATTACAGCTTTGATGCTGAATACTTTTGAGTTGTTTATGAAACAAAAACGAAGTTTGCAGTAGTCTGAAATTTTATTTTTCTTATTTTCAGACTGCACACCACAAACTTCGATTTTAAATTTTTTATCGGAATTATAAGCAGTTACTATGAACCACCGCTCAGAGTCAAGCCGCAAGAACTCTTGATACCGTTTGTTGTCAATGTATTCAATGCGTTAATTTCCTGATCCAGCAATGATATCTGATCTTCAAATCCGCTGTTTTGAGTTTCTAAAGTCTCTGACATCCTGCGTAATTGCTGATAATATAAATTATCTTCAAGATCACCTTCGGAATCAGAATCATATTGTGCTTCAATTGCATCAACCTCTTTGCCGACTGTATTAATTCTGAACATAATTATCTGTTTTTGATATTCTATCTGACTTTTTTGAAGTTTTAATAAAGTCTTAGAACATGCACTTGCTAGAAATGTCATAATGCTCTCTCCTTATATTATAATTTGTACTCTCTTGTATATATAAAGTTTTTTAGAATATCCCAATTTCACATGTTTAAAAACATGTTACAATTCTTAACATATAAATATTTGAAGTGTTTCCGCTTATACTTGTTCGGCTTTCCTCCGCACTACGTTCGGAGTTATACATCTGGAAATAATATTGAATTTGCTCCACGCTCTCAGAGTTTCGCATTCGCGGCTTTGCCGCAGTATGCACAATCTGTTCACTTCGTTACACCCGTATGCAAATACAAAAAAAGCGGGTGAATTTCTTCACCCGCACACAGTCATAGCAATTAAAATTTATTACTTAGCAATGCTTACATCGTTAAGCATGATAACTTTAATTTCTTCGCCTTCTTTAGCATGATAGTTCAAACCTTTTGTGATCAAACCAGTTGCTAAACCAATACCTGCACCAACCGGAGCACCGATAGCGATACCAGTTCCGATTCTGTGAGGGCTAGGAATGAAAGCAATACCAGTACCAGCACCAGCACCGATAGCACCACCGGTTACTGTGCATAATGCTAATTTACCTGCTGTCATCCAAGGACCTTCTTTTAATTCATAGTTCTTGTAGAACGGTTTAGCGCTCATTGAAACAGTTTGTCCGTTAGGAAGAACTGCTTTTGTGATTTGAGCGTAAACTCTAGCGTTCTTGTTGAACCATTTAGGATCAGTAATGCTGATTACATTACCGTAGAATTTAGTTCCAGCCGGGAACAATACTGTTCCTTCAGTTGTTGCGATATCTTCTTCAGCAACAAATGTTAAAGCATCACCTTCTTGAGCAACTTCTGATTTGAATGCTTCATCGAATGCAACATACATAGCGTTACCTTCTCTGATTACGTTTCTCTTGTTAGTAATAACAACTTCGTTGCTCGGAGCTTTTTTAACTGCTTCTAAATGTTCAGTTCCAAGAACTTTTTCTAATTCTTTACCAACGAATTGAGATTTAATCAAACCAGCTTTTTGTCTTAATCTGTAAAGAATTACAGCAGCTTCAGCTCTTGATAATACATCGTTAGGTCTCAATTCTGAAGGGTTAGGATAATTTACATAGATACCATAGTTCAAAGTCTTAGCGTAAGCATTTGTAGCCCATGCCGGGATTTGATTAGCATCTGTGAAATTCTTTAATAAAGATTTGTCAGCATCCATATCTTTTGTGATGTGGCTGATTACAGATTGAGTTTCTGCTCTTGACATTAATCTTGCAGGTTTGAATGTTCCATCCGGATAACCGTAAACCAAACCTAATTGTTGAGATCTCAATACATCTGAATAGAATTTATCAGAAGCTGAGATATCACTAAATTCGTTACCAATAGTAACATCAAGGTTGTCATTTGTTAGAACTTTCAATAAAGCTTGAACAAATTCTACTCTTGATACAGAACCTTCCGGATTGAATTTTCCGCCTGTAAGGCTCATTACGTTGTTGTCAACAACATTGTTAATTTCTTTAGTAGCCCAGTAGCTGGAATCTACGTCAGAAATGTTTGCAGCGAAAGTCGGAACGGTATTGCTTAATGCTACAACACCTGCTGCAAATAAACCAACTAAAAGTTTTTTCATCTTCTACTACCTCTTTTTTTTACTAAACTACAATAGTAAACTTTTATCTTCTGATTGTAGTATATATTAGAAAATTTAATTTGTAAAGTGATTTACGTTTTTTAATATAAATATATGAGTATAAAATGTAAATATTTGTAACAAAACAGCTCTTTGGTGAAATTGTATACTTTTTATATACTTTATATATACAAGAAAAGACAACATTAAATTCACACGAGAGAGAGAGTATAAAATATCCGTTTAAAAAAGAGAGAGAAAAATTCCTATTCCTAACCTTCCTAAAGAAAATTTAAGCCCCGTCCAGGGGCTTTTTATTTGCATATATGGCAATTTTAAAAATAAGAAAAACTTTATATAAATATGGTAGTAGAACTCAACAGTACAAATTTGCTTGTGCAGGCTGCAAATCGCGCAAACACAGCAGCTCAGCCTGAGAACAGCCCTGTTCAGATGCAGACAAGTGAAGCAAATCCGGTCAAAGATACCTTTGAATATGCTGACAAACACCTGTCAAAAAGGAATAAAATCAGCATAGCTGCGGGATTGATCGGAGTATGCGCTGCAATATACGGACTTGCCGTTCACGGTATCAACCGCATATCACCCAAAAAACTTCAGAGAATGTTGAACGATATATATATGCGGGATGATATAACTGTTGATGAAGCTAAAAATATTGCCAAACATTTTAAAGAACTCGGGAAAATTAAGGATAAAGAAGAATATGCCGACAAAGCCTTTGAATACGTCAAAAAGCTTTTCGGACTCGGAGATAAACCTATAGAATTTAAAGCCGTTAAAACCGATAAAAAATCCATCGGCGGATGCCATATAGATAATTCCGAAATAAATATAAAATACGACAATAAAACAACAAACAAGGAGCTCCTTGCACTTATTCACCACGAATTAAGGCATGCCAAACAGCACTGGCTCTCTTTTAACCAATACCCGGAATATGCAAGAGAAATGATGATAAAACCTACATTCAAAGACCATATATCGGAAGATTCCGAAATAGCAAAATATGTTGACGGACTTATAGATAAAGGGATAACTTCCGTAAATGAATTACTGAAACATGTCAGTGAGAAATTCGGGTATATGATTGATGAGAGAATTAATAAATATTTCGGCAAACTATCTCCTGACAATGTACCTGAAAAATACAAAGAATTTGCCCAAAAATGCATGGAAAACGAAAAAAATTATATAAAAATGGAAGAGAACGACAAGGCATACAGACAACAATTCGTCGAAGCCGATGCATACAATATCCAAAAACAAATTCTTAAAATAATGGACTGGTACTAGGTTTAAACCATCTCCCCATTCAGGTACCACGTTTTACAGCCCGTAATTTTTACGTTCAAAAATTCCCCTGTTCTGTCCGTATCTGATGGAATATGTACTAACTTATTATTTCTTGTTCTGCCCGTAATAATATTTTCACCCTTATGGTTTTCAAACCCTTCAATGAGGACTTCCATTTCACGACCTATGTATTTTTTGTTTGATTTAAGGCAATTTTCTTTAACTTTATCGTTTAGTCTTGCAAGGCGCTCAGTCTTTTCTTCATCAGGAATAAACTTATCCACCCATTTAGCAGCAACGGTTTTTTCTCTCGGTGAATACGCTGCCGTATTGGAATAATCAAGTTCAAATTCATCTATGGCACTCAAAGTATCCGAAAACTGTTCTTCTGTTTCTCCCGGAAATCCTGCAATAAAATCACTCGTAATAGTCACATCGGGTACCATTGAGCGGACTTTTGCGACGATTTTTCCGTAGGTTTCTCTGTCATAGCGGCGATTCATTTTCTTTAAAACTTCCGAATTACCTGACTGCATCGGGATATGGAAATATTCACAAACCTTATCCAACTCTTTTGCCGTTTGAATTAATTCATCGGTAATATCCGTAGGATATGAAGTTACAAATCTGATACGGAATTTACCCTCTAAAGAGTTCAATTCTTTCAATAAATCCGCAAGACGGTAATTTTTATCTTTAAAATCTTTGCCGTAACTGTCAACATTTTGCCCTAAAAGCGTAATTTCTTTAAACCCTGCATTTAATGCATCTTTAGCTTCTTTGATAATAGTTTCGGGCTGTCTTGAGCGCTCTCTGCCTCTTGTATAGGGGACAATACAGTATGTGCAGAAGTTGTTACACCCCTCGGTTATCGGAATCCACGCATTAACCGATTTTACTCTGTCTATTTTGTACTGATTGGCCTTTTCATCTTCTGTTTGGTGAGTTTCGGAACATTCACAAACCTTTTCACCAGCCATTACCTTTTTTATAATATCGGGAAGTGAATATATTTTATGGGTACCCAAAACAAAATCCACATACGGAGCACGTTTAAACACTTCACGCGCTTTTTGCTGTGCTACGCAGCCGCAAATACCGATTTTTATATGCGGACGTGAATCTTTTTTCCACTTACCCCATAATCCAAGCTGACTAAATGCTTTATCTTCACTCAGCTGGCGAATAGAACATGTGTTAACCATTAATAAATCCGCTTCTTTAGGTTCTTTGGTTTCCTCATACCCGAAATGCTCAAGCATACCGAGCATTCTTTCGGTATCTGATTTATTCATCTGGCATCCCATTGTTTCTATATATACTTTCGGCATAGTGTTTTCCCTTATATTTTCTGTCGGCAGAGTAATACCGCCTTACCGTTTTATAATATCACAAAAATATTACCATTCTTAACTAGAGAAAAAAGATTACCGCATTAATCTGTTCGGTAATGAAAAGAGTTAAAACAAATTTTAAAATTATACTGGAAAGGTCGTTTTTATCTAAAAAAGGAGTATTAGTGTATGAAAAAGATTTTGATGTTTTTGGGTGCAGCCGTATTATTGGCAACTCCCGCCAACGGAGCATTCGCATGGGACATGAGTTATCTTAACCCGTTACCATATATAGGTATCGGATGTAATCAGACTAAATTCAGTCTGAATCCGTTCAGCGGATTTAAGAATTGTGAACCATGTAAACGAGTTAATAAATGCGATAAACAGGCTATGACCGAGCCCGTCAAATGCAGCTCATGCCAGAGAGCATATATTTACGAAATTCCGCAATGCGGCTGCCACAGAAGATAGGTTGAAAAGGCTCGCAATATATATTTTGTGAGCCTTTTTATTAAGAAATGTAAAACCAAACGAATAAATTAAGCAATTTATATTTTCATACCCGTTATAATTTTTAAAGAAAAGGACACCCAAAAGATGATCACCGCAATTAAACCCTATAATACAAACTATTACGGTTATAATAAGATAAGTTTTGGAGCAGCACTGCCAAAAGAAAATATTATATCTGAAATCTTTGCAGGTAAAACTTCAATGTCAGCAAATGAATGCTTGGGTTATTTATCAAAACTTTATTTACAAAACCAATTTATAAATTTTGCACAATTACAGAAATTAGGAATACCAAATTTACAATTGGTTTATAACAGAGGTGTCAGAGGAGCTACATTGTCATCACCGCAAAATACAAAATTTATGCCTGCAGTAAGAAAATGCGGAATTGACACAATTATCGACTTAAGAACATCGGACTATACCCGCACATACAAAGAAAAATGTGATAAATTCGGATTTGAATATTTCCATCTACCAATTGATAAAAAAAACACACCCGACAGAGAAATCTTGGATAAACTCCCAACATTTCTCCGGTTAATGGAACGCGGCAAATTCTATATCGCATGTGCTATGGGCAAACACCGTACGGATATTGCACTCGCTATAAATTATGCTTTTAATCCCAGACAAAAAGAACCCCCGTTTATGTCAGGTCATACAAGAAATTATGTAACGGATATGGAAGACATTAACAGACGTTTAAACAGCCTATATAAAGCATTAACCCCTGAAGATAAAGTGAAATTGGGGTGGACTGAAGAATACGAAAAAGAATTTTTGCATAAAAAGAAAGTATTAAAATCCTTTAGTGAGATGAAATAATTGCTTATTGTATATTATTATGAACAACATCTCTTAATTCTTTCTTCTAATTCAGCTTCACTCTTAGGTAATCTTTCGAGTAAATCCGGAGTTAAATTGTATTCCTCTAATAATTGAGGATTTGTTTGAGCTTCTGTCAATATCTCCTGAATTTTGTTATAAATTCTTCTTATTGCATTTCCAAATTCGGATTTTTGAGCATCTAATGATTCTAATTTGGGGGTATTTATAGTTTTTGTATTTAATACATAGTTTAGACAGAATGCATAATCCGTTCTATGCATTCCATTTGCACAACCGATATAAAAAATCTCATTCTCCATTCTTTGGAAGAATCCGCCTAACTTTTTAATAGTATATTGATCTATTACGCCGCCACTTTGGTTATTATGATCAAGAGGTATGCGGTAATATTCAACACCATCAATATAAGTTTTACCGTCAACTTCGGTTATTTTATCCTCTTTGATTCTTATATTACCTCCGGCTTTTGCACGCAAATCAATAATACAGGTTAAACCGGCAGCTTTAGCCCTGTCAAAAAATTCTACGCCAAGTTGATTTTCTTCAGAAATTTCTTCTGTATTATTGTCGGGATTTTCCTTTCCGAAAGTAATCATATTACGTCCGCGTAATCCATAATTACCAACAAGTCTTTGAGTTTGCGTTTCTTCATCGAAAACAAATCTCGGTTCCCCAACGGCAGTTATATGAGCATCTAATTTATCATTTATTTCGAGTATTAATGGATTTAAACTTAAATATAGAGGGTTTTGTAAAGGATATTCAACAAATTCTACCCAAACATGTTTATATTTTAATCTATAATCGTCTATAAATTCTTTATACATATCTGAATAAACCCAGTCGATAATATCATTTGATTCCTCAACATCATCAAGAAGTTCCGCTTTTTTGTCTTTAATCATTCCTAAAAGCATCGTTCTTCCGTAAGCACTTATACGCCCTATATTTCGAACACAATGCTCCAAATAATTGCAATCAGCTTTCGTTCTGACATTTTCAAGAGCTTTTTCAAGCTGGAGTGCATTATAGCAATCGAAATTCAGTTCTATTAATTTCTTCATTCTTTCATGGTCAACCATTCCATTTTCATCACTTACCGGAATTTCTATGGAGTTTAATATTTCTGATTGAAGTTTTACTTGTTTTTCTTTTTTGGCAAATGCAGCCCACAATTCAGCCTTATCTTCTCTATTCAATTCTACATTCTGCCATTCTTTTTTGAATTTATTGCATCCGTTTACAGAATCTAATTTTCCAAGATCTGCCATTGCGACTTTGAATAATTCTTTCTTTCTGACGTAATCAATTCTGATATTGATATAATCATTGCATAAGTAGCGTCTTGTATCTTTATCAATAGTTTTTGGAAGGGTTCTGCCAAGATGTTTTCTGTATGCCTGTAATCCCTCTTCGGTTTCAATACTGTCAATTTCCGCTTTTATTGTTTCAACAGAAAGCTCCTGTTCATTCTGAGGATTTTGAGCATTCCCTGTACCTTCAATAACTCCGTTATTTCTTGCAGGAGTAATCGGGTTGCTGCCTGATGGTGCAACAGTTTCTGCAGGTTTTTCGGGTTCTGCAGGTTTAGAAGTTTCAGGTTTAATCCATGTAACAGGATGTCCTGCAAGTTCCTCTAATGCTCTTAAATCATTTATTTTGTTATCGCCAAATTTAATACTGCCGGTTACTTTTCGAAGTTTTTTCATCTCTGTTAATGTCGAACCGTCAAGATTTACCTGACCTCTGATTTCCGAAACATTTGACATCAATTTATTTTCATCGATACCAAGTTCGGATAACGTGTAACCATCATTCATTTCGGCATTGTATGTATTTATGATATATGTACCGTCTTCTGCAACTGTTACGATAATATTCAGTTCTTTGAATATTTCAATATAATTTTCTTCAGCCATGAGTTTTTCCATTTTAGCCTTCATTTCATCAAACTTGGGCTTAGCTTCCATAGCTCTTTTCATCTGAGAATCTATACCGCCAAGATTATTGGCTTTCATAAACTCATCAATTACGGTTACATATGGGATTGGAACGGTTGAATTTTGGTTTCTGCGTTTCTGAATTTGTCTTATATTACCATCTCTTTCTTCAATAGCGACCTGAGCACGACCATATTTATCTATAAAGTAGTGAATATTTGCACCCTGTAAATAACCGTGAGCATTATCAAATCTCAAACACCAGCTTGAACCCTCTGCCAATGCCTGTACCATGGCGATATGTTCATCATAATCAGGGTCGCCTTTTTGACTTCTCGGTATGGTTACCCATTCACCCTCAATTCCGTCAACGACCTGTTTGCCTCTGCCAAATTGAGCAATAGCTTTTGCTCTTGTCTGTTCGGCATATATCTTTTCAAATGATACATTACTGTTTCCTTCCTGAAGTAACGCATCATGAGCAGCATTGAATGCTTCGTGTGATACCGCAGGCAATACTCCCGCACTATCCGGTTTAAAGTAGGTTTTAACCATACTTTCAAGTACAAGCAAGTGTACGAACGGATTATCTTTGTAATCACTTTCCATTGTCAGATATTTGTACCAATTTTCAAGACTTTCTTTTCGTTGCGGGTTAATTTGAGCGTATTGTCCTTCCGCAAGATATTCCGGATGTTTATCAAAGTCAAGCAAATCAGCTAATCTTTCTTCTGTCCAGTGTTTGAATGCTTCCTCATTACCCCAGACATCCTGTGAACCGTTCAGACCTTTATCTTTTGCATACTGTTCAATTTCCTGTTTATGTTTTGTGATTAATATTCTTTCCGCACCAAAAATATCGTCTAACTGTCTTAACGTTACACTCTCGACTTCAACTCTTTGAACTTTGCCGCCCTTAGGTTCAGCCATAGCTTTATCTGTAATGGCATCAATATCTAATCCTGCGGCTTTTGCGGCTGCCTTAACACTTTCGGGCAATTCACCTGCTCTTTGATTAATATCGTTTCGTTTAAGAGTATTAAATCTGTCTTTCATTTCAACAAGATTCATATTCTTAATAGCGGCAAGATCTGTTGCAAGACGTACGTCCGTTACACCAGCCTGACGTAATGTTAGAATATCTCTGATAATATCTGGTCTGAATTGACCGTTAGCATTTGATAAAGCAGAACCGACAGCAAAGTCAAAAACATATTCAATGTCTTTAGGTGATACGTTAGGAGTTACTCTTGTTTTACCTTTATCATTAACAGTTCTTTCTATACCGAATGTTTTGACTAATGCTAAAACTGCTTCAAGTCTGATTTTATCGACAAAGCCTTTGTCATCCATACAGAGTTTAACATAGGCTTTTTCTGCCATATTAGCGTTCATACCGAGTTCAACGAGTGCATCAATAACCTGCTGAACTTCTTCGGATTTTGCCTCCTGTACTTCTGCCCCCTGTGCTTCCGCAGTTTCCTGCGCTTCAGAACGCTGTACTTTGTTATCTTTCTTTGTAAACTGTGCTTCGTTAAATAATTTCTTTTGGGTACGGGCAAGGTTGACTATAGTTTCCATATCATAACCTTTATAGAAATTACCCTGCAAATCACTTGCGTTATTGAGGTTTTCATTTAGCCATCTGCTCATTTCAGGAGTTGAAATCAAAGTTTTTATTTGAGTTGTACGACTTTTTTCATCATTAGCTGACGATGTAACATAATTCAAAATCTTTTTTAAATGTTTATTATCAAGATCAGGATTATTATAAAGTTCTGAAACTAAGTCATGAGTTGCTTCATTATTATAAAATCCAAGTAAACTAAATATATCCAACTCTTTTCGATTTGGATCCTTGAATAATTTTTTTGTAAACTCAACGGCTTCATCAGTTTTCCAACGACTAACGATTGGAGATACATAATTACCGTCAACACCCGGAGTATTTAACATTTCCACTACAAAATCGAAATATTTCGGATTATATGTGTTGTTTCTATATACTTGAGCAATTTTGGACAAATTCTTGTTATCAAATGCCGGATCATTATATAGATGTTTTATCAAATCAGCATTCTTGCTATTAAAATTATTGAATAAATCAGTAAAATCACTGTCTTTATCTTTAGAAATCGTAGGATCATTCATCAGTTTGACACAGAAATCTATATTTTCAGGACTTAGAATTTCCGGAGAAGAATATCCGCAATCACTTATTAAACGCCCGATATATCCCAAATTCTTATTATCGAAATCCGGACGATTATACAAAGTCATCATTACATCTGCACAATGACAATTATTGGCTCCCATACCTTGTGCAATGGCAAAAAGATCAACATACTGGTCAGATGATGCAATATCAGGATCTTTATATAGTTTTTTGATAAATTCAACATATTCTGGATTATTGTCAAGAGTATTTTGCATAATATCACACAATGAACCGATATATTTTTGCGGGAACTTCGGATTATCAGCTATTTCTCTTATAAATTCGTCATATTCCGGCAAATAATGCTCGGCGATGCTTGGAATTGAGCTCTTATCAAAACCTCTTTTTCTGCATAAATCGATAACAAGCTTCAGATTTGCTTTATTTGTTACGGCAATAATTGCTCTTATTTGGTTCAGTGCATATTTTTCTGTATCTGCATCTACTGTATTATACGCAGCATTTAATACATCAATATACTCTTTTTCTAAAACATCAACCAGCTGTTTTACTTCATCTAATGACAAATCCGTATTTGCCATTCTTTGTATATTGTAATAATCAGGTTCACTTGCCGTATTATGCCAAATTTTATTAGATAAACCAAAGTCAATTTTTTCTTTGTATGAACTGTAATCGACATTATTGAAATTTATATTGGCTATATTAACAGAATGGTTAAAATTATTATCTAACAAGTATTGTTCTTTCTTAATATCCTCTAATAGTTGTCCTTGTTGTCCGGAACGAAGCCTGCTGCAGAACAGATTTTTATGCACATTATCAAGTAAATTATTTTCTTTCATATAATCAAGAACAGAACATAATTCAGCAAAATTCACATTTTCTTTCTCTATTGCAGGACCGAAAGCATCAGAATACAGATTATTACAGCTGGAATAATCAAAAACATCCAATTCTACCAGACGTTTAAGGTATTCTAATGCACCTTTAAAGTCATGATTTTTAACTATCAAATACTTGAAATCAAACCGGTGATCATTATTAGTAGCTGATATTTCGTTATATAACAGTAAAACATCCTCATAATTAACATCACCTAACGCCTCAAATATTTCCTTTGCGCGCTTATGAGTAGCATTAACCAATTCTGCCAAAGCTTTACTTGGTCTAAATTCTCCATTGCTTAATGCAGTCAAATCCCAACTGAAATCATTCTTTTGTTTTTCATTATCCGATAGTGTATTTATAAATTCCTGTACCTGTTCGGGATTATTATTTTTTGACAATGCCAGCAATTCACTAAACCTGACCTTAACTTTGTTTCCGTCTTCATCTGTGCCAAAGTCAATAGGATATTTTTCCAAGAAATCATTAACTGTTTTCAATTCATCTATAACTTCTTGCAGGTGTGCAGGTTCATCCCAGCGTCCTTCCATAAAGTTATCGGACTTTAAAATCCCAAATTTATCTATTCTTTGGACTTCCTTAGCTAAAGAATTAAGCTTTTCATCAGCGATAGGTTCACTAAAATAATTGTAATGGTAAACGTTTATTTTTAACTTCCCGTTCAATTGGGAGTTAACTTTATACATCTGTTCTGCCGCAAGCGGAGTAATCTTTTCCAGAACTTCCTCATATCCCCAATTAAACTGTTTAAATTCTTCCGCAGACAATTTGCCTCCTGCTGCATGAGCCAGCATCGGTAATACTTCAAACAATTTATCAGGGGTTTGACAGTTAAGTCCGCTTAAAATATTTTCTAACAAGTCTTTATTATTAAAATCAAAATCTACATACTTCTGGACATAAGTAATATTTTGCTTATTGAAATATTTGAATTCATCAACATCATTCAAACGGTCAGGTGTTCTCAAATCCTCAAGCATTTGTTTTCGGCCGTCCGGAGTTGTTATATAATCTTCGATATCACCGCGAATCATATCTAAACTCTTTAATGCTTTGATATATCCTGCAACTCCCAATATATTTTTATGAGCAAAATTAATTCCGCTAAGTTCTTCTTCAGTAAAATCAAGGTCTAAAAATACCTGTTTGGCTTCCTGCGGAGTGAGTTCAGCTTCGTTTACAGGTTTAACCACTTCAGTCGGAGCAACATACGCAGCGGGATTTACTGGTTGTTCAACAGGAACAGACACAGGTTGTGTCGGATTTTCTGCAACAGGATGCTCTGCTGCCGGTTTTGGAGCTTCTTTTGTATATGTTCCCTGTACTTTATTATCTTTTGGAACTTCATAGAAATTATATTCATCGGATTTCGAAAGTTTTGCGGGATCTGCCCAGCCTGTAGGAGAAATTGCAGAGAACAGCAAAGTATTCAGATAAGTTTCGGGTTCTGCAATTTTCCCGATAAAACTCAGAGATGAATTTACTGCCGATAAATCACTTACGGGAACCTTAACTGCCGCTGCATTAAAGTAAACCTGAGTATCAGGATCACCCGTAACCTGCTGTGCGTATTTGTTTATATATTCAAACAAGCCGTCTCTTACTTGTCCGATATCTTTTATATCCTTGCAGAAACCGTTATTCAGCTCAAGGTTATCCATAATAAGAACAGGTTTGCCGTTTACATTTGCCATGAAAACTCTTGACATACCAACGACGTTACCTTTTTCGTCATACAATTCAATAACCTGAAAAGCGTGATTTAAAAGATAACCCGGAGTTGCAGCACCGTTTCCGCCTGTACCAATTGCGGTACAGCAAGTCGTTTTATTACCGATAAACAAGTCTTCCTGCGGATTTCTGTCCCAAAGTTTTACGGAAAGTTTCTTGCCGTTAACTTCAAATTCAAACTTACCAAGGTCGGGTTCAAGCCATTTATCGTGATTAAGTCCCTCTGAGCGGAACATTTCTTTAGTTGCGGCATTTGCCTGTCCGTATATATTAGAGGTATCAGTAATAAATTCATTGAAATTACCCAGCACGGCTTCACGAATAACCGTATAAATTTCATCCGAGCGTGTATGAACATTATTAGTTATAAATATTGTCGATTTAGCCTGTTTTACAATTTCATCTTCCGTATAATCATCAGGATGCCGCAGCATTTCGACAAATTTTTCGAAATTTTTAATCATAGTATCAGACTCAGCACCAACATACAATGATAATGTCTCTTTAAGCTGTTCTAACTGCATTTCGGCTTCCCTAAGGTGTTCTGCCAGTTTCATTCTGTCTTTTAATTCAGCCCTGATATTTGCTTCAACAAATTCTGCCATTGCATCAAGTTCCGGATTATCTGCCTTATCAAGTAACGACAAATAGAAGAACTTATCATTAAATCTGTTGACTCCGGTTTTTGCTCTCGGCAAATCCATTTCCTGCACACCGGCTTTTCTTAATACTTCTTCCTCAATATTATTTTTGATTTTTGTTATATCTATTGTTCCCGAATTTAATGCCTCTCTTAATATAGACATATCAAGTTCGGCCTTTGAATAAATCTGAACAATATTTATTACTTCCATTCTTTCTTTTACGGTTAAAGCCTTGCCGTTCTCGGATTTACAATTCAGCAATTGAGCTAACATTTCAAAATTTTCATCACTCAATTTACTTAAACCGTAAAGTTCTTCCGCAAAATGTTCGGTACGTTTATCCATTAAATGACTAATTGTATCAGCATCAAGATACTTAAATGCACGACACAATCTGCCGATATTATCGCCAAAGAAATCATTGACTCTATAGCGTAATCTTTTCATTTCCTGTTCCGGAACTTCAGGATATTTATTATCACTTATCGGATTTGAATACTCGCCCGGCACATCGCTTAAATATTGTTGAGGGGTTTCATAGGCTACTTTATAGGTATATTTTGAAACTTTTCTCAAAGATTCCATAAATTCAGCAACACTTAAACCTGATGAAATCATCGACATTTGCGTTTCTGCATCGATTTTACCGGGTTCGAATATTTCTATAAATTCTTTTGCATATTTTCCAACGGCATTTTGTTTTATTTGTTCAAAGTAATTCGGATCCTGTAAGAATCTGCTCATTTCGTTATCCTGAGCATAATATTTTACAAGCCCTTCTATCTCATAAGATGAATATGCAAATTTATTGCCTGAGCTGTTTGCATATGTAGTATTTGCAAGTTTGGTAACAATATCACCATACTGCTTTTCTAATTTTGCCAGCTTTTCTATTGAATCATAGAAAAATCTCGGATAAGCTACTTCATTTCCGTTTGCATCAACAGCTTTTTGGGACTGTGGATCATCTAATTTTGCCAAATCCAATATTATCTGTCCGTACTTATCATATAATGCAGTTAATCGAACAATTTCTCCGCCGTCATATCGCGGAACCGTATGATTATAATCGGAATCAGGTCTTGATAGAGATAATAACGGTTTTATAACATCACGATGTTTTACATACAACTCGGCAAAATTTATTATTTGTTCAGGAGAAAATTTATTTAAGTTTAAAACTCTTTTGCTGTTCTCAGGATCTGTCCATGGATCTTTAAATTCAATTAACTCAGCAATTTCGACCGGATACTTCTGATACAGTTCATACAATTTTTCAATATCGTCAGTAGAAATAACTCTGAAAACTTTATACATTCTGGATTTGAATGCACTCTGGCTTGCCGGTGAACCGTTATTATATTCGGTCAGGGGTTTAGATACAAACAAATACTTAACACCTGAAACGAAATTACCAAGTCTTGTTTTAAGTGTTGGTTTTGAACTGTTAGCATTTGCAATAGTTTCAACATCATTTGTAAGTTCATTGATTTTGTTTTCCAGAGCAGGAGTAATTTTTGGATTATCACCTTTTAAACTTTCCAATATATATCTTGCCCTGGTTTTGCAACTTTGCCACAAACTTCTATACTGCGGGTGAATATCGCTCTCTGCAATTGCCGGATTCAATACTTCCTGTTCTAATTTTGCTTTAAGCTCCTCTATCTGTTCCGGAGTTAACTCGGTAACTTCATCTATGCTTACATTTGTACCCTCCGGTCGCGGAATAGTTTCCAAAGGTTTAGTTTCCGTAGTCTGCGGAGCCGCTTTCGGTTCATTTACACCGATTTCTTCAACAAAGAAGCTTGCATTAGTCTGTCTGAATATTTCAAGAGGAACTTTCATGACTAATTCGGAATTATGCGGGTCGATTAACATAACCTCTTTTGTTTCTTTATTATATCCGACGATACGATATGCGTGGTCTCTTGACATATCGCAACCCTTATAATCCACATTATCATGGAAAGTAACAGGGCATATAACATTCGGGTTTTGAGCAAATGTATCGGCGAGTTTATCCAATGCATCCTCTAATGATAATTGGGGCTCATCCGATAATACTATCCCACCGAAAGTATCCGACTGATGGAAAAACAGCGGTTTGTTATTTTGACCCAAATATCTTATTGCTTCAGCTTCATTACCGCCTGTAAGAAGCTGCATTTGCTTATTCATAAGGAATTGATCATTCGCATCTATGGTTAACGGCTCAGACAGATATTTATTTACTCTTGCAAATGCCAAAGCCTGCTCAATCATCTGAATACCTTTTGAAGCAAATACTTTATTCATGCCTGTTCTAACGACAGTAGAACCGTATTCTCTGTATATACTGACTGGAGATAATTTATTTAAGTCGCCATTTTCGAACTTTATTTCTACATTATCTATTCCGGGGAATTGAATATAAATATCATTTCCTTCTTGTCTGAACATCTGATAAATACAAGCTCTGCCGTTAGGCGTTGCCATATAACCGCCAAGATTTGCCAAAAACCAGCAATCACCCAAATTACCCTGAACAATATCATATCTTAACTCTGTCGGGAATAATTCATCGAATTTTTCTTTGGTTAAATTAATGCGGATAAGTCTTCCGTCAGCTTTACAATACATTTTACCATTTATACAACCGGCTTCACCGTCAGGAATTTTAGCATCAACTTCTGCTTTGAATTCTGCATTAGTATTGTATGCCTCAACGGCATTATCAATACCGTTAAAGGTTATATCCTGAGTTTTATATGACAAATCAGAATCGGTTGTAAGATTTTTTGCAATTACTTCCTTAGATAACAGCAAATTATTAATATCCTTGAGCATTGTTCTGATTTTTGCACCGACAGGAGCAAATGCTACATCATTAAGCATAGCTTTTAGCATATTTGCAACAGTCGGAAGCTTTGACAATATTTTTTTGGTAACTTTTTTAGTCTTAACCAAATCCTGATAAATACTCTTTAATTGTTCTTTACAAGATGCCCAAGCAGAACGGTGTTTTACAGGAATTTCAACTTCTTCAATATAGTTTTCTTCCGTTTTATTTTCTGTACATCCAATAACCGTTTCTAATATGACTTTTACATCATTATAACTTGGCAAATACAACTGACCTTCAACGGGAGCGGTAACGGTAACGGGTTCATTACCGGCTCTTTGAGCGGCAAAATAGCGTTTCATAATATCTTTTGCTCTGTTGATTTGCTGTTGCATTTCCTGAGCCGCAGCAGCATCTGCATTACGGTCAGGGTGATATTTTTGAGTTAATTCTCTGACTTTTTGTCTTACCGCATTTTCCGTTAACTCTTCACCATTATTTAATTCCAAAACAGCCTTAGCTTCTTCCAATTCTTCGGTTGTCGGGGGTTTTATTTGGGTTGTTCCGTTTTGAGAAGCTTCCCATTCTTCACGAGCTTTTCTGCGAATATCTTCATATTTCACATCAAAAATACATTCCTGATAAATTTCGAGAATACCCTCAATATCATCAACAGTTTTTACTTCGCCGCTTTTTGTTGTTACTTTAAAACTTTTACCGTTAATTTCAATTGTCATACCCTCAGCTGCGCTTAATTCCGCAGGATCACTAAGGGCATCACCCCAAATCATACTCATTAGTTCTCTGCCGTTCATCGGCTGTTTATTATATCTGTTAAATCTGTTGGTTAATCTGTCCTCTAAAACATCATAAGCCATTGCCATTTTTGCTTCCGCAGTCATCTGTTCAACGGAAACCGGAGTTTTATTGGGGTCATTTTTCTTATAATAATGACCGTTTTCAAATTCATAACCTAAAGCTTTACTTCTTTTACCTGCTTTTATGCCTGCATTCATTGAACCTTTTGTTATAAATGAACCAATAACGTATTCAGCAATTTTTAAAGAACCGAGTCCCTTAAACTGATTCAGATATTCGTTTGTAAAATATTTTTCATAAATTTCAAATTCTGATAAACCTGCAGTCTCAACCCCCTGCATCTTTAGTATTGCTGCCATAAGGTCTTTTTTAGACATATTATCAATTTCTGCATCGGTATAATTAAAAGCAAGCGGATTTGATTTTTTACACTCTTTTAACATCGCCTTAATCGATTTATCATCGAATAACGTAATAACACTTGATGCACCTGTAAAGATAGCGGTATTTACGGCAAGATCCGCAAGAATTGTTCTTAAACCGCCTGTTGCCATGATTTTTGGAACAGACTGTGCACGACATACAGTATTCATCAATTCTTCACCACTTATTGCCGCACCTGCTTTTCTTTCAACAAACTTTCCGACAGCTTCTTCTATTTCGGGAAGTTCCGGTTTATACAAGCGCATTATATAAGGAGAAACCAGACTCGAAGCAGCACCTGCAATTGCACCGATTTTCATGCCTGTAGCCGAACTCTGCCAGATTTTACCCGCATCAAAATTACCCGATACTGCCTGATGTCCAAATTCATCAAGTCCGTTGTATATACCTAAACTTGCAGCCATATTTAATGAGCCTTTACCTGCATTAATAGCTGCTCTTGCATATTTTGCAGTTTTTAATTCGCTTGATAAAAATTCACCTGCAGTAGTAGAATATTTAAGTAATTTACCTGTTTTACATAATTTTGAACAGAAGCTTATACCTTTTGCAACATATTTTATACCCTTTGCGATTAAACCAAACTCTAATACACAGCTTGCCAAATCTAAAACTGTTGAAAAATCTCTTAAATTTTCATCTTTTGTTAAAATTGATTTGATTTCCGCATTGGATTTACTCAAAGCGGACTGATGATTTTCCAAGACTTTTACGCATGCCATTCCGCCTAATGTTGTCTGCAATGGTTGCACAGCTCCGATTTCATATTCAAGAGGCAACATGTTCGGTCTGTTAACCCTCAGACTTTCACTTGCAAAAGTGGTTTGACCATATATATCCTGCTGTTGGGGATTGTTATCTTTTGCAACCTTTATATTAACTTTACTTTGTTCACATTCCTGAATAAACTGGTTTAACAGTTCCTCATTATACTGACCGCCAGAATACTTTTTAAATAATCCGATACTATCATCAGATAATTTTCCGTTTTTTGTATAATCATCATATATGTACTGTAAATCAGCGTTAATGTGCCTTATAGACATATTGCAGCTGAGATATTTTTGACGTTCACCGTTATTAAACTGTCTGCCTGTTAGTTCGCTGTATACTCTTTCAAATTCAGCCTTATCCTGTGCATAAGTTTGTCTTAAACGTTCTGCAGACTCCGGTGTAATATTTCCGTTTTCATCATATTGGACATCATGCACTAATCTCTCTTTTAATGCAGCAACTTCATCTCTTTTTTTCTTTAATTCTTCGATACAACCTTCGGTACCTCCGCCAAATAATTCTGCGGCTTTGTTTATATAGAAAGAAAAATCTAATATGCTTTCATCTTCAAGTCTGCCCTCTAATATTGCAATAGCATTATCATAACCTCTTATGATTAAATCTAATGCAGTTTCTCTTAATTCGTTATCTACGACGGAAAAATCTTCTCTGTCACCATCTTCCTTTGCCTTTAACGGTTTTATTGAAAATACTTTTGTATCGGTAATTTTTCCCGTGGCATCCACAGCTAAACCTGCTATCGGTCTGTGACCTATAACTTTATTATCTTTATCAAGTATTGGTACAGAATCACATGCAATCCTGTAATCAAGTGTCGGATTACCTTCTGCATCAAGAACATCCGTTCTGTAGTAATATCTGTCACCGTTTGCGGTTTTTACCATCTGGGTATTTTTTCTGGACGGTTCTCCGGGTTTTTTATCATCATCGGCATGCTCGGTATAAGTATAAACCATTGCGGATAACTGTTTATCATTCTCTTCTGAAACAATAAAATCTCTTACACAAACGCATTGACCTGATTTATTGTAATATAATCTTCTTTTTTCTATACCATCTTCATATTCCAGAGCTTCGTATTCACCTGTTTCATGCAGTATATGAGATTTTTGCGGATCATTAGTGTTATATATTTCTACACCTTTAAAAGTTCCGTCAGCAGAAAATCTGTAGTATTTTGCGATATTATCTCCCGGCACTTTTATTCTTATGGAATATACGGCATCATCATCTTCTCTGAGAGCAGACCCGTAATCAACATGGAAATCGAAAGAAACATGTATCGTTTCGCCACTATGTTCCACTCCGTTTTCATCCACATATTTAATTGCATATACAGGAGGATTATCACTTATTTTTTTGTAATCATTTCCTTCCTGACCAAGTGTTGTCAGGAATTTGCTTATTAAATTTTTGTCGTAAGATAATGAACCCTTTTGTTTACCCTGCGCAACATCAAACATATAAGCAAGAATTTTATGAAGTTCTTCGTTAACGGTCTTTTCCTCCGGAGTATCGAAGAATGCCGGTTTAAATTCTCTTTCGGTAATATCTTCTTCTTTATATGAAAAATCTTCTTCTATTCTGCTTAATTTCAGAACTTCGTTTTCTGTTTTGCCGCATTTAATAACAGTACCGGTACCGTCTGTATGACGAGTTACAAATTCCTTTACTTCGTCAAGATTACCGTCTGTATCAACTTTTGCACCTGTAGTTCTTCGTGTTGTTTCGGCATCTGTTTCAACTCTTATAACTTCATTTTCGGTATATGTATATTCCGCTTTAAGCTTCAACTCATTATTTTCATATTTTTCTTTAGTTTTAATTCTTCCGTTTTCATAGAAATATTTTTCTTTAACGTCACCGTTTGAATCATATATTGTTTTATTTAAAATATCTTCTTCTTTGTAATTCCCGTTTTCATCAACCTCGGAAACACATATCATTTTAAAACCTTCATTATCGGCAATTTGAATTGCGGTACAAATTTCCCCGTTTATTTCATACTCCGTATAAGTCACGGACTCAAACATACCTGATTCTGTAATCCTTATAGAATTTACTATATGACCGTTATCGTATTGGATAATTCTGTCCCCGACTGTTTTTGTTGTCAGATTATTTTTGTTGAAGGCAAGACGTAAATCATTAAATACAGGAGTCCACTTGAGATTCAGCTTATCTTTTTCGGAATACTCAGCTTCTTCGGACACATCATCGGTAACTTTTGCAGCATCAGAAAGCGTTTTGGAAAATCCCATAAAATCGGCATCTTTTATCCCAAATCTGTTATTAAAAATACTTTTTACAATTTCATTTTCATTATTATCTAAAATCTTATCGGCACCCGAAGCCTGTGATAATATGCTCTCTATAACTTTTATTTCTTCAGAATCCAGCTCTCCGTTTTTATTTTCATCAAAAATATCAAAAAGCTTTTTCTGCTTTTTGTCTATTTGATCTTTTTTAACGCCGTGTTTGAACTTCTCTAAATGCTCGTTCTGACCGCCGTTGTTTATACCGAACTCGTCTGCCATTTTCTTTAAAAATTACCTTCTGATCATATTAATACAATAACATTAACGACAGATTTCCCCATTACTTTAATCTTTTTTACAAAGATTTACATTCCATCTACACCAAATGGAGGATATTTTTACCGTTATTCTAAAGATTAGAAAAAATATTACGTTTAAGAAAATATAGATATGAGAAACTTTTTGTTTTTCATACCTCCTCCCCAAGTCTGGTAGCCGTTCTTTAGAAACGGCTTTTTTTTTGCAAAAAATTTTGCTATAATCCGAATATGAACGAACAAAGTTATGAAGATTTTATATCCACCGTAAGCCATGAATTAAGAACTCCGCTTACTTCAATAAGAGGGTTCTCTCAGACTATGCTGGCATCGTGGGATAAACTTGATGATGAGAACAAGAAAAAATTCCTGAAAATCATTGAAGAACAGTCTAACAGACTGATTTCACTCGTGGAAAATATGCTCTCGGTTACGAAAATTCAGTCAGCAAAAGAAAATCTTATCTATAAGGAAACTGATATAAAACCAGTAATTAATACCGTAGTTTCACTGGTTAAAAATCAATATCCGACAAGAAATTATACGGTTGAAATAACATCGAACATTCCGACCATACTCGTTGACAGGGATAAATTTCAACAGGTTATGATGAATTTAATTGAAAATGCGGCAAAATATTCTTTTGATAATACAACAGTCAAAATAACCGCCGGCTTCTGCGAAAACTCCGACTTTGTATCAATAAAAGTCAGCGATACCGGAGTAAAAATTGAGGAAGCCGATTTTGAGAAGATTTTTACAAAATTTTCACGCATTGATAACCCTTTAACAAGACGGGTTCAGGGCAGCGGTTTGGGGCTATATATTACAAAAACAATTATAGACAAGATGTCAGGGAAAATCAGCGTATCGTCAAATGCTATTGATTCTGAAAAAGCGGAAACGACATTTGAAGTAAAATTCCCCGCATACAGCGTAGAAACGCAAGCGAGGGAAAAATGCAAACAGTAACTCTTATAATAGACAAACGCAGAGAAATATCCGTTAAATACCGCAAGCTGTTGCAGGATGATTATTCAATTGTTCTTATTTCAAAAAATCTTATTTCCGCAATGAAATTGATACAGGACAAAGAACCGGATTTAATAATAATATCCGACAGTATGGGCTCGGATTTGGATGCATACTGTAAAGAAATTCGGGCTCTGACATATAATATGCGCCCGATTATCGTTGCTACTTCAAAATCCTCAGATATTTCGGATAAACTCAAAACTTTAGAAAGCGGAGCTGACGATTTTATCAGCGAACCCATTAATTCAAAAGAGTTCGTAATGAGAATAAAAGCGCATCTGCGCCGTGAATTTGAATCAAATTTGGATGATAAAAAAATGCTGCCTAACAGAAATTATTCTATGAGGGCAATAAAAAGACTTCTAACTTCTGATAAAGACTGGGCGGCAATGCTTATCACCATAGACAATTTTCAGATATACAGAGAAGTTTATACCAAGCTTGCTTCCGATAAACTGGCTCAGACATATTCTGCAATAATCGCCTCCACATTGAGTAAGGAAGATTATTTGGGCAGTATATCCGAAAATGAATTTTTAGCGGTAACAGATGAAATTAAAGCCGAAAAAATTGCCAACTTTTTGACATTTGCATTTGATACGGTGTCGGAAAAGTTCTACTCTGCATCAGATTTAAACAGGGGATTTGTAATGTCGCAGGGGGACAGCCTTGCCGGAAAGCGTTCTGAATTTGTTCATTCCTCTATCGGTATCGTTACCGCAAAAACCAGAGATTATTCAGATACTCAGGAATTACTGACTGATCTTGTAAACATAAAAAATCTTGCAAAACTTCCGACAAAATCAAACTATTTAATGGAAAGAGCAAAATTAACCGCTGAAGATTCCGTAACAAGTCCGAAATTCAACAACAGAATACTCGTAATCGAAAAAGATGACTCTATGCGGCTATTACTCTCTACTATATTAGAAATACAGGGTTATCAGACACAAACCGTTGAAGAATTTAAACAAATCAGAGCTGAAGAAACTCCTGCGGTAATAATTCTTGATGCGGGAGATAACGAAACCCGTTCGGGATTAGATGTGTGCAAAATAATAAAAGAATCTCATCTTTTGCAAAAGTCAAAACTAATTGTAACATCAGTTTTTCACGACAAAGAAACCGTACTGAAAACAGGTGCCGATTTGTATTTGCCAAAGCCTTACGATATGACGGGGCTCGTTAAATGGGTAGACGCCTTTATAAAAGAATTTAATTTTTAATTATTCGATTAACTTGTTTTTCATAGCTTTATACACAATATTTGCCCTATTAGCAGCCGAAAGCTTTTTTAGAATAATTGCGATATGAGATTTAACCGTATGAACACTTATAAACATCTTTTCTGCGATTTGTGAATTATTGAGTCCCTGAGCAGCATATTCGGCAATTTCTATTTCCATCTCGGTTAACTGAACCATCCTTTTCTTCTCCCAATAAACTATTCTGTTTTCAGAAATTATACAACACAACATCAGAAAATTAAAGATAGCCATTTGGCTATTTTTTCGGGACAAGTATTTTCGGTGTGTCAGCTATGCATACAGGCTCACAATTCTCGCAAGCTCGAATGTTCGCTTTGTAAAACGACGCACCCTATAGGACTTTTATCGCTACCACATTTTCCACAAGGTGTCACTCTTTTTCCGTTTTTTACGTCATCCCGAACTTGTTTCGGG
>JAFXXK010000004.1 GCA_017542305.1 bacterium
TCCACTTTTTAAATTGCAAAGCAATTTAAACCGTTACGTCAAATTTTTCACAAGGACGTGCTGGGTTCGTGCTACGCACTCACACGGCGCACTTGCCAAAATCCGCTTCGGGGATAAGACTTATGCAATGTTCCAATCCGTGCTTGAATATTATCCGCTGGAGGTAATAAAAAATTATATCCAAATGGGAGCATCTAACAATGCGGTATGGGAAACAAAGGATGATACTGAAATTGATACAAATGAATTTGTTGATGAAGTGAATGACAACTTAACGGAAGGAGAAAACTAATGACAGAAGAAAAAACAAAAACTTTATACGGAAATGTAAATTTAAATGATTATTATTTTGAGTGGCACTCAGAACCCGGAGCGTGTGAAAAATGTCAGGCGCTCGACGGTAAAACTTTTGATGATGCTAATACTATACCTGATAAACCGCACCCGAATTGCAAATGTTGGATAGAAAGAAAAAAGAACCCGTCAACCGACCCTATTCAGCAACACAGAGATAAAATCCAAGAACAAAAAGACCTTGAACTAGAGTTTGAAAAATTAAAAGGTGATTTAAGGTGTCTTGAGGCTGAATGCGATAAAAGTATTGAAATTATTGATAATGAACTTGATACTATTGAAAAATTTGAATATACAATCAATCCTGAATATTTAAAACCTCTTGATGTTGAAAAAATTCAAGAGGTTAAACAAGAGTTAGAAAATAATAAACAAGAAGTTATTAAGACTAAAATTTCTATAAATAAATATAAAGATAATTTTAAACCTATTGGTACGATTAAAGAAATAAGTACTTTGGAATTCAGAATAAATGAATTAAAAGAACAATTAAATAATCTTTATGCAAATATAAAATTACATGGGTTAACTTATGGGATATGGGTAAAAGGTATCTTTGAAAAAGATGCTGCAGCTCTGTGGGATATGTCTGTTACTGGCATACTAGAAAATGACCCATATATTCGAAAAAACGGAGAATTTTATTTTTCTATATCTAACTTAAAAGATAAAAATTTAGAGAATAAAGTAAGAGATAAAATCCAAAAACAACTGGGTAAAGAAAATTCAAAAGGAGTTGTTTTTAATAATAAAAGTAGTCTAGCAAAAAATATACAAAAATCAGCAAATTTTCAAAATAAAATATCCGAAATAAAGGAGGAATTGATAAAAAAACGTCACGTTGGCGATAAAACATTAGAATTTAAATCAGGAAATTTATATCATGCACTTCATTTTGTTGATTTGATTGATATACATTTAGACGAAGAGGATAATTTATCTCTAAAAATATTAGATACATATGATTTTAACCCAAATGAAAAACATATTCTGGTACAAACGGCTAGAGATTTACAAGAAAAAAGTAAATTAGAAACTTTTTATACAATTACAGAAATAAAGATACCATATAATAAATGGATAAATTATTAATAATTTATAAAGGCTTGTAATAAACAAGCCTTTATTTTAATATAGAAGTATGCAAAAGATTTTATTTATAATATTAAACGTTATCCTTTCTTCAAATATTATTTGGATAATATTTATTTTACCTTTTTATGTTTTACCCGATGATAAGGGTTTTTTCATATCGGGATATGGCTCTTTGTTATATTGTATTTTAATTTCTATATTAAAAATTTCAATAATGGACTACTTGTATAATAATTGTCCGAAACGTTCCTTTATATTTAATTTTTTGAATGAACTAAGGAGTAATTTAAAATATAGGATATTTTGGCTAATTATATTCTTTTTCTTTGATTTAATATTGTTAATTATTTTTTCTTTGTTTAGCCTACATATTATAGAACACACTTTAGATATATATAGTATAATATCAAATGTTTCTTCCGTACTAATCTTTTATATTTTTAGTTTTGGTGGTGTTTTTGGTAGTTATATTGCTTTTTTAATAAAACCCTGGATAGAATCAAGGTTTAAAACCTAATATTAACTTTTGGTATTCGCTTATTCATTTATTGCACTATGTATCTTGTGGAGATATATTGTCGTAAAACTTTTATCAGCTGGTAGGTTGGGTTGAACTTAACGGATAGAAAAGATAAAACGCCAATTGATACAGGTGTAACCCAACATAAATATATTGTTGGGTTTCGCATGTGTCAAAAAACATTTTATTCATAGGTTATTTGGGCTCCACCCAACCTACCAACTACCAACTCTAATGATGTTCTACATATGACAATTTTTGATACCGTAGATTATAATTTTGGAGAAAAATTAGTAAAAATTCCAAGAAAAATACAAGAAGCAGGTTTGTTAGAAAATTATTATATAATAGTAAATATTAGTATTCCATTACAGAATGCAAAACATGTACGAGAATACCTTAAAAAGCATAATAAATAATCAGTATGGGGGTGAAAATAATATAACAAATAAAACTAATAATATAACTTGAACAACTAAAATATAAGTGCCATTTATTATGGCATTTATATTTTTTGCAGTAATTGAATTTTTAATTATTGTTTTACATATAAAATTACATATCCATACCGGAATAACAAAAACAAATAAAGATAATACTGAGAATAAATCAATTATTTTGTAGTTAAAATAAGATATTATTACTTGAATAAAAACTATTGCAATAGAAATTATTAACCAAATATTGTAGTATTCTTTAGTTTTTCTTGTGTTTTTGTACTTCATAATACTACCTCATTAATATTTTTATGGTTCAAATATTCTTTGTGGATATCCAAAGAATATTCTGCTGTCGTTTAACAGAATGGGTTGTTGATTTATAAAGTATTGCCTTTCTTTTAACACTTTGGATTGTCCTGTTATAGGATTAAATATTTCAAGTCTATTTTCAGGCATATCACCCATAAAAAATCCCGACCGTTTACAATTATAACCCCCAGAAATTAAGACTTTACCATCTTTTAATAAATCCATATTATAAAAATGTTGAGACGCTAATAATCTGGGAATTATCATTTCGCCTGCTGTAATAGTTTCGTTATTTTTTGGATTATAAATTTTTAATGTTAAACTCGTTTCACAACTATCCGTAGTTAAAGTATATAAAATCCTACCATCTAAAAGTTTTAAGTATTTCCCAATAATATTTTTTTCAGGTAAGGTTTCTTTATATTTTTTGGTGGCTAAATCAATTATTATGAAATTATTGAGACTTTTGCTTTTACTTATGATTTTGCCGTCATCAAGTATTATCGGCTCTATAAAATCTATAGGATTATTATTCGTTTCGAAAAAATAATTTTTTTCCGGTGAATATATTGCATATTGGGCTTTTCCTATAAATAACAAATTCCCATCATTTAGATTTAATATATATATAATTTTTTCAAAAGGTACTCTTACTCCATAATTAAATGTTTCAGTATTTGGATTAAATATAACAAGTCTTTGAGAATTTTTTTTATCGGGAGTATATTCATATGGAGCAACAATTACATTTCCATTATTTGCTACGGTTTTTGGACATAGTCCCGCATATGAGATAAATTTTGCTATTTGTCTACTTTTATCTATAGAAGGATTATAAATGTAATTATTTCCCTGCGAGGTAGTAACTAAAATTTTGTCATCATTAAGTTTTATATATGTTCCTCTCGGAATTGAGTTTTCAATATTTTTGAAATGCCATTTTTCATAGTTGTTACTTTTACAAAAAACAGGATTTAAACATATAAATAAAAATATAAATATTCCTATAAAAAATATTTTTTTCATTTCACATTACACTTTTGTTGTAGTAAATAGTAGCATAAAGTTATTACAGTGTAAAGTACAGGAAGCAAGCAATAAAAGATTTCCAAACAGGGTTGAATTTGTTAACGGGCTACAAGAAAGAAACCGTACTTGAAGAACAGGTCAGACTTGAGGAAGATGCGGATTTTGGCGAAAAGACCTTTGCAATGTTACAGTCAGCATTAGAATATTATCCGTTAGAGGTAATAAAGAAATATATTAAACTTGGTGCTGCGAATAACGGGATTTGGGAAACGAAGCAGGATGAGAGTTTTGATACCGATGAATATGTAGTTTTGTAGGGTGCGTCGTATTGACGCACCAAAACAAATAAAATATTATTAATTTCCGGTGCGTCATTATTGACATTCACTAAATTTATAAAACCCTTTCACAAAAACGACGCGTCCTTGCAGAGATAATTTATGCAACAGTATATGATGCTGACGGAAGTGCTGTAGTATATGTTTTTTTCGGGCGAAGTCCTATTAATCTTAAAAATGCTTCTTTTCGTGCAATTTTGATTTCTTTATCAATAAGTCTAAGGGCGCGCTCTATTATATCAACTGTCAGATTTTGAATTGATATTTCTTTATAATTATTTGTTATATATCTTTCAACATTTTCAGATGTCTTATATGCTCTTAATTCATCACTAAGTCCGATTTTAATTCTTTTTAATTCCTTTAAGGCATTTTTATTTTTAGGATTTGCACTGTGACGCAAAATGGCTCTTATAAACGCATCTATCCGTTTTGGACTGTTTAAGCCTGTGTATTTGTTTCCGCTATAAAATTTTAAAATTTCTTCAGGATTATTTGATGTATTTGGAAAAAAGAACTGTTTCTGCTTACTCATTTCTTTACATCCAAACATATTAATCAAATTTCTCTGTATAGTCATCAATTTAGGTTCTGTTATGTCAGATTTTTTCCTCGGTTTTTTGCGGAAAAATTTGCCTATGGAAGATTTTTTCCATAAGTATCCCAATTTTATTTTTGTATATCGCAGCGTAGCATTGTAATCTAAAAAATGATTAAATTCATGAGAAAATATTTTAATTAAATTTGCGTTTTCGGTGTCCGCATCTTTTTTCAAATATATTATACCGCCTTTTACAGGCGGTCTGTTTTGCAGAAATACTCCTCCGCATTGTATTTCTGATTCAATAATTTCTTTTGGAAATCTTAATTTTTCCAGATGTTTTCTAAATTTATCTTCTCCGATAAGGATATTTATTTTTGCATTAGGATAGTGTTTTTTTATAACAGATGTCAGCAATTCTTCCGTCAGCAATTGGGTTTTACTCAGGTCTAATAATTCTTTTCCTGCATTGATTGCTATTTCGGAATTCTGTTTTTTTGTATTATATCCGCACAAGTTGTATAATTTTGTTGCGGTTCTGTTAATTAATTTCGGACATCTCATTACACTACTTTACTTTCTGCATAAATAAAAACAGAAGTTAGTATAAATTGCCTGTTTAATCATATATTTTAAATCTTTGTAACAAAAAGTTTAAAAATTGATAAATATAGATAACTATAGTCTGAAAAACTTCACCTGAATTATTGCTGATTATACTTGTTTATGTTACTATTCAGCTGTAAAACATTTTATACAAGGAGTAAATTTGATGGTTATGACATTTGATGGCGGAGTACCGTTTGATCCCGGATTTGTTCAGCATATTTCGGCTATTTTACCGAATATTGAATATACATACAGCAATTTGGCCAAATACAAAAATTTCGGACAAAAGAAAAATCAGTTTAAGATGATATTTCCTAAACTTGAAGAATTAATAGACAATTATATCGGATTTTATGCAGGTTGTATTCTTTGGGCGCAGGCTATTAAAACTTTAAAAGAAAAACCGATTACGGGTAATTATTGCTGCGGCGGAGAGTATAACGAAGATGAAACTTTGCAGGAAGTAAGATTCTTAAGAGAATATTTAACCCTGCTTCCGAAAGATGTTAAATATTATATCGGAAAGGACTATACTATCAGTCCCGATTTCGGTAAAGTTTTGGATTTGTATGAAGACTTCCTGAAAGTAAATGAAGGGTTTATAAAGGTTGAAAAAACCGATGATATAGTTATTCCTGACAGTGTAAAACCGCTTAAGGATACTCAAAAAGTTTTCGATAAAATCGAAGAAGTTATTGAAAACGGGAAATTGGCGGAATTAACCGAATTGATTATATAATGACTACTGAAATCAGCCTGAAAACAAAATTATATCAGATGTTTATACTCGGCACGGATGGTGGCGGGTATATTGAAGCGTTAAGAAAAGGATTAGGCGGAATTATATTTTTTACATACGATATACAAAATGCTGAACAATTTAAAAATCTAATTCAAGATATAAAATCGGAAGCTTTAATTTCACCTTTTCTGTCAATTGATCAGGAGGGCGGCAGGGTCGAAAGAACGGAAAATATTCACAACGGTAAAAAATATCTTTCTGCTAAAGATGCTTTTGAAAAAGGGGAAGATTTTCTAAAAATCCAAACAAAAGAAATTGCAAAAGAACTAAAATCATACGGATTAAACCTGAATTTTGCACCTTGTATTGATGTTAACACTAATCCCAATAACCCGATAATAGGGGTAAGAGCTTTTTCAGATAATCCGGATGAAGTTATTAAAGGAGAGAAAATTGTATCTCAGACATATCGTGAAAACGGAATAATTCCATGTGCAAAACATTTTCCGGGACACGGAGATGCAAATGCTGACAGCCACCTAACTTTACCTGAAATAAATTTAGATTTTAAAGACTTGGAAGAAAACCATATTAAACCTTTTAAATCTGCAATCGATAACGGTATTGAAATGATTATGGCGGCACATCTTCATGTCCCGTATTTTGAAAAAGAGGTTATTCCGACATCTCTGAGCAAAAATGCTATGGATTATCTGAGGAATAAATTAGGATTTAAAGGTATTACTATTTCAGATGACATGTTTATGAAAGGTGTTGCGAAATTTGGTGCGGCTGAAGCGTGCGAAATGGGTATCAGAGCAGGTCTTAATATGTTCATTTACAGAAAATCGGACATTGATACAATTAATATTATTGAAACACTTGCCAAAATGGCTGAAAATGATATAGAATTAAGAAAGAATATTGAAAAATCTTATGAACTTATAATAAAATTGAAACAGGAGAAAAGTATCTGATGGAAACTATGGAAAAAACAAGAACAGTATTGAAAATCGAAAGATTACCACACAATAAATTTATTCCCGAATACAAAACGGAAGGTGCTGCGGGAATGGATTTATGTGCAGCAATAAGTGAACCTGTTACTTTAAAACCGCTTGAAAGAGCGTTGATTCCGACAGGTATTAAAATAGAACTTGAACATGGTTATGAAGCTCAGGTCAGACCACGTTCCGGTATGTCTATTAAACACGGAATTACTTTAATCAATTGCGTAGGTACAATTGATGAAGATTACAGAGGCGAAGTTTGTATTGCTGTTGTAAATATTTCTAATGAAACATATACAATACAACCTGATGAGAGAATTGCTCAAATGGTTATAGCCCGTGTTGAACAGCCTCATATAGAAGTTGTTACCGAATTGAGCGAAACCGAACGTGGTGCAGGCGGTTTTGGTTCTACCGGAAAGTAAGAATTTAAGGAGTATGTAAAATGATTGAAATCAATAAGAGATCTACACCGCATTATCCAAAGAATTATTTTTTAGCATTAATGTTATGCTGCTTTTTGGGTATGTTTGGAATTCACAGATTTTATACCGGTTATAAACGTATCGGATTTATCCAATTGATTACATTAGGCGGATTTGGTATCTGGTGGTTAATAGATTTGGTATCTATGTGTTTCAATTCATATAAAGACAAATATGGTATTGAAATGGAAGAATATAACGGAGCTTTGGCTGCACTTGTTTTAATGGGTGTTGCTATTATGTTTTTGGTAGTTGCATCGTTATCTTTGCCTACATTATTTGAAAGTATGGTACGATAAATTATGGAAAATAAAAAAAGAATCAAACTCGGACTCATAGGTCTTGGTACTGTCGGCTCGGGAGTATATAAGACCCTGAAAGATAATCCGTCGGTCGAAATAATAAAAATAGCCGTAAAAAATATCAATAAACCAAGAAATATTGATGGTTTGGATACTTCACTCCTTACGGACAACCCTTATGATGTCGTAAATTCCGATGCTGATATTGTGGTTGAACTTATCGGCGGCATTGAGCCGGCGTTCGATTTGATAAAAACTGCCATTGCAAACGGTAAACATATAGTTACTGCCAATAAAGAATTGCTTGCAAAATGCGGAGAAGAATTATTTAATTTCGCAGAAGCTCATAACAAAGTGGTTTTATATGAAGCTGCAGTAGCAGGCGGTATTCCGATTATCATGCCTATAAAAACAATTCTTGCGGGTAACAGAATTAACCATATTGAAGCAATTCTAAACGGTACAACAAATTATATACTGACAAAAATGGATGCAGACGGAGCTTCTTATGAGGATGTTCTTAAAGAAGCGCAAGAATTAGGTTATGCCGAAACCAATCCGACGGGCGATGTTGAGGGGTTCGATGCGGCATATAAGATTACAACTTTGTCAACGCTTGCTTTTAGAAAAAGAATTAAAATAGATAAGGTTTACCGTGAAGGTATTACAAAAGTTCGTGCGGAAGATATGCAAATTGCAAATGAACTCGGTTACAAGATTAAACTTATCGCACTTGCACAGCTTGATGATAACGGCAAAGCTGATGTCAGAGTTCATCCTATGCTTGTGTCAAAAGAATCAACTTTATCCCATATTGATTATGTAAAAAATGCCGTCAGTTTGAAAGGTCATCCTGTCGGACATATTACACTGTCAGGCCCGGGTGCCGGAGAATTTCCGACAGCAAGTTCTGTTGTAGGTGATATACTGGCAATAGTTACCGAGTGGGGAACAACCGATTACCTTTTACCTATGATGAGATGTACGCACTCGGAAACCGCAGAAGTTATTGATATTTTAGATACTGAAAACAAGTATTATTTATCCATAAATGCAACCAATAAAATGGGTGTAATCGGTATTATCGGTAAGGTTTGCGAAGAAAATAACATAAGTGTTGCATGTATTCTTCAGCGCGGACTAAAGGACAATAATACTGCTGATATTACTGTTATAACAGAAGTTTGTCGTGAAAGAGATATAAGAAACGCTATCGAGAAATTTAATAACAGCGAATGTATAAATAAAGTAAACAGTGTTATCAGAGTTCAGAACGACTAATTTCCCGACAATAGATATTTTTTTGCACAATCGAATATTTTGTCGGTTAATATGTTGTTTGCACTCAGGTTCATACCGTTTGTTTCAAGAATTTGTTTCATGCGCCTTTCCCACATATTATATATTTCATTAGTGTCTAAATCCAGTATTTGGGCAATCATTTGTAATTCTTTATAGTCTATCGGAATAGGCAGGCTGCCGCGCAGAATATCAACTATTTCCAGTCTTTTTTTGCGGGGAAAGGCTTTTAAAAAAGTTACGACAGACATGCCCTGTTCTTTCATTTCGCTTCTGAGATATTGAACAAAATCGTCTATTAAAAACGGTTCCTGCGGAATTTTATATTCTTCAAATTCTTCCGGTTCAATTTCCATTACCGTTGCAATTCTCTCTAATGTTGTACTTCTTGTGGAAAATGGAATTGTGTTATCGATTAAATTATAGACATAAGATAAAGTTACTCCTATCATTTCCGCAAAATCTTTTTTATGGAGTGCGTTTTTCTCTAAAAAATTTGCTACTTTTTCTGAACTTTGTTCCTTAACTATGGTTTTATTTTTTGTTTTCATAAATTTATCCTCACATTTGTTTTGTATTTATAAGATAAATTTATTCTTTCAATTTGTTAAGCGGAAATACGGCAAGTCATGACGGTAATATTTATTTGGGTTAAAATTATAAACAAGAAACAGGTAATCTTAAATGAAACTTATAGCAGGACTCGGAAATATAGGTGATAAATATTGTTTTACACGTCATAATGCGGGATTTATGACGTTAGACAGGTGGGCTTTAACAGAGAATTTTTCTTTTAAGCAAGAAACGAAATTAAAATCATTTATCGCTAAAAACAAAATTAACGGGGAAGATATTATATTTATCAAACCTACAACTTTTATGAATTTGTCGGGTGAAGCCGTCAGAGCGGTTATGGATTATTATAAGATTAATGTTTCCGATATTATTATAATATACGATGATATTGCGCTTCCGGCAGGCAAAATTCGCCTAAGAGCAAACGGTTCCGATGGCGGACATAACGGTATTAAATCAATAATTCAGCATATAGGAACAAGTAATTTTAACAGAATAAAAATCGGAATAGGCCCTCAAATAGGGCCCTCCGAACACTATGTACTTCAGAACTTTTCTAAAGAACAGATGGATATATTAAAGGAAGTTTTGGATAAGTCTATTGAAGCTGCCAAATCAGTAATAAAAGACGGTATGGAAAAATCTCAAAATTTATTTAATTAGTATCAGGCCTGTACGTCTAATTTATTACCAAGATTCGGATTACTGTTTTTAAAAGATATGGCATCTTGTTTTATGGCTTTTGCCTGATTTGCCACTTTATAATCCTGTGCTGACGGGTCTGCAGGTGCCATTGCGGCAGCTATTACGGTATTTGCATGGTCTATTGTTCTTTGCGGATTATTTTTGTCTAATGTAGGCATCTGAATAGCAACATGTCCTCCGACAGGAATACCCTCTGCATTTCTCTCTATTACAATATCTCCGGCAAAACTGCCACCGGCTCTTTTGTGTGCAAGTTCATGATTATAAATTTCGTTGTAATTCTTGTCAATCAATGCCTGACGTTGTTGAGCCATCATATTTGCAACAATACTGCTGTTAGCCAAATTTACATTCATTTCCGCACACCCCTTTCTACCGACCCTATTATACTACATAAGTAGTAATTTGGCAACCCGTATATTAAGAAACTTTAATTGTCGAAAAGTTTTGTTTTCGGCGGTAAAGATTATCGATTAATTTGCCGACATTTTTTACTCCTATTGAGTCCAGGACTTTTTTGTTTAAGATGTCTGCCGTAATTTTTCTGTCAATGGTATCCGGTGTATATTCATAAACAGGTGTTGAATAATAGTATGTTGTTTTAACGGTTGTACTGCCCATTACTTCATATTTTGATACCGAACTTATTGCGGAGGAATTTTTTTTATAATTTATACATCTTGAAACGATGCCTGTATCGGGAGAGATTTCTTTAATAAATGCGAGGTTTTTTCCGTCTGTTCTGTAAACACTCATGCGCACAATTTTCCCCGATTCAATATCATAATCGTAAACGGATATTTTCCTGGTGTCATCTTTAATATTATAATTTGTTGTTTTGATTTTTTTACCTGTTTTTCTATCAAATTCGGTTACGGATTTAAAGAAAGAAAATGCAGTAAAACGTATTTTTATATCATCTTCATATTCCTCAATTGATTTAATTTTTTTGTCGTTAAAATAATCAAAATTTATGACACGGATGATTTTGCCTGTTTCGGTATTTGTTTCAATTATTTTTTCAACAGAAATTCCATCCTGACGAAAAACTTTTTGAGAGTGTATCACTCCCTGTTTTGGCGGAGTATGGTTTATTATATCTTTTAGAAATTGTGAACCGCTTTTAAGGTTTAATTTTAAATTATGTTCTTTTTTGTTTGAAATGATATTAAACATTTAACCTCCTTTTATTTTGTAAGAAGATTAAATATAAAAAAAGCTCTGATATAAATTAGTCAGTCAGGGAATAAATATTGATTTTTATTTTTTAAATTTATATCTTATATACAAAGACATATCAAGCAGCAGGAAGGATGTATTTAACAGATACAGCCATATAACCCAGTCATAATAAAAGAAAAGTTTATGAATGATTCCGCAAATATAACCCGCTAATATCAGGCATGAAAAAGTGAAACTCTTTCCGCTGACACTTTTGGCTCTGTATGTTTTATATGCTGCAATAGGCCAGCTTACTCCAAAGCATGCCATCATTCCGGCTTCAAATATACTCATTTTAATATCCTCATCTAAAAATAATTTTCTGAAACTATTTTAGCATAAAAGGATTAATGAGAAATTTCAGATTTTTAAATACGGAATATTATTTGTTAAATTCTTCAAAGAATTTTCTTAAAACTTCCTGCCCTTTGAGCATAGATTTGTAACATACATTTTCTTCTTTACAATGCATATTATGAACATCTGCCAAACCTACAAGGAACGGAAGGAATTTTTCATTCTTTGAGTTGTAATTGTTTGCATAAATATGAGTTTCTGCTCCGGCATGGAATGAACCTACTTCCGGTTCTACACCTGCAGCTTTTGCAGCAACTTCAAACATTTGCGGAACAAAATTATCCCAGCCTTTTTCAAAAGGAGGCATGTGTTCTTTGAATTTTAAATCTGCAAACGCAATACCGTCATATTCTTTGTTAAATTCATCAACATGGAATTTCATCAGATTCTTTAATTCATTTTCTTTATCTCTGCTGGAACTTCTGATTGAATATGTAACCTTTGCATCCTGATTAATTATATTGGTAACTTCGAGTTTACCTGCCTGAATACCGCCTATATTGCAGGAAGTTACAACCTGATGAGTTGTTTCATCGGAATAAAATACCCCCTGCGGAAGAACTGAGACCAAATCAGCAATAAGTTTTGCAGCATTTTCTCTTGTCGTATCGGCAATATCAATACCCGAATGTCCGCCCTTATTGGTGTGTAAATCAATTGATGCAAGAGTATAACTTGCACCGGAAGTCATAAACTGACCTAAGCTGTCACTATCCAGTACAAGAGCATATTTTGATTTTAATTTTGACATGTCAAGATGTCTTATTCCTGACATACCGGATTCTTCATCACGGGTAAATACAAGCTCTAAACCGCCATGCTTCATATCGGATTTTTTAAGCCACAAAGCAAAATATAAGGCATTGGCAATTCCGGCTTTATCGTCTGCTCCGAGAGTTCTGTTCTCTGCATGTATCAAACCCTCATCATCAAGGTATGTTTTTACCGGAGAATCATCTCCTATGACGTCCATATGAGATGATAATAACAGATGCTCTTTTCCTTCTGCCGTCGGCGGCAGGTATATATATACATTACCGTAGTCGTCAAGGTTACAGCTTAAACCATTCTCATCACAAATTGATTTTATATATTTTGCTACATTTTCTTCATGTAAAGATGGTGACGGAATTTCTGCCAAATTACAAAATAAATCTATTAGTCCGTATTCTTTTCTTACTTCTGCTATATCCATATATTCTCCAATCTTATTTATTAATTTAATTATATACTATCACATCTAAAAATAATAGACAAAAAATTACACAAGTTAAAACAAGATTTTTATGATATTATAGAATTTATAAGGAGTAATGAGAGATTATGCCTAAAGTAAGTATCATCATACCGGTTTATAATAATGAAATTTATGTAAAAAGATGTTTGGATTCATTAGTAAACCAGACACTTAAAGATATTGAAATAATTGTTGTCGATGACGGGTCGACAGATAATACCCCAGCAATTTTAAAAGAATATTCTAAAAAAGATGCGCGAATAAAAATTATTACTCAAGAGAACTCAAAACAAGGTGCTGCAAGAAATAATGGTATTAAAAATTCAACAGGCGAGTATATTTCGTTTGTAGATAGTGACGATTGGGTTGATGAAGATTATTTTGAAAAAATATTAGAAGTATCTGAAAGAAAAAATGCGGATATAACAATATCTTCAGCTCAACGTATAAGAAGATATGACAGAGTCAGCAGATATTTTAAATATGAAAGTGAAAATGTTTATACAAAGACAGATGATATAATAAATGTTTTTAAAATTCCTCCTTATTGGTTTGTTTGGGGAAAATTATATAAAAGATCTTTGTTACACGAAATTCATTTTGAAGAAGATGTTTATTATGAAGATGCTGAATTTTTATTAAAAGTAATTAACCATACAAAATCTGTAGCAACAGTACCTAATGTAAATTATTACTATTTTTCAAATCCTAATTCAACATTAAAGTCAAAACATTCTATTGCAAAAAGTCAGGACCAAATTAATGCAATGGTTAATGTAATAAATTATGCAAAAGAACATAATATTAAACTAAAAGAAATCAATATTATAAAAGACAGACATTTACTTTATACCAAAAAATATTTTTCTAACCGTAAAGAATTATATATTCTTGGGATAAAAGTTTATACAAAATATGAAGAATTTAACAGTTCAAGGACTTTTGTAATATTTAATACGGCATGTTTTGGAGATGTTTTGGTATGTAATTCACTATGCCAGAATATTAAAAGGATTTATCCAAAATCAAAAGTTGTGTTTGTTGTAAATAAACCGTTCTATGATGTTGCAAAAAATCAATTGGATGTTGATGATGTTGTTATTTATGATAAAAAGGGTGAGCATAAAGGATTATTGGGATTATATAAGTTTATAAAAGAATTTCCTTACAAAAAGCCGTTTACATCTTTTGTTACATACAGAAGTACAAGAAATATGATTATTGCTAAACTAATCGGCTCAAAATATACTTTTGAAGGTAAAAAAAGATTAGATATCTATAATTCTATGCAGGAATCCATAACAGAACTTTTGCAACCTTTAACAAATAAGAAATTAAAAAATTTACCGATAAAATGTTCTGCAAGTGCTGATTTGTCTGATGAAATCAGGGAACAAATGCCACAGGGAGAAAAATATATTGCACTTTGTACTCTTACTAAAAATCCACCGAAAGATATGCCTCTTGAAGTTGCAGCAGAACTTATTAAAGAAATCAGTGCAAATGGTTATAAAACAGTATTTGTAGGAACAGGAGATAATGCTGTTCAATATGCAGAAGATTTAAGAAAATCCGGTTGTGATTTTGTTGATTTAATTAATAAAACAACCATTCCCGAACTTGGAAGTGTATTAAAAAACTGTACCGCATTAATAAGTGTTGATACAGGAACAATGCACTATGGTTATGCTTTGGAAGTGCCGACTACTGCCGTATTTTATGAAGATATTACTCCAAAAAATTGGGCTCCAAATCCTAAATTATACAATGTATCTGTCATAAAATCCAAGCAAACAGCAGAAAATATTTGGGCAGCAACGCATAATTTAATTAACGGGGTAAAACCGGAACAAAAAGAAATAGCGGTATGTTTCGGATGTGATAATAATTATGTTCAGCACATGGCAGCAACAATATCATCCATTTTGAAAAATAAAGCAGAAAATGAATTTATTAAATTCTATGTTCTTGATGGAGGGATTATAAAACAAAATAAGAAAAATTTAGAATTTTTTACGAATAACTATGATTGCAATATAGAATATATTAAACCTGATATGGATAAACTTAAAAATTGTAATATTTTTAAGGGTGATTATATTTCTCTTGCAACATACTATAGATTGTTTATCCCGGAACTTATACCGCAGGAAGATAAAATTTTATATTTAGATTGCGATATTATTGTCAGGAAATCTTTATCTGAATTATACAAAAAAGAATTTGATGAAAGTATAGTTCTTGGAGTTATAGATGTCGCTGAAAAAGAACATTCCAAACGTTTAAATTTGAATAAATATATAAATGCCGGAGTTATATTATTTAATTCAAAGGATATGCGTGAACAAAATACAGATGCTCAAATTATTAATTGGATAAATCAAAATAACGATAAAATTGAGTGTCATGACCAGGATGTTATTAATGCGGTATTTAATGGTAAAATCCAATACTTTGAAGATATGTGGAATGCACAGGTTAAAAAAGAACATGATACAAAATTCAGCGATATTGAGAATCCTGCAATACTTCATTTTATTTCACCTAAAAAACCATGGGTTTTATGGGAACCATTAAATTCAACTCATTGGGCAGTAGAATATTTTAAAGCAATAGAAGGTACTCCATGGGAAAACTTCATATCAACATATAGAATACATGCTGCATTGGTCTATCCGTTCAGAATATTATATCCTATGGGCGGATTCCGAAAAGTTATCAGATGGATATTCTCTATCCGTAATACCGGTGACAGACAGTATAAAATTCTTACAATTTTTGGTATTCAATGGCATTATAAAAAGAAAAATATTATTAGCAAATAAAAGGTATTATTCTGTTTTGCATAATTCTATGTTTGGTATATAATTTCGTTGAGGTACCAAATTGAAACATTCAAAATTAACAGCCCTAATATTTATAGCATTAATTCTCGGGGTTGCGGTTGGACATTTTACTCCGGAGTTTGCCGTGAAAATGCACCCGCTCGCAGAAATATTTTTGCGAATGGTAAAAATGATTATTGCCCCGTTACTGTTTTCAACCCTTGTTATCGGGATTGCAGGACATGGCGATGCCAAAAGTCTAGGTAAAATCGGTATAAAAACAATAATTTATTTTGAAATTGTTACGACTCTTGCACTTATTATAGGTTTGACACTGGCGAATATTTTCCAGCCGGGTGTAGGGTTTGTTATCGGTACAAGTGAGCATGCAATAAACATGCAGACGGAAAGTCTTATTGCGGCAAGCCAGGCTCATACGTCTGTCGGGGAGATGGTTACGAATATTTTTCCGACAAGTATAGTTGATGCTATGGCTACCGGAAATCTGCTGCAAATAGTAGTATTTTCAATATTCTTTTCTATTGCAATATGTGCGTGTAAAGAAAAAGCAAGACCGATTTTGGATTTGTTGGAATCCGTATCTCAGGTAATGTTTAAATTTACCGAGTATGTTATGTATTTTGCTCCGTTAGGTATATTTGGGGCTATTGCTTCTACTGTCGGCGCAAACGGTTTAGCTATACTCGAAAACTATTTTAAAGTTATCTGTGCATTATATATTGCATTTGCAGTATTTGTAATATTGGTTTTATTTATAGTTTGTAAAATTGTAAAAATATCATTCAGGAGTTTACTCAGAGCATTGAGAGATCCTGCAATACTTGCATTTACTACGGCAAGTTCCGAGGCGGCGTTCCCGAAAGCAATGGAAATTATGGAACGTTTCGGTGTTCCTAAGAATATTGTAGGGTTTGTAATGCCGACGGGTTATACGTTTAATTTGGACGGCAGTACATTGTATCTTGCGATGGCAGTAATATTCTCCTCTCAGCTTGTAGGTATCCATTTGGGATTAAATCAGCAGTTGATAATAATGCTTGCTCTTATGCTCACAAGCAAGGGAATAGCGGGAGTTCCGAGAGCTGCTTTGATTGTGTTGGCAGGTACACTGGCAAGCTTTAATATCCCGATTTTAGGGGTTGCGATTTTGCTTGGTATTGACCAAATACTCGATATGGGCAGAACTACGGTAAACCTTATCGGAAACTGTGTTGCGACTGTTGTTGTTGCAAGATGGGAAAATGTTTTTGATTATGAAAAAATGAGAAATTTCGTGAAAAGTGAAGTTGAAGAAGGGTTAACCGATGAAATAGGTTCTTTTTCAAAGTTTTGGAAAAATAAAAAAGAAGATAAAGAATTAGTTACTAATGAAGATATAAAAGAAGGATAAAAAGATGGCAAACGACGTAAAAACAGAATACAAAGACACATTGAACCTGCCTCAAACCACTCTGGCTATGAGAGCAAATGCAACTGTTCGTGAACTGGAAATTCAAAAATTCTGGGAAGAAAATAAAATTTACGATAAAATTCTTTCAAACAGAGATAAGTCCAATGCGTTTATTTTGCATGACGGCCCTCCGTATTTGAGTTCAGGTAAAATCCACGTTGGTACGGCGTTAAACAAAATTCTTAAAGATATTCTTCTTAAATATAAAGCTCAGGCCGGATTTTATACCCCGTATGTTCCGGGTTATGACGGACACGGTTTGCCTATTGAAAATGCCGTCGTAAAAAATATAAAAGGCGGCAGGGCTGCATTGACTCCTGCAGAGTTAAGAGAAAAATGCAGAGAATATGCTAAAAACAGTTTAGCCGGACAGGAAAGTGAATTTAAACGTTTGGGTGTACTCGGTGACTGGGAACATCCTTACCTTACAATTGCTCCGGAATATGAAGCAGAACAAGTCAGAGTTTTTGGCGAAATGTATAAAAAAGGTTATATTGAAAAAGGTCTGAAACCTGTATATTGGTGTGCTTCCTGTGAAACAGCATTGGCAGAAGCGGAAGTTGAATATGCTGATGTTTCATCAAAATCAATATATGTACGTTTTGAATTTGATAAGGAAAGTACCGAAAAAATTAATTCCAAAATATTGAATGGGAACACAAAACCTATATATGCAATCATCTGGACAACAACTCCTTGGACAATTCCTTCAAATATGGCAATCAGTATGCATCCGAGATTTGAATATACTTTCTTTGAATATAAAGGCGATGTTTACGTTGCTGCACAGGATTTACTCGGTGCATTTTTAGCGGATACGGGAATTGAAGAAAGTGAAATTAAGGTTGTCGGTTCTTGCGTCGGGCAGGATTTGGAATTATTAAATACAAATCATCCGCTTGTTGACAGAAAATCAACAATAATTCTTGGCGAACACGTTACGCTTGATGCAGGTACAGGTTTGGTTCATACCGCACCCGGACATGGTCTTGAGGACTATGAAGTAGGATGTAAATATAATATAGAAGTTCTTTCACCTTTGGACAGCAAAGGCTGCTGGACAGAAGAAGGAAGAATACCGGAATTAGTAGGTGTTCCTTATTATAAAGGTAACGATATGGTTATTGATATGCTTATTGCTAAAAAAGCTCTTGTATATCAAAACGAAATCAGCCACAGTTATCCGCATTGCTGGAGATGTAAGCACCCTGTAATTTACAGAGCTACTCCTCAATGGTTCGTTAAAGTTGATAAGTTCAGAGAACAGACATTAGAAGCAATTAAAGGGGTAAAATGGATTCCTGCAAGCGGTGAAAGCCGTATAGGTAATATGGTTGCAGGACGTACAGACTGGTGTATTTCCCGTCAGCGTGCGTGGGGTGTACCTATTCCGATTTTCTATTGCGAAGACTGCGGCGAAGTCATCTGTACTGAAGAAACCGTTGAAAATGTTGCCCATATCTTTGAAAAAGAAAGTTCTGATGCCTGGGTAAAACATACGGCAGAAGAATTGTTACCGCAAGGTTTCAAATGTCCGAAATGCGGAAAAACTCATTTCAAAAAAGAAACTGATATTATGGACGTTTGGTTTGACTCAGGTATTTCATGGAGAGCAGTTGTTGAAAAACGAGCTGACGTATTAAACCATACTCCCGTTGATATGTACCTTGAAGGTTCGGATCAACACAGAGGCTGGTTCCAGTCATCACTTCTTACATCAATTGCGACTCAGGGCAAATCTCCATATAAACAGGTTCTTACTCACGGATTTGTATTCGGGGAAGACGGCAGAAAGATGTCAAAATCTTTGGGTAACTACATCAGACCTGATGATATTATCAAAAATTACGGTGCCGATATCTTGAGACTATGGGCGGCTTCTGTTGACTACAGAAACGATACCAAAATCGGGGATAATATCATTAAACAGTTAACAGAAATCTTCAAAAAGACCAGAAATACTGCAAGATTTTTGTTGGGTAATCTGTATGACTTCGATCCGAAACAAGATTACGTTGAATACAACGAATTAAAAGCAATTGATAAATTCGCATTACACAAATTAAATCAGCTTATTGAAACAGTAACAGTTGCTTTTGAAAATTATGAATTTTACAAGTATTTCCAACATCTGCAAAACTTTGCGGCTGTAGATTTAAGTTCATTCTATCTTGATATCGTAAAAGACAGATTATATACGGCAGGTAAAAAATCACTTTCCCGTCGTGCTTGTCAGACAGTTTTGTATGAAACATTACAGACTCTTGTCAGAGTTCTTGTTCCGGTAATGCCGCATCAGGCTGAAGACATTTGGATGAGTATTCCCGAATGTCAGAAAAATGCAGAAAGTGCCTTGTTGACTGACTGGGTTAAACCTCATGCTGAATGGAACAATTCTAAGTTAGAAGAAGATTTTGCAAAAATCTTAAAAACCAGAGAAGTTGTATCCAGAGCAATTGAGCCTTTAAGAGCTGAAAAACATGTCGGAAGTTCTTTGGAAGTTGCTGTTTATGTCAGTGTAGATGACAATGCGGTATTAAAAGAAAACGAAAAAGATCTTGCGGATATTTACATTGTTTCTCAGGCATACATAACAGATGCAAAACCGTCAAATGTTCTTAATGAATATAAAGAAGATGACTATACGGTATGGGTAACAAAAGCAGAAGGCGAGAAATGTTCACGCTGCTGGAAATATCGTCAGCTTAATTCCGACGGAATTTGCGAAGACTGTTTAGAAGCAATCAAATAAAAATAATAAACAAAAGCCGGTTTCTATAACCGGCTTTTTTGTGCCTGATTAACATATAAAAACTCTTGACACAGAATAAAAAAAACTTTAAAATAGCTGTATGGCAATAGTTTACTTAAGTTTAGGTTCAAATCAGGGCGACAGAATCGGCTATGTTCAACAGGCGACAAGCCTGTTAAATATGACCGATAAGATTACTATTGTCAGAACATCCGCTTTTTACGAAACAGAACCGTGGAATATGACAACAAATACTTGGTTTGTTAATGCGGTTATTGAAATTAAGACTTCTCTTACACCGGCAGAGCTTCTTGAAGAATGTCAGCGGATTGAAAAACTTTTGGGACGTACCCCGAAAGAAACAGCAGGTTATGCCGACAGAACCATCGATATTGATATTCTGTTTTACGGAAAAGAAATTATTAATGAAAATAATCTTGTAATTCCGCACAAATATCTGCATTTAAGAGCGTTTACGCTTGTTCCTTTGCTTGAGCTTATACCTGATTTTGAGCATCCTGTTTTGCACAAAACCATCAGCGAATTGCATAACGATTTAGAAAATCCTGAAATGGTATTTTTGTATGGCACAAGAGTCGATATCTAAAATAGGGATTATTGGCGGAGGTCCGGCAGGGTGTTTTTGTGCATATCAGCTTCAGAATAATTTTGAAGTCACCGTTTTTGACTACAAAAAACCTCTCACAACACTTTTGCCGACAGGTGGCGGACGGTGTAATTTTACTCATTATGAGTTTGATGTTAAAGAACTTGCCTCAAATTATCCGAGAGGCGAAAAATTTCTTTATTCCGTTTTTTCAAGATTTTCAGTTTCCGATACTCTGGAATTTTTTGAGAATATAGGGGTGCCGTTTTATGTTCAGGAGGATATGAGAGTTTTCCCGAAATCCGACAGTGCAGCTGATGTAAGAGAACATTTTTTATCCTCATTAAAGAAAACCAAATTCAAAAAAGAGAGGGTGTTGAGGATAAACCAAAACCCGTTGACGGTTGTTACCGATATGGGAAGTTATACGTTTGACAAAGTCATTATAGCGGTCGGCGGACATAACGGATATGACTGTGCAAAGTTTTTGGGGCATAAGATTGTTGAGCCGAAGCCTGCGCTTACGGCTTTGAAAACTGCGGAAAGTTTTAAAAATCTAAGCGGTGTCAGTATAAAAAATGTCAAAGCCTGCGGATTTTGTGACGATATTTTGTTTACCCATGAGGGAATTTCAGGACCTCTTGTTTATAAGATTTCGTCTGTCAGGGCAAGGGATAAATTCCCGTATAAAATTTCTTTTGACCTTGTTGGCGAAATAAATTTGCAGGAAGAATTAAATTCAAATCCGCATAAAGATATAAAAAATCTGCTTTCAAACTTTGTTCCGAAATCTTTTGCCGAATATCTTTTGCGTACCCTAAAAATTGATGAAAACAAAAAATCTCACCTAATCGACGGGAAAACGAGGGATTTAATACTTGATAAGCTGCATAATTTTGAGGTGGCAGTTACATCGGCAGCAAAGGGCGGCGAAGTCGTAACCTCCGGCGGAGTTGATTTGAAAGAAATTAACCCGAAAACCCTCGAATCCAAAATCGCAAGCGGAGTATATTTTTGCGGTGAAGTCCTTGATATAGACGGTTTTTGCGGCGGTTATAATTTGCAAAACTGCTGGTCAACAGCTTATTGCGTTTCTCAGAGCTTAATAAATTTATCTTTACCCTGTTTACACAAAGGACAAACATAATCGTCAGGCTCTTGAGTTAAATCTCCCTCATAAATATATCCGCAAATTGTGCATTTATATCGGGGTTTGTCATCTGTTGCCTTAGGCGTGTCATCTATATATGTAGGTGCAGCTTTCGGGCTGTTGCCTTTTTTAACCTGATGATAATATGCGTATGTCATCGGAATTTGGTCTTTCAGGGTATCGCAGTCAATAATTTTACCCAAAAATATCGTATGAGTTTCGGTTTCCATTTGGTCAACCACTTCGCATACAATATAACCCGTTGAATCTTCTATGACATCAAGACCGTCAACTTTTTTAACTTCAACATTTTTAAACTTATCCACATCTCTGCCTGACTGAAATCCAAAAACAGGGATTATATTATCGTTAACGTCAACACCCAAAATCGACAGAGCAAATTTTTTGGATTTTTTTATGCAGCCGTTGGTGAAGTTTTCGTGGTTAATACTTACGGCAATTGTGTCATGTGTAACCTGCATTGCGCTGTTTGCAATACATCCTGTCGGTTTGCCGTCAGATAATGTCGATATTACATAAACTCCATAAGATAGTTTTCTTAAAATATTTTTATTCATATAACCCCCTGTTTTTTGAAATTATACCATGAATTTATTAAAAAATTGATATACAATAAAATAATGGAAAAGAAACTCATAAAACTAAATCTTGCAAGAAATTGTCTGAGGTATATTATCAGGGCTTACGATATAAAAGAAATTTTTGTACCGTACTATATCTGCCCGACGGTTTTGACTGCTATAAGAAAAGAAAATTGCAGGATAAAATTTTACCATATAGATAAAACTTTTTATCCGCAGACTGATTTTTCTGCTGACGATTATATTCTTTATCCGAATTATTTTGGTATTTGTGCAAAACAGGTAATTGAATTAAGCGGAAAATATAAAAATCTCATAGCGGATAACGCACACAATTTTTATATGCCGAATTTCGGACTTTCTTCGTTTTGTTCCATTAGGAAATTTTTTAACGTGAAAGACGGTGCGTTTTTGTATATCTCAAAAACTCTCGGTTCGGATTTTGAAACGGATGATTATGATTATGAAAAATTTTTACGGCTGACGTATGAAGAAATGGCTGCTAACGAAACCCGATTAAACAACGAGGGAATAAAATTTATTTCACCTGTGACGGAAAAATATTTTCTTGAAATTGATACGGAAAAAGAAAAACAAAACCGGCTCGATAGGTTTTATAAGCTGCACGAAAGATTTAAGGAGAAAAACGAATTAAAACCGGAGTTGGGCGAATATGATGTTCCGTTTGTGTATCCGTACCTGACGCACGATGAAACGGAAGCAGAAAAATTAGAGCAAGAGGGTTATACGATACTGAGATATTGGAATTTTCTGCCTGAAAATTACCCCGAATACGAATTTTATAAATACCTTATCCCGATACCGTTATAGGAATAAAAATAATATTCCCTATTTAAACATCAGTGATGTGAAAATTTTTACCTAATCTACATTCTAATTCTTTAAATAATTCTGACAGGGGGATATTTAATGCTTCGGAAATGCAGGATACCATACTTGCTGCTGTAAACAATTCAAATTTTATTAACCAAGAATTATAATTTGTTTTGGTGCGTTGGTTAGCCCTACGGGATAATCCCCCACCCATTTTTCTAATATTCGGAATAAAATCCTCATATTGAACAATTTCCCTCTCCCTTGGAGAGGGATAGTCAAGTGCATTTTTTAGGGTACAGTTCATAAAAGTAAAGGATGTCAATAAATCTCTCAGCCACTTGCGAAAGAACTTTGCTCGTGGTACTATCGTGGTGTGTTATAGTTAATAAGGAGAAAAGGTCTATATGGTTTGTACTTTGGAGAAAAACGCATCAAAAACTATTGAAAAAGCATTGAAAGTTCTTGATAAAAAGAATTTGGCTTTTATTATGCATAACGGAAGTTTCCCGGCTGCTGAGGGTGAAAATACAGGGTTTGGTACTATAAACTCTAACGGCGGAAAAGAAATTATCGACTGGGCAAGCGGAATTTTTACATCAATTCAGCTCGGACCTGCAGGCAAAACCAAAGGCTGTGATTCTTCTCCGTATACAGGTACAATTTTCTCGGGCAACCCGTTGTTCATCGATTTGAAACAGCTTACAACCGATGAGTGGATGAATATTTTGTCCGTTGATACTTACAACGACATTGTTGCTAACAACCCGAACAAAGATACCAACAAGACTGCATACTCTTATATTTATAAAAAACAAGACGAAGCACTTCGTGAAGCGTGGGAAAATTTTAAAGCCAAAAACGATAAAAAATGGATGAAAGAATTTTCTTTATACAAAAGAGAAAATGATTCTTGGCTTGATAAAGACAGCTTGTATGAAGCGCTCTCAATAGAACACGGCAACGACTACTGGCCTTTATGGGATTCTGAAATGGATAAGAGCCTTTTCAACCCGAAATCTATTGAACAAAAATTGGAATACGGCAAAAGAATTGAAGAAATTTCCGAAAAATATGCCGATGATATTGATTACTATAAGTTTGTTCAGTTCGTTTTAGACAAACAGAACGAAGCAACTTTAAAATATGCTAAGAAAAAAGGTATAAAAATGATAGCAGACCGTCAGGTAGCTTTTTCTGACAGGGATTGCTGGGCATATCAGGCATTGTTCCTTGACGGCTGGATGCTCGGATGTCCTCCGGATTACTTCTCAAAAGACGGTCAGGCATGGGGCTTCCCTGTTATGAACCCAGAAAAATTATACAAGGCTGACGGCTCTTTGGATGACGGCGGAATTTTAATGAAAAATCTGTTCAAAAAAATGTTCAAAGAAAACCCCGGTGGTGTCAGAATTGACCACATCGTAGGTTTAATTGATCCGTGGGTTTATAAAGCAGGAAAGAAACCTAAAATCGAAGAAGGTGCAGGCAGATTATATTCTTCTCCGGAACACGAATTTTTAGGCAAATTCGCTATCCCGTCTATAAAAGATTTAGACCCTGAAATTCCTGCCGATAAGGAAAAACGTGTTAAAAAATTGACGGCTAAACAGATTAAACTATACGGCAGATTAATAGAAAAAATCGTTATTGCCGCAGCTGAAGAAGAAGGTTTGGATAAAGATGCAATTGTATGCGAGGACTTGGGAACTTTGACTAACCCAGTTGCAGCAGTTATGAAATCTTACGATTTGCAGGGTATGAAGTTAACTCAGTTTACCGAACCCGAAAAGCCGGAAGATCCTTATCGTTGCAAAAATATCAACGAAAGATGCTGGGCAATGGTAGGTACTCACGACAACGAACCGATAAAAATGTGGGCGGATTCCATGATTAATTCTCACGAAGGTTATCTCCACGTTAAAAATCTTGTTGAGGATTTGGATTTCCCCGACTGGGATAACAAAGATGAACTTATCGTTGAGTTGACGAAGAATGCGGAATTTCTTGCTCAGACAAAATTGGTTGAAATTTTTGCATCAAAAGCTGAAAATATTCAGATTTTCTTTACGGATTATTTCAATATTTATGATGTTTATAACAGACCGGGAACTGCCGGAGATGCCAACTGGAGCTTGAGATTACCGGATAATTTCAAATCTCTTAACTCAATAAATCTTGCAAATATTTTAAAACTTGCTATTATAGCAAGAGGAGAGAAGTTTGCGAAGAAAAATCAAAAACTGATAGAAGAATTAAGTGAGATATAAGGTATGATGAAGAAAATTTTAACAACTGCGTTCACAATTACATTGTTAAGCTGCACAGCAGCCTTTGCCGATGTAAGTAATCAGGCTAAGTTACAGTATAATCAAGGCTTGGACTATTACCGTATGGGACAGTATGATCAGGCGGTTACTGCATTCAAAAATGCAATTGCTTTAGAACCTAATTATATTGATGCATATTATAATCTCGGTGTAGTTTTGCAGCAAACTGATAAGAGTGCCGAAGCCTTGAGTGTTTTTAAACAAATTATTGTAAGAAATCCTAACGATTATGAGGCAATTTATAATGCTGCTGTTTTGAGTTATAAACTCGGGCAGACAGAAAATGCAAAACGTTATCTTGCGATTATTCCGGAAAACAGTTCGGTAATAAATAAAGCAAGAGCATTGGCTTCTTCAATGGATACCGATATTGAAACAATTGCAACCGAATTAAAAGAACAGGCTGCAGCTAATGCGGCAAAAGTTCCTCAGTCAAACGGTGATTATACAAATCTTGCAAGTCCGACAGGGGTTACTACAGACAAGGCAGGAAATTTGTATGTAGCAAGCTTCAGTAATAATTCGATTACAAAAATTACACCGTCAGGTGCAAGAAGTGATTTTGTAAAAAGTTCTTCTCTGAACGGTCCGATAGATATTGAAGCCGATAGTGACGGAAATATTTACGTCGCTAATTATAATGCCGACAACGTAGTAAAAATTACTCCGTCAGGTACGATTACCCAGCTTTTGGGTAATGTTAAAAAACCGTATTGCCTACACCTGAGAGATGGTATGTTGTTTATATCTTCTCAGGGGTCAAATACCGTTGTAAGATACAGACTTTAATATGAAAACATTATAAAAAATAACCCGCTTATTAATTAAGCGGGTTGTTTTTTTATTTAAAATAAAATTATTTCAGCGTAATTTCATTTAATTCCTGAATGGAAATAGCATCAATGCCTTCAATATTTTTGAAAACCTTATATGTTTCTTTTATCGGGTTGTTTGAGTTGATATCAATTATGGCATTAATCTTTGTCAGGTTTTCATCATCTTTACTTAATTTCTTTGATATTTCACGGAGTTTCGGATATTTTTCAAGCACAAAATCATAAATTCCGTTAGAGTTTTCATTTGTGCAGGTAATTGAAATTTTGAGCTGGTTAAGATTTTTTGTACCTGCAGGTAAAATTCTTCTTTCAGCGAATCCGATAGCAACAAGAACTATCATAGCAAGTACGGTTGTAACTATTGCTGCTACATACATTCCTGCCCCGCAAGCCATTCCGATACTTGCTACTGCAAACAGTGTTGCGGCTGTGGTTAAGCCGAATACGTTTGCACCGTGTCTGAGTACCGTACCACCACCTATGAAACCTATACCTGTTACAACCTGTGCCGCTACCCTTGCTGTATCTCTTGTTCCGTATTCAACTCCGCTTATGGCAACCATCGGAAAACCGTAAATAGAAATCAGAGTGAAAACACAAGCTCCCAAACATACAAGAATGTTAGTTCTTAAACCTGCGTATTTATTGGACATTTCTCTTTCGAGTCCTATTGCAGAACCTAAAAGAACTGCTGATATAAGTCTTAAACATATATTCCAGTCAAATACATGTATTAATTGTTCCATATTTATCCCTCTTACTTCCTGCTTTTCGGATCAAGTACATCTCTAATTGTATCACCTATTACATTAAAGGCAAGCACGGCAACAAAAATTAAAAATCCCGGAGTAAGCAGCCACGGGCGGTAGATGATGTTCGTATATTCCTGTGCTTCTTTCAGCATATTACCCCAGCTTGCATCAGGCTGCTGAATACCCAAACCTAAAAAGCTAAGTCCTGATTCTGACAAGATATATGACGGAACGGATAATGTCATAGCTACTATCACAAAACTCGTTGTCTGGGGGAGAATATGTTTTACTATAATTCTTAATCTTGGTGCTCCGATAGACTGTGCTGCCTGTACATATTCCTGAGTTTTGACAGACAAAACCATACCTCTTACAACTCTGGCAAACCCTGCCCAGCCGATAAGCGCAAGGATTACCACGATAAGCATAAACCTTTGTATACTTGTCATTCCGCTCGGAAGAATTGCGGCAAGAATTATCAAAAGATAAAAACTCGGTATAGACATAACGGCTTCGGCAAATCTCATCATCAGCATATCGACTATTCCGCCGAAATATCCTGAGATACCGCCGTATAGCAGTCCTATCGGGAACATTACAAACAGCGCCAAAAATCCTATTGTCATTGAAATTCTTCCGCCAAACAGAATACGAGAAAACACATCCCGTCCGTTAATATCTGTTCCCAAAAGATATAATCTTCCGTTATTGTCTGTGGTAATCAGGTGACGTTTCATCGGGATTAACCCCAAAAATTTATAAGGCTGACCTTTTGAAAAGAATTTTATGTAATGTTTTTGACTCCTGTCAAGGCGGTATGTTATCCTCAAATTTTCATTGTCAAACTCTCTTATATAGTTATAAGTATATGGTTTTGACAGATGTTTGTTTTCGTCAATTACAAATATTTTTGACGGCGGCACATAAGCCATTGTTCTGTCGGAAAAATCTTTTGTATATGGTGCAATAAAATCTGCAAACAGCAGCGAAAAATAGATTATTCCCAAGACGATTAGGGCAATTCTTGCAAATTTATCTTTCCATAATTTTTGGATAACTTCTTTAAACATTACCCCTCCTTATTCTCGGATCGGTAATAATCAAAAGAATATCCGCAATTAAATTACCCAGAATAAGCATTATTGCACCCATCATCAAGGATGCCATAACAAGATTTATGTCCGAACGCATAACAGCCTCTAATATGAGTCTGCCTAACCCCGGATATTGGAAAACGTATTCGGTCAGGGCTGCCCCGCTTAATAATCCCGCAAATTCAAATCCCAAAAGCGTAATCATAGGATTAATTGCGTTACGCAAGGCGTGTTTATAGATTACGTCAAATTCACTAAGCCCTTTTGCCCTTGCAAATTTTATATAATCGCTGTCCAATACGTCAAGCAGATTTGCTCTCATCTGTCTTTGTAATCCTGCAAGCGATAGAGTAAAAAGAACGGTTACCGGCAGAATTAAATGATGCGTAATATCTAAAATTTGACCGCCCAAGCTTTTTTCCAAAAAGTCTGAACTTGTTAATCCGCCAACCGGAAACCATCCTGTTTTTACGGCAAAAATCAGCAGTAATACCGCAAAGAAGAATGACGGAATTGCCATTCCGATACTTGTCAATACGGTCATAAATCTGTCAAGCGGTGATTTCCAATGAAGTGCCGCAACTATACCCAGCGGTATCCCGACAATCCACGTTAAAAATATGACTATTATTGTTAAAAGTAATGTGTTCGGAATTCTTTCTTTTAGTTTTGTGCTGACCTGTTCTCCGTTGGAAGTTACTCCCAAATCACCTTTTATAAAAGATTTTGCCCATTTTGCGTATTGTACAATAATAGGTTTATCCAGACCGAGCCTTTGGGTTTCTTTAGCCAGAGTTTCCTGTGAAACGGACGGGTTTAATCTCAATTCCGCAAGTGGATCGACAGGACTTAAACGTATGATAAAGAAGCTTATCATTGATACGATGATAAGGAGCGGTATCGCCTGTAATATTCTTTTTAGTATGTATTTTAATATTTGCATCTACTTTTTACTCTCAATATAAATTTCTTCGATGTTATGTATCAACCCTCCGAGCATAGTCGGATAGACATTTTTAAACTTATTCCTTAAAGCCTCTATAATAAGAGGAGAATAAATATAAATAAAAGGTTTTTCCTCATAAGCTATTTCCTGATATTTGTCATAATATTTTTTACGGGTTTCAAAATCGGTTGCAAGAGCTCCCGCATCATAGAGCTTGTCCATTTCTTTTTCCCACTCAAATCTGTCATCTTTGGTGTATCCTGCCGGTCTTTGGTTAAACATGTGTAATGTACCCTGCGACATCCAAACATTTTTGCCGCCGTTAGGTTCAATAGGCGAACCTGTAAGACCCATTATAACCATATCCCAATCGTAGGTGTTTACGAGTTTGTTAACAAGAGTGTTAAATTCTATGGGCTTGAAATTCACTTTCATTCCCATATCTTCCAAATCCTGTTTAACCATAACCCCTATTGCCTCACGTTCTGTGTTGCCGGCATTTGTATAAAGGTCAAATTCAACGGGATTTCCGTATTTGTCAAACAATTTACCTTTTTTATCTTTATAAAATCCCGATTCTTTGAGTAATTGTTCAGCTTTATTCACATCTCTGTCATAGGGTTTTAAATCAGTATTTAAGTATATGGAATTTAAACTCTCTGCCGTAAAAAGAGGGGAGCCGAGTCCGTTTGCAATGTTGAAAACTATATTTTTTCTGTCTATTGAATAATCAATGGCTTTACGGAAGTTTTTATCGGCAAACCATCTTTGTTTAATCGGATTTACATAGAAATTACCTTTATCATCTTTACGGTTATTCAGATTCATTGTAACAAACATCGTTCCGGTGCTTGGGCCGAGATTATAGACTGTAAAATCAGAATGTTTTTCCATTTCTTTAAATCGTGATACATTTGCACCCTGTAGGCTTATATCATCAAGTTCACCACCCTCAAATTTTAATACCTGATTATTAACATCACCTACAATAAGATAAACAAGTTTATCAAGGTATGGGAGTTTTTTGCTCTCTTTGTTTATTACATAATAATTTGGATTTCTTTCATATACGACCCTTTGTGCAGGAACATATTCTTTTAAACGGAAAGCTCCCGATGTTACAAATTTTTCCGGCGGAGTGTTCGTTGAGAAAAATCCGTCAAAATATTCTTTCCCCTTTTTTACGGCAGGTTCAAAAACATGTTTTGGCGCAATAGGTGTTCCGAGATTTCTGATAAACGGTGCAAAAGGTTTCGGGGTTGTAAACTTAACCGTATAGTCGTCAATTTTTTTTACCGTAGGAAGTTCCCCGTCAATATACATAGAATCTCTTGTTGAAGTATTTCCGAACCCGTCAAAAATTATATTCTGCCATGTAAACACTACATCGTCTGCTGTAATAGGTTTTCCGTCAGACCATTTAATACCTTTTCTAAGATGTATAATATAGTCATTACCGTTTATTGAAAAATCTTTTGCCAATTTCGGTATCGGCTGTCCCGTTACGGGGTGCGTACCCAATAATCCGTCATACATAATATCGGACATAATTGACGAAGTATTGTCTTTTGAATTAAACGGGTTAAAAGTTTTCGGGCCTTCTCCGATAGTCGATTCTATCAAAGCGCCTCCAAAATTTCCGATGGGAGCTTGTGACTGAAGAAAATCAGTACCGTTTTCCGTAACGTTAATTTGAGCAGGATATTCTCCGAACTGAGATTCATTTTGTTGTATTTGTTTGTGGGCGGTATTAACAATATCCGGATTATCTATGCGGATATATGCTTTACAGAGTAAAGCCAAAATAAAAATTATTAATACAACATAACCCGCTTTTTTCATACAGGTATTTTAGCATAAATAATGTTTTGTGAATAGGACAGTCGGGGAATTATGTTTTACGTTCCCTAACTTTCCATAATTTTAACGCCCGAACTTGTACCCAGACTGTATGCGCCTGCTTCAATCATTTTTATTGCAGCTTCCCTGTCACGTATTCCGCCTGAAGCTTTAACTTTTAATCCGTGCGGATTTACTGTATCAAACATCAGTTTTACATCTTCGGCTTTTGCTCCGACTCCGTTTTTCACAAATCCTGTTGAGGTCTTTACAAAATTTGCACCTGCTTCAATGGCTAATTCGCATGCTTTTTTAATTTCTTCTTTTGTCAATAAATCTGTTTCGATAATAACTTTTAATGTAGTTTCGCCACAGGCGATTTTTACTGCTTTAATATCTTCTCTTACAAAATCCCAATTCTTATCTTTAATTCCCGTAACGTTAATTACCATATCAATTTCGTCTGCACCGTCGGCTTTTGCCACCGAAGCTTCAAACGCTTTTACTTCTGTTTTGTTTGCTCCTAAGGGAAAACCTATTACGGTAACAACTTTTACATCAGTATCTTTTAGTGCTTCTTTTGCGGATTTAACGTAACATGGATTTACGCAAACCCCTCTGAAATTATACTGTTTTGCTTCGTTGTAAATTTTATTCAATTCTTCTGTTGTTGCATCTTGTTTAAGTAAAGTATGTTCAACGTATTTATTCAGGTTTTCCATATTTTCTCCTTATAATATATTTTCTAAAATTATTTTTGTAGATTTTGATTTGTTTAATGTGAAAAAGTGTAATCCTGAAACTTCAGACTGAATAAGTTTTTCACATTGTTCACTGACGTATTCAATACCCATTTTTTGCATATCGGAATTATTATCCTGATATTTTTCTATCATATTCAATAATCTGTTTGGAATTGTTATTCTTGCCAATGCAGTCATTTTATCTATCTGTTTTTTGCTTAATATCGGCATAATTCCGGGTATTACAGGGATATTTATTCCCTGCTTTTCTACCAGCTCGCAATATCTGAAAAATTTGTCATTATAAAAAAACAGTTGGGTAAAAATGGCGTCAGCTCCCGCATCAACCTTTTTCTTCAGATTTTTAATATCTTCTTCAATTGTTTCAGTTTCGATATGACCCTCTGGATATCCCGCAACGCCAACAGATAATTCGCTTTTTGATTTTAAGAATTCGACGAGCTCGTTTGCGTATCTGAAATCTTTGCTGCATAAGCTCTTATCTTCAGGGATATCCCCTCTCAGAGCAAGGATTTTATCTATATTCAAATCTTTTAATTTTTCGATATGAGATTTTACAAACTCTTTTGTACTGCAAACGCAGGTAAAATGCGGAGTGACATCAAGTCCTATGTTTTTAATTTCTTTTACAAGTTCTGTAGATTTGTTTTCGTTTCCGCCCGCACCCCACGTCAGTGATACAAATGACGGATTAAATTTTTTCAATATTTCCAGCTCATCAAAAAGGTTTTGAGTTTTTTCTTCATCCTTTGGCGGAAATACCTCAAAAGATATTTTCACATTGCCTGTGTTTTTGTATATCTCTCTTAATTTCATAGCGCTATTATAACACAAGAAAACTATTCTCTGAAAGTCAAAAATCGCCAAAATCTTATCAAATTTGATTTAAAATCATTCGGCATAGGAATATCAGCTTTTTTGTAATATTTTTCGTAATTTCTGATAATATTGTCAGGCAGCGGCTCCCCTGTTTCAAGTGTCTGAAAAATCAGAGTAAGATAATCGTCCTGCTCCTCTTTATACATAATATCGTGGTTGCGAAAATCCTCGTCTGCCTCATAATGTACAAGCGCATGAAAAGCTGCATCTATACTCTTATCCCCCGTATTTGACGGGAATAAGGGCAGTGCTTTTTGCACAGTCAATTCACCTACCAAAACTTTTCTGATAAGTTCGGATACAACTATACGAGCCTCTTTTGTGTCGACCATACTACTTAACTAAATCAAACTGGTGTTCCATAAATCTGATCATGTCGGCGTAATCACCGGCAAAGAACTGTGAACTGATTTCTTCAATACTTTCACGAGCCATTTCGTCTTTGTTCATAGCAGCACTGTAAAAGAATTTTTTGCCAACCTTATAACGAACCAAAACACTCTTTGCAGTCAAACGATCCATAACAGTTTTTATGGTGGTGTATGCCCTTTCAACACCCTGAGATGATAAGTCGTCAACAACATCTTGTATTGAGATATCTCTGCCTTCACTACCTGAAGTAAGACTCCAAACAGAGTTCAAAATGTCGATTTCTAACTTACCGCATGCCATATTCTTTTCCTACTTTCTTTAAGTTAACCTTTACTAACTACTAACATTGTAACACAAAAAATTTTTCTTTGCAATACCTTTGTAAATATAAGTAAATACATACTGATTATCGGACGTATTAATCTATGTCTTCAAGTACGTCAGGTTGTTTTTTGAAGTTTTGTTTTCTTGTTCTTATTTTGTCATTTTTCTTTTTGGTTTTATCGGAGACCTTTTTGTATGCATTATCTATAGAGATTTTTGTTATTGCTTTCTTGTTTCTTCTGTCATAAAAAGTCAGCCAGAATTTTCTGTTAAGATTATCAACTGCAAATGAAATGTTTCCGAGATATTTTTCTCCCGGTGCAATTTGTCTGAACATCAATTTTGTATCACCGAATATTGACGGACGAAATACTGCATTGTAATCGTTTACCAAAGCGGAATCAAGACCCGATATAGTTCTGTCGGACATATTTGAAATAAGAACGGTCAAAGTTATGGTGTTTGTTTCGCCGAAAGGATCTTCTTCATGTCTTATGTTAGTAATTTTTATATCAAGTCCCGGATAGAGCATTTCATGCTGCATTAATGCACTGTCCTTGTATACAGGAAGGGTAACTTTTGTGTTAATCTTTACTTTAATCTCATCCCCCGGTGCAATCAGAACTTCGCTCCCTTTTCTTTTTAACGACATGCCTAATCCTATAACTCCGCCTAATGCGGCGCCGCCTGCAATTGTATAACCTTGAGATGCAATAGCTGCCTCAAGTCCCAGCCAGTTTAATGCCAAAAATCCTCCGACAGCACCGCCTGCTACCGTATATCCCACATCCTGAGCAACAATTTTAGCGGTAGATGCTACCGGGTGTAATTTTGTTGACATTTTACCCTCGATTGGAATTTCTCGTCCGTCAGGGGTGATAATATAGTCAAAATCCAAAGAAATTGTTGCGGTGCGTCCCAAGCTTTTTGCTCCGGTTGTTTCGGAAATTTTCCCGTGAGCAAATGAGCCTTTCGGGATTAGTACTCCGCTGTCGCCTTTTACGTCATTGACAACTTCTGCAAAAAACTCATCACCTTCAATATTTATACTTGAATCAAGTACCTGAGATACAGTCATGTGTATAATGTCAGAGCGGTCTATGCTCTCAACTTTTCCGGTAAAAAGTTCATCTTCCAAATCTTTTCTTATCTGGTCGCTCGTCTGTACTCCGCCATGTAAAACAGGATCTGCCAATGCAATAGTATTTGTCAATGCAAATGCCGCTATTATAAATAATGATACTAATTTCTTCTTCATACCCTACATTATAGATTTATTAATAAAATTTTTCCATTTTTTTACATTAGAAAAAATTTGTTATTTTTCGCTCTCAACTTTTTCAATATATTCGATAATATCTAATGCAAGCTGGTGCCTAAGTTCTTCCGGCGCTCTTTTTATGTATTCCATAGCGTGTGAAACTTTGACATTTTTATCATACCAACGTCTTAAAATGTAATCGTACTGTTCATCAAGCGACATTTGAAAATCAATATCCTTTAACTTATCAAGAACATATTCAGCACAGATAGTCTGGAGTTCTTCATCTGCTTTTTCCCACATTTCAACTGCTCTGCTTAAAACGGGATTTACATCATACCAACGTTGTTTTTTTATGTCCATAAGATACTCTCTCCTTTGGGTAATATTATACCGAGATTGTTCCCATAAATCAAGTTTTTGATATTTTTGAGGATTATGACCTGCAAAATTATGTAAATTTTTTGCCTAAATTAAAATTTTTGATACGATGATAATATGGTTAGGGTATTATTAGTATCACAGCGTTCAGATAAAATTGAACAGTATTCGGACTTGTTTAAAAAGCTTCGGTATGATTTTGATACGCTTTCCGATGAAACTATGGTTGCGGATTATCTTTCGGGTGCGGAATGTGATATTTTGGTTTTTGATACTTTATCGTCCGGAATTAATTATGACAGACTTGTTAAAAAAATCAGATCAGTTCTCGAACTGTCAGCATTACTTCTTATAGTCGGAAAAGATTATTCGGATAAAGAGTTGTTAAAACAAGCGAATGCTCTTATATACGACGATATGAACGATGAGTTGATATCAAGTATTTTCGGAATGAATGTCAGAATGAGAACAAGTCTTAAAAAACTTTCGGATACAAACAGAGATTTGGCTGACAGCAACTATCGATTAAATGCCCTGTACGCAACAAGTTCACAGTTCGCAGGTTCACTTGATAAAGAAAAGCTGATTGATTATATGCTTGAGGGTATGGATAAGGCTTTAAGCTATTCTCTTACAAGTACATTATCATTTTGTCACGGTGAAGAACCTTTACTTTTGATTAATTCATTGTATGAATTGTCGGAAGAATTAATAAACTCTCTGAAAATGCGTGCAGTATTGCAGTATAAATCTTTATTCGAAGGAAAAGAGCTGCCTTATGAGGTTGATGCTCAAACCCTGAAAGTTAGAAAACTTGTAAAATATTCCGCAAACAGATTTAATTTTACGCTGTTTCAGTATGACAATTTGTTTTCTCCTATTGCATTGGGTGATAACTTTTTCGGGTGTGTGGAAATATTTAAAGATGTTCCGTTTAGTGATGAAAACGCAACCTGTTTCAGAACAATTGCGCAGCAGGTTACTTTACCGTTAAAAAGCGCAACTCTTTATCAGGATTTGCAGGAATCAAATAAGAAACTTGAAAGATTGGAACGTTTAAAATCGGAGTTTATTTCTATTGTATCTCACGAGCTAAGAACCCCATTAACATCTATTAAAAATTCGCTCGATATAATGCTTACCGGAAAATGTGGGGATGTTACCCCGTCTTACGAAAAATTCTTGGAAATGGCTAAAAGAAATTCGCAAAGGTTGTCAGGAATTATTAATGATCTGCTTGATTTGTCGAAAATCGAAGCAGGCAAAATGGATTATCATTTCAAAAATACGGATATTAATTCCGTAATTGATTATGTTAAATCTTCTCTTACGATTTTGGCAAAAGACAAAGGACAGGAGATTGTTGCTGTTGAAGGGGCAGATTTACCGCAGATATATGCAGATTCGCAGCGTTTGGAGCAGGTGCTTACAAATCTTGTTTCAAATGCCGTTAAATTTACTCCTGAAGGGAAGAAAATTACTATTACATCAGAATTTGTAAACTCAAGTAATCTCAATTATCCTGATATTTTTTCTGACAATTTAGATAAACTAAATGGGGATTATATTCTTGTGAGTGTAAAAGATGAGGGTATTGGTATAGCATATGAAAACCTTCTCCATGTGTTTGATAAATTTGCGCAGATAGAAAATTCACTTTCCCGTAAAAACGGTGGTTCAGGTTTGGGTTTACCTATTGCAAAACAACTCGTTGAAGCTCATAAAGGTGCAATTTGGTGTGACAGTGAACCGGATAAAGGTTCGACATTCAGTTTTGTAGTGCCGATAGCATAGTCATTCAGACTTTTTATGATTTTGTCAAGTTTGTTAACATTTGTAAATTATATAATGTTTATATAATCAAAAAGGCAATTATGTAAAAAGTATTGTTTTTATGTATATATATAAGGTATAATAATATTATGAGTAACAAAGACGAGAGAAATTTAACCGTAATAGAATCCGTACAGACGGAAACAAAGGTCGAAACCGTGAAAAAGACTTCACGGCAGACAAATCCTATTACTAAAAAATTTGTTGAATTTCATCTCGATAAAGCCGATAAATTTAAAGTAAAGGATTTGTTTAAGAAATAACCAAACTCCTTTAAAATTCAGGCTCTCGGGTGTGTTTCGTTATACACTTCTTTCATGTGCTGAGATGAAATATGAGTATATATCTGGGTATTAGAAATACTTGCGTGTCCCAAAAGCTCCTGTACTACACGCAAATCGGCACCGTTCTCAATTAAATGCGTTGCAAAACTGTGCCTGAAAACGTGCGGAGTAACATGTTTAGGTAAATCAATTTTTTCGACTATATCATTGATAACGTTTCTGACGGTTTTTGGCTGTAAGCGGTAGCCGGTATTGTTGATGAATACAGGGGAATCGTTATTTTGATTTACTTCATATCCTTTTGCAACAAGTGGTCTTGCGGTATCAATATATCTTTCAAGATATGATTTTGCACGGTCAGAAACGAGTATGATGCGTTCTTTCGCGCCTTTTCCGAATACCTTTATTTCATTTTCGTCAAGATTCAGGTCCTCAAAATTCAGTCCGCTAAGTTCAGAAATACGCATACCCGTTGCCCATAAGAGTTCGAGGATTGTTTTGTTCCTGAAACCCGCCGGGGTATCCATTTTTACGTTATTTAAAATTTGTTCCACCTCATACGTTGAGAGGAATTTTGGCAAATTTCTCGGTCGTTTGGGGGAATTTAGATTATCAGCCGGATTTGAGTCCACCTTTTTCTCCCGAAACAGGTATCTGTAAAAGGTTCTAAGGCTCGAAATTTTTCTTGCTAACGTCGTTTTTTTATACTGAAATTTTTGAATAAAATGTAAATATTCACGAATTTTTGAGAACGAAACTTCTTCGCAATTATCTTCATCAAGCCAGATTAAAAAGTCTAAAACGTCGGTGCAGTACGCTTTTGCGGTATGCTGTGAAAAATTCCTTTCAACGAGTATATACGCTTTAAATCCTTCAAGATCAATTTTTGAATTTTTGTTCAATCCCATAAGTTTACAAAGTTGCTTTTTTCTGATAACTATTATACAATATACTCAAAAGATTTAAAATAGTAAAGGGAAGATATAGAAATGAATTACAAAAAACTCTTCGTAGCATCATTAATCTGTGCAAGCATCCTAGGCGGTTCAGCTGCATTTTCGGAAGAATTGCAGGCACAAGTTGCGAAAACCGTTTCTGCAAATGTATATCACAGATATGCCCCAATCAGCCAAATGATTGAATATCATCAGTATAAAGAAGCTGACAATTCACTTAAATATGCTGAAAAATTACATCCGGATGATGTAGAATTACAAAGTTTAAGAATATTATGGATGGCTTACCAACAAAAATTGGCTCCGGCTCAGGCTGAGTTAGACCACTTGTTGAAGCAATATCCTGATTATGCACCGTTACATTATGCACAAGGTATGGTTTACCTGAAACGTCGTACTTCATCTGACGTTACATACATTCGTGATTCTAAAGATTTGTTAAACGATGCAATAAAAGAATTTGTTCAGGCAGTAAATATTAACGGCAATTACTATCAGGCATACAATGCTATGGGTATTGCAACTTTACAGCTTGGAAACAGAGAAGACGCAAAAGAATTGTTCAAGACTGCAACAAATATTAACCCGAATTTTGCTAACGCTTATGACAACCTTGGTAATATCGAGTTGATTAACGGTAACTTAACAGAAGCTGAAAATTATCTTGCACAATCTTTGAGATGCAATTCTCACAACCCGACGGCAATGTACCACTTGGCACAGGTTGCTGTTCGTCAGAAAGATTATAACAAGGCATTGACTTGGTTGAACCATTCACTCCATATCAATCCTAATTCTTCACCGGCATTGACACTTCAGGGTGAATGCTATTTGGTACAAGGCAACCAGGCTGCGGCTATTAACTCATTCAAAAAAGCTATTACCGTAAAACCTGAAAATACACGTCCTTATATCAACTTGGCAAACGTATATGAAAAACGTGACGATGCTGAATTTGCAATCGAACAACTCAAGACCGCTATCGCTATTAACCCAGGTTATGCTGATGCGATTATGAGGGTTGCAGACTTATCATTAGAAGAAAGAAAATATTATCAGGCTTTAGACTACTATTCAAAATTAGTTAATGACCCGACATACGGTAATGATGCTATCGTAGGTTTGGCTAATACATATTATGAAATGTCTAAAGATAAAGGTGACAGCGGAAGATTCACTACAAATAAAGAACTCTATATGGCTTACGACTATATCAACGAAGCTATCAAACGTGTTCCTAACAGATTAGACTTCCACCTTGCAAAAATTAAACTTGCAAGATTGACTCACCAATTACCTATGACAAAAGACAGTATCAATTATATTATCCAGTCATCAGGCAATTCTGTTATGGATAACGTAATTAAAGGTGAAGCATATTTGGCTTTGGGTCGTGAAAGCGATGCTGTTTATACGTTTGAAACAGCTGTTAACTTTGCGGACAATGTTCAAGACGAATTGTATTTGGCTGAAATTCTTGTTCACAATAAACAATTCAGAACTGCTCGTACTGCTTTGAAAAAAGCTCTGATGCAGGATCCTGAAAATGTTATTGCTAAAAATGGTATAGCATACATTGACCTTTGTGAAACCAAATCCAATGAATTCTTTGATATTGCTCAAAGAGAATACAAAGAAGGTAACTATGCTTCAGCTATTGAATATTGTAACAAAGCAATTGACTTCTACCACAACAGTCCTGACATCACTAAGTTAAAAGCTATGTCATTTGAAAAAGAACTTAATTACTCAGGTGCTATTAAGTACTACAAGCAATACTTAGAAATGAGTCCGGGTGCTGCTGATACAGAATACATCCAGTCACTCATAGCAAAATATAGTGAAAAAGTATAGTTAAAAACCCGAAAAATCATGGCAAAATTTGATATTCGCAAATCATTTGAAATATTCTGGAGAGAGCCCTTGAGTATTTTGAAAGAGGGCTTATTTCAGATTGTCAATATCAATACCGCCGATAATATATTTGAAAAGAGTCCTACCGTTAACATAGATTTTATGAAAGACGGCAGGACTCAAATTACTGTTGTTAACAGTGACAAAATGTATAATCTTTTCCAGACGGTATTGTTCAGAAAACGTATGAAAGACTCCAAAGAAAAAGCATTATCGATGAAATAATCCATTAAACTTTTTGTCGGATGTTTCTACTTCAATTTTTTGTCGATAGCTATGCCGAATATTCTCAGAGCTATACAAATAATTGTCCAGATAGTATCCAGCATATTCCATTCTTCAACATGGGCATAAGGATATGCTTTTTTATTAACTTCATTAATCTTGTACTGAACATATGCCATCGGTAATAAAAACAATAAGTATAAAATGATGTCTGTTACGGCATTATTAATAGTTGGGATAAATCCTATCAACAGAAAAATAATTGCCAGCCATGTTGCGCTTATATCAAACTTTACACCATGTTCATTTGCGTGTTTTTCAATTATCTTGAACAAGGAAAAGTTAAAAATCCACATAAAGCCCGAACGCCAAAATGGGCTAATTTTGTAATTATAATCAACAGCAACTTTTTTCCACATTTTATAATTCCATCTGAAAAGCCAAAGACCAAATGTAGCCCAGCTTATCAAAATGAATTTTGCCATCGGAATGGTATGAAAATCATATTTGTTATTCTCATTCAGAATATCATTCGGTGTATTTATAGGTATATTATTCATAGCTGTATTATATTGTTACCTTATATTATTGGTCAATATATTTACAAAATATTTACTTAAAATAGTATTCTATTTCAGAATCCAAATCTAATTTTTTTGCATTTTTTCTGAAAATTTTCGATTTTAAACCCCATTTTGCAAGTCTGTATTTAATACTTACTCCCAAAACTCCAAAGCCGTATTTACATGAACGGATAAAATTAATTGAGGATGCCTCTTTAAAATATTTTGTGGGGCAGGAAATTTCACCAATGTTGTAATCGTTGTAAAACATTAAAGCTATTACCTCATTGTCGAAAATAAAATCATCGTCACAAGACTCAAGAGGTAATTCTTTTAACACTTTTGCCGTGAATCCTCTAAATCCGGTGTGATACTCGGATAATTTCTGATTTATTAAAACATTTTCAAATGCAGTCAGGCATTTGTTTGCGATAAATTTGTATAAAGGCATACCGCCTTTTAATGCTGAATTTCCGAGCATACGGGAAGCGAAAACGGCATCATATTGTTCAAATGCCATCATTGAAACTATTGCGGGAATAAGTTTAGGCGTATATTGATAATCCGGGTGCAACATCACAACGATGTCTGCCCCGGATTTCAATGCTGCTTTATAACAAGATTTCTGGTTGCCGCCATATCCTCTGTTTTCCTTATGAACAATGGTTTTAATACCTAAATTTTTTGCGACTTCTCTGGTTTCATCCTGTGAATTATCATCTACAAGAATAACCTCATCTACAAAGTCTTTATATATTTCATCATAAGTCTGTTTTAGAGTCTTTGCCGCATTATATGCAGGCATAATTACGACGACTTTTTTCCCGTTAATCATTATTCTTCTTCTGCTGCGGCTACCTTTTCTTCTACAACGTCAGTTCTGATAGAAGATTTATCCGAACCGATAGATTTATCTTTAAATTTGTTAACCTGTCTGATTAATTTATCAGCAAGCAAGTCAATACTTTCATACATAGAATCTGCAGCTTCTTCACATCTGATAACAGTTGTGTTTAATTTGCAGTTAACTTCAGCAACATGTTTTCCTGATGCTGCAGGATTTTTGATTACTGATAAAATAACGTCAATTCCTTGAATCTGGTCATAATGAGTAGTTACTTTACCGATTTTTTCTTTTACATAAGCTTTAATAGCGTCTGTAATTTCAATGTTTCTACCATTTACGTGAATGTGCATTTATACCTCCGTGTCTAACATTGGTACGGTAATCCGTACCCTACTCGAACAGTATAACATAAGTTTTAAAATTTTTAAAGGCAATGTTTAATTAAAATTGAGAAAACTTTTACATTTTTTATCAAATAAAGGTTGTCAGGATATAAAGATATTAAAGCTGTCCTATAATTCATCGTTGAATTAGGTTACGAAATGAATACAGAATTAAAAATTCCATTCTGTACTTAATGTTTTATTTCTTTTATATCTATGCTTCTTCTTCTTCAATTAAGAACTGTTGTAATTCTACATTAGGAGTACCGATTACTCTTACAAGTTCCAAAACGGAAGCTTTCATCTGACATTTTTGTGAAGACCCGTTAAAGAAATCTTTGTAAAAACAACCTTCACAATTACAACCTCTTTTATAACAATCAAGCGCTCCCGGTGTCCATCTTCTTACCGCAACAGCTCTGCCCATATCCCTACTTCTTAACAATTTATGTAATCTCCAAATTATCTACTCACCTGTACGATTTCGAATTGGTTTAATAATATATTACACCAATTATTAATATGAGTTACACTCATACCTGAAATCTATCCCCCTTAGGCTTCATGCCTCTCTGATATTTATATGATATGTAAAGGGATAAAAATTTTCAATAGTCGAACATGCCAATGTTAACATTTGTAACGAAGCCTTAAATGCCGTTATTGTTGCGTTTTTCGGATATTTTGTGCATGCAAATCATGCTCTCTGACATGGTTTTTAGTTTGTCAATCCATGAAATCATGCTTGCCGCATGTGTTTCCATGATTTTAATATATATTAAGTTTTGTAAAAAGTTATAAAATAATGATATAATATTCCTATGATTACCAAAATTGAACTTGATAAATTAGCCGATAAATATGAGAATGAGTATTTTATAAATTCTGATCCCGTAAAAATTCCGCACATGTTCAAAACCAAGGAGGATATTGAAATTGCCGGTTTTATTTCCTCTTTGATAGCTTACGGTTCACGCAAAGTTTTTATAAAAAAACTGGATCAGTTGTTTGAAATAGCACAAAATGAGCCGCTTAATTTTATACTTAATTTTGAAAAAGGAATTTTGGGCGATTTTAATTACAGGTTTGGTAAGACAGAAGATTTTGATAACATTTTTAAAGTTATGAAGGGACTGTATTCAAAGGACGGCGGGTTGGAAGATTTGTTTAAGTATGCCTTTGATACGGTCGGAACTCTTAAAAATCCTAATTTTTTTAAAATTATAACCGACTATTTTTATTCAAGGGTGCAAAATGGTGCCGGACAGGGTTTTTATTTTATGATACCTAATCCTGATAATGGCGGAGCAATGAAAAGAATGAACATGTTTTTACGTTGGATGGTTAGAAAACCGCCTGTGGATTTTGGAATTTGGAAGTGTATTCCGCAGTCGGAATTACTTATTCCGCTTGATGTTCATGTAGCTCGTGTATCAAGGGAAATGGGGTTATTGACAAGAAATTCAAATGATTTTAAAGCAGTTATAGAGTTGACGGAAAATCTTAAAAAATATAATCCTGATGATCCTGTAAGATATGATTTTGCGACATTCGGGTATGGGGTTAATAATAGTACAAAATAATATTTAATCAGGCAAAATTCTGTTTTTTCATGTTTTATTATATATAGGAGTAGGTATGCCCGTTGATAAAATAGATAATTCAAAATTTTTTCTAAATGCTCCTTCTCAGCCTGTTAAACCTGAAGAAGCAAAAAAGGCTGCTGCACCTGCGGTTCAGAATGAGGAAAAATCAAATGCAACAAAATATATGCTTGGGGCAACTGCTTTGGCGATTGCGGTTGCAGCAGGTGTAATCGGGCATAAAAATAATTGGTGGCGGGGTGCGAAAAATATTACTCCGAACGGGCATACGGAAGTTAAACCTCAGCCGCAAACTCCTGTAAATAAGCCTGAAACTCCTGCAGTTAAACCTGAAAATACTTCAGCAACAGAGTCGAGTATCCCTGCAGTTACTCCGGTTTCAGGAGGAAAAACAATTAATACTCCGAAACAGTCCAAATGGGGTAAAGTTAAAGATACTATGGCTTCCCCGTTTAGAAGAATAAAAGAACGCCGAGAAGCTAAGAGATTAGCAAAAGAAGCTGCCGAGCAAGCCGAACAGGACGCAAGATATAAGGAATGGGTAGAGATGAGAAAGCAATCTGATGCCGGATTGCGGCAATCTCGTGCAAATGCCAGACAAGAAGTCATAGCTGATACCCCTAATCGTTTGGCAAGAATTGCGGAAAAAGAGAAAGAATATCCTGAAAGGGTTCAAAGATTTTGGAAAAAAGATTTTGGTGATATTGATACCGAGCATGTTGTTGAAGATTATGAATACGCAAGAGTTAAACCATATCTGACTACTAATCCCGAATGTTTCGTTCCGGCACCTAAAAAAGGGGAGTATGACCTGAGGCATTTTGCTGTTGACGGATATTGGAACGGACCGGGCGGATTAGGTGCAAGTAATCATATTTTCGTTCCGGGAACCGAACTTCGCTATGATCAGCAATTTACTTTGCATGATCCGAGTTACCGACAAATGAGCAGTGATTTAAGTGATAAGCAATTAAAAGATATACATTGGGCAATGCAAAAAGTTGCATTAAAAGGTCCTTATGATACGGATAAGAGATATCATATCGGTACTGCATTAAGATTTTCCGCTCCGGAATATGCTGCTGACAGAAGCCGCCCGTTAGGTTGGAATATCTTTATTGAGGGTGATATACCTTTAGAAAAGATGAAAGAAATTAAAAAGCAGCTTGTTGAATCAGGCATTTGGGCAAAACATATGGCAATACAAAATAACGACACTATGATTGAAGTGTTTAACGAGATAATAAGATGTCTTAACAGATAAATTTTATGCTCCTATAAATTTATCAACCTGTTCTTTAAATATAGTAATATATTTTTTATAAGTTTTGTTAAGCACTGCAAATTCATCTTCTGTCATATTTGCAACTACCGCATTTTCAACCTCAACAATCGGCATAATTTTTTCTTCTACATATTTTCTGCCTGCATCTGTTAAAAATATCTGTTTATTCGGATATTTCTGGGGTTTAAGAATAATATATCCGTCTTGTTCCAGTTTTTTGATAGCAACATTAATGGTCTTTTTATTGGTATAAGCCTTTTTAGCAATATCTTTTTGCAGGCAGCCTTCCCCTAATTCCATAATTGCAAATAATGTAATAAACGTACTTTCGGGTAAATTTGTTGCAGCAAGAATTTGTTGATATACCTTATCAATACTGCTTAACATCTCGTTTATTCCGGTTAATTTATTGTTGAATTTATCCATATTGTTCATCAATACCAATTATATTCATAATAACATATATTGCAATAATTTTGCAACAAATCTTAATGGTCTGTAATTAGACTATTGCCTTTTTAAAAAATTTATAATATGATTGGTGAAAAATCAGACCATTTAGTGTCAAAATTATGGTAAAAAAAAGTTTTAAGAGGTAAGTAAATGATTTGTTTAGATGAAAAAACTATGATTACAGATGAAGAAGTAAAGGCGTTAGATAGCGTTTACAGTTCTTGGGGAGATACGGTACATTATTCAAAAGACCCGAAAGTATTCAGAGGATGCGAAGGTTCATATATGTACGATTCAAATGATACCCCTTATCTTGATTTGCAGATGATGTATTCTTCCTGCAACTTTGGTTACAAAAATAAAAGAATTACGGATGCAGTAATTGATCAAATGAGTACGCTTCCGCAATTAACACCTAAATTTATTCAACCATACAAATCATTGTTATCTGAAAAAATGGCAAAAATGATTGAAGCACGTTTCCATGAAAAGGGCAGAATGCATTTTAACGTTGGCGGTGCTCAGGCGAACGAAGATGCCATTAAAGTTGTAAGAAACTACACTCACAGAAACGGATTTTTCGCATTTCAGGGCGGTTATCACGGAAGAACTATTGCAGCTTCCTGCTTAACTTCAAGTTTCAGATACAGAGAAAAATACGGACACTTTGGTGACAGAGCAAACTTTGTTCCGTTCCCTTATTGTTTCAGATGTCCTTACGGTATGAAATGTGAATCTTGTAATCATTTCTGTGTAAAACAATTTGCAAGACAATTTGAAAGCGAATACAAAGCTATATATGACCCAAAAACAGGTGAATGTGAATACAAAGCATTTATCGCAGAACCTATTTTAGGTACAGGCGGTTATATTAATCCGCCGGAATGGTACTTCAAAGAACTTAAAGATGTTCTTGATGATCACGGTATTATGCTTGTTATTGACGAAGTTCAAATGGGTATGTTCAGAACAGGTAAATGGTGGGCTATAGAAAACTATGGTGTTGTACCTGATGTAATGACATTTGCAAAATCTATTACAAACGGTATGAATCCGCTTGCCGGTTTCTGGGCTAAGGAAAAATTCATTGCTCCGGATGTATTCACTCCGGGCAGCGCTCACTCTACATATTGTTCTAACCCGATAGGTGTAAGAGCTGCTTATGAAGTAATGAATATTGTTGAAGAAGAACAATATGATTTTGAAAGAGAAATTCCGAGAAAATCCGCAAGATTTATGAACGGTTTGAAGTATTTGAAATCTAAATACAAACAAGTCGGTGATGTTGGCGGTATCGGATTTGCTTTGAGAATGGAATTGACTCAGACAGACGGTTTCACTCCGAACAGAGAACTTTGTGATGCATTGCAGGAAGAAGGTTTGAAAGGTGATTTAACATACGGCGGAAAGAAATGCGGTCTTGTATTGAATAACGGCGGCTTCTACAAAAACATTATTACATTTGTTCCGCAGTTATACATTACCGATGATGAAATCGATATGGCAATTGACTTGTTAGACCAGTTATTGAGCAGGTTAACCAAGTAGTGTCATTAGATTTTGAATTGAGGCATGAAGATAAAGGAGAGCAACGCAGCAGAAAAGCTGTGTTGCTTTTTCATGGTTTAACGGGTAGTCCTTTTGAATTAAAAAAATACGGACAATTTTTGTATAATAACGGATATGATGTTTATGCAGATTGTTTACCCGGGCATGGCGATAAAGTTCGAGAAATTTATACCGTAAAATATACCGACTGGTTGGATTTTGCATACAAAAAATTTGAAGAACTGAATGAAGAATATGAAGATGTTTTTGTATCAGGTTTATGTCTTGGTGCGGTACTGGCAATAGCTGTCGGTATTAAATATCCCGACAAGGTAAAAGGAATTGTATCTTTATCAACAACGTTATATCTTGACGGTTGGCGTTTACCCTGGTATAAGGTATTAATTCCTGTAGGACTATCTACTCTAATAAGATTTTATTATAACTATCCGGAATGTGAACCGCACGGGATTAAAAATGAAAGAACAAGAAGTATAGTTAAAAAACTCCTTGCAAAAGGAGATGTCGGGATGAACGATTTCCCGATGACAGGGATATATGAGTTGCTGAAACTTTCAAAAATTGTCAGGAAAAATCTGAAAGAATTATCAACACCTATTTTATTAATTCACTCCGAAGAGGATGATTTAACAAGTACAAAGTCGGCTGAGACAGTTTTTAATAATATATCTTCTTCCGATAAAGAAAAAATTATTCTTAATGACAGTTATCATATGGTGCTTTATGATAATGAAAAAGAATTTGTTTTCAATAAAGCATTGGAATTTTTCGATGCCAGATGCTCTCAAGCATTAAAAAATGAGGAAGATGTCGTATGCTGTTAAGAATATCGGAATATATTTTTATAATAATTTCTTTGCTGTTGGTTTTGTCATTAATAATAAACAAAACTTATATTTGCCATATAAAGGATAATATGAAAAAATCCGATTATGTTGCGGGAATTGCATTATTGTTTGCATTGTATGTGTTGTCTGCATTAATTACGGCAATATTAATTCCTAATATATATTGCAAAATCGTAATGATACTTTTTGCATTATCCCCCTTTATAATAGGGAAAATGGCAACTTATGAAAAAGAAAAAATTTATACAGTTTTTCAAATATTAAGTATTTTGGCAAGCGGTATTTTTGTGTTATACTTCATCTTGTAATGAAGAGAATAGTTGTTTTATTATTAATATCAATGTTGACGGTTCTTCCTGTTTCGGCAAAGGATGTTGTCAGAGCTCAGGCTCGTATGACAACAGAGTATAGCCTTCTTGGAGAAGAATCTCCTTTGATAGTTAAATTTATGCCGGGCAGAGAAGTTAATTTCGGCAGAGGAGTTATTGTTAAGTCAAAATCAATTATTACTGCAGAAGTTTACCAGTCACAAAAAGAGAGAAGATGGCATAAAAGCGGATTTATAATTTGCAAACTTCTGAGTTATGTCGGACCTGACAGCGAAGAAGAAATTGATATTTCGCAGCGTGATATTTATATGGTTGCAAGAAAGCACGAACCTATTGATCCTAAAGAGGCAGCTATTTTGGGTACTGAATTAACTGCAACTGCTATAGGTTCGGTATTTGTTCCGGGTGTTGATATCGCTTATTTCTTTACAAAAGGGGCAATTCTGAGAGAAAAACATCCAAATTGGTTTAGAGCCGGTGTATCAAATGCCTATGACAACTCTATTTGCTGGTTTTGGTTAAAAGGTAAACCGATTGAATTGCAGTCCGGAGATGAAATTAAGCTTGTTTCTATTCAAAAAACCAAAGCAAAAAAAATTAAAGCCAATGCAGACAAAAAAAATGCCAAAGCAAAGGTTAAAACTGCAAAAAAAGAAGCAAAACAAGTTGCTAAAATGGCTAAAGCAGAAGAAAAAGCAAAAGCCAAAGAAGCAAAAGCTCAGGCAAAAATGGAGAAAAAAGAAGCTAAGAAAGCTGCAAAAAGCAAAAAACAAGATAATTAAAATTTATAGCTGATATTCTTTTTTAACTCTTTTACGGCGTTCTTTTTCATCGCAATTCATCCATTTATTGATGTGTTCAATTAATTCATCACTATGATAGTGAATTGCGTGTTCGGATTTATGGTGAATATCAATTATATGGCAGTGCATTGCTCTTTCAACATTGATAAGAGCAATGTTATATATATAAAGAGCATCAATATAATTGTTCATAGCATTTTGGTAACTTGTTCTTGCTGCCTGCAAAGCTACATAGTCAGCCTGTCCGTTTTTGTATTCTTCAATAACTATTTTTAAATGACTGTATGCGTTTGCTACTGCGATTTGAGCAATCGGGAATTCCATTTCTGCTTTCTGCAGATTGGTTAGGGATCTCTGAACTTCATAATTCAAATTCTTTTTAAATAAAACAATTTCGTTATCTGCGATATTAAGTTGAGCATCTGCTCCCTTAAGGCTGTGACGTAAATTCATGAGATTAACACTTGAGCTTAATGATACTCCGACCTGTAAACTGTTATCCCCTTTGGCGTGATTATTATTATAGTATCCGTAGCCTCCGTTTACGGATAAATCAGGAAAATATGTTCTCTTAATATAGTTCAAATTTTGCTCCATAGCTTTATATGTAGCTATCAATACTTTTAAATCAGGACTGTTTTTATATGCAATAAGAACAGCGTCTTTCTTATCAAAAGGCAAATTTTCCGGTATAAATTCTTTTGTAACTTCATTGTCTATAAAGTCATTTGCGTATGAATATGTATCGGTATTTTCAATTTTATATTCATACGGGGTTTCAACAAACATTGCATTATTCAGGTCGATACGGGCATTATCGTAACTGTTTTTTGCCTGTAAATATCTTACTCTTGCCACGTTATAATTAAATCTTGCACTTGTAATGTCGGCTTCTTTTGTTTTGTTTTTTTGTGATAAATTATTTGCCATATCAAGGAATTGTTCATTTAATTCAAAATTCTTTCTTTCTACCTGTAATCTCGACTGAGCAAGTAAAAGAGCGTAATATTTTTCCTTAACGTCAAATAATGTTTCGCATAAACTGTCAATAAATTCGTATTCCGCACCTATTTTATAAAATTCTTCCATTTTAATGTTAGCGGTAGTTTTTCCGAAATTGTAAACAAGTTTGTTTATGGTAACTGCAACACTCGGGAATTCGCTAACATGATCGTGGTATTCCGAGCCGTTTGAGTGGTTTGTATTATAGAAGCCGGCCCCGGCACTAATTACAGGGAAATATTCCGATTTTGCAATGCCAACATTACTTTTTGCCAAATCTAAGTTATATTTGTATTTTTTAATAACAGGACTGTTATGAAACGCAATGGAAACACAATCTTTTATACTCAAAACATCATTTTTTTCAATATAAGCTTTTTTGAATAATTCCTCATGGTCGTCTTTAGGTTGAATAACCGTAACTTTTTGTGCAGCAGGTTTTGCTGTTTTTTTCTGTGAAGCTGCAAACGCTTGCGTTGAGCATGTGGCACAACAAAGGGTAATTAATGCTATTATACTTAATTTCTTAATTCGGGTAGCCATATCCGTATCTTAGCACAAAAAACATTTAATGCAAGTAATTCGCAAAAAGTATTTTTACCACTTCCACATAACGTAAGCTGCGGCATTTGACATTAATTCCACTCTGTCACCATATAATGCAAACGGATAAACATCAACAATATTATTTTTATCAACAATACAATTTCCGATTTCGTTAGTATAATAATTATAAGTTCCACTTGTGCAAGTGACTTCCTTATTAGGACCTTTCACTCCGTTAACATCAATAATCCCGTAACAACCGTTGCGTGTTCCATTTGCATTAAGTGTAGCACTTTCTATATCATTTCCTGCACAAGGTTTTTGTCCTAGCCAAGTTGAAAACATAATGATAGAACCGTCAGATAGTACATAAGTCGGATTTTTAGAAAAATCTTTCATTGAAGATATATTTGCCTGATAACCTGTAAATTTATACGGTTTACCATCTACCATAGTAAGATTATTTGTTCCATAGTAGTATTTAGCGTTACTCAAAACACCGTTCATAATTGCACAGGCAGAATGTCTTTCATTAGGATTATCATTAGCTGAATTTGCATTACAATAGGCATTTATATTACTAAAATCGATATCATAATTTGCTTTAGCTAATTTTGCACCATTATTCATTGTGGACATCATTTTTTTAAGTCTGTTGGATATTTCCGCAGCCTTTATATTATTTATTAGTGCGGGTAATGTTAATGCTGCAACAACTCCGATAATACCGAGGGTAATCAAAACCTCAGCAAGAGTAAACCCAGCTTTCCTGTCTCTCCCCATGGAAGAAGTAGAGCCTAAACTCCATAAACCCTTGCTATGGTTGGGTTTTACCCCCCCCCCCTGTATGAAAATCCTGTCATAGCTTTATCCTCCGTGTTATTTATATTATAACATATTTTATCAATTATTCAAGTTTATTATTGAATTCTTAATTAAAATATATTTTTATATGTTAAGAAATAATCATTAATTACGCCGAGCAGCTGAGGCATAATCCATATTAGAATTGCAGCGCCGAATACCGGTTTGAACAGGAAGCTTAACTGGAATACGTTAACCTGCGGTGCTGTTTTTGAAATTACACCAAGTATAATATCCTGTCCCAATGTTGCCAAAAGAACGGGTGATGCTATTTGTAAACCCATATATAATACGTTAGAAGTCATTTTTATCAAGTAATCCATATTAATGAGTTCTAAAAGCGGAATTGAAGTAGCAAAGAGAGGAAATATTTCAAAACTCCTCAGAAAAGCATGGATTAACCAATAAAGTCCGCCGAGTTCCATAAATATTAACAAACCCAATAATGCAAACAGTTTTGTTAGTATTGATACTTGCGAAGATGTTGTCGGGTCTAACACCATAGCCGATGACAAACCCATTTGCATATTAATCATATCCGCACCTGCCTCGATTGCAAGTAAGATAATCTGCGCCATATAACCTATGATTGCACCTACTGCATAATTCAAAACAATAGAAAGCAGCATAGAATCTTTAGCCGCAAGTATATCAGGAACTTTCGGGCTCAAGAATGAAGTTAATATAACGGTAAACATCAATGCTAATGCAAGTTTTACCATACCCGGAATTTCTTTTCTGTTAAACACGGGAGCTAATCGGAAAAAACCCATTACCCGCGCAAAAACATAAATGCCCGATAGTAAATAGGCATTTAATGCGGGAAATATTTTAAATAGCTCGGTGTAAAAACTGTCCATTCTTTATTTAAGTTTCCTGTTTATGGTTCTTGTTTCCATCATATCCGGTATCGGATTATCAACCCTGTTTGAACGTCTGTTTTTAACTTTCATATCAGCTTCAATGTACGGTACTTTGTTCGGGTTTTTCATAAGATAATCGATATCACTTCTGCCGTTAAATTTTTGCGGAGCCAAGCGACCGTATGGCGAGGTATATTGATTATAATCAGCTGCCAAAACGTAACTGTCATTCTTTGGTACAACATTAAAAGCTAATGCCATTCCTTCCGTAAACAGGTTTGACAAAATTCTTATAAAACCGAATCCACCGATTATTATTACAAGAAATACTCCGAGAATTTTCGGAGCTGCAGCAATAGTCTGTTCCTGTACCTGTGTTACAGCCTGCAAAATACCTACAACCAAACCGATGCCTGCTGCGACGAGTACGCAGGGCATAGATATTGAAAGCATGGTTAAAAACCCTTTTGCCAAATATTCTGCTAATATTTCAATCATTATGTTAGTCCTCCCTCAATATCCAATCTTCGTCAGTTGTAACTTGTGACAAGTCCCTGCACTATTAATGCCCAGCCGTCCACCGCAATAAATATCAGCAGCTTAAACGGCAGCGATATAATCGTTGGTGATAACATGAACATACCAAGTGCCAGAAGTATGTTTGCAACTACCAGGTCGAGTACAATAAACGGTACAAATATTATAAAACCTATTTCAAATGCTGTTTTAAGTTCACTAACAATATATGCGGGTGCAACCTGCCATACGGTTATTTCATCCGGTGTTGCCGGCTGAGTCTTATGTGAAAGCTGGATAAAGAATGCCAAATCACTTTCTCTTGTCTGCTTCATCATAAATTCTTTCAGCGGCTTTGACCCTTCTTCAATTGCCATAACCATATTTTGATTTCGCTGATACGGTACACTTCCCATTTCGTACATTTTTTGGAAAGTTGGTCCCATAGTGAAGAAAGTAAGTATTACCGATAACCCTATAATAACTATTGACGGCGGTACGGACTGCGTACCCATTGCTGTTTTAAGCATTGAAAATACTATAACAAATCTCAAAAAACTTGTCATACAGCAAAATACGAGCGGTATTAGCGAAAATACCGTCATAACTATCAATATTTGTAATACAGGATTTATATCTTTTAATACGCTATCCATTTATATCCCCTATCCGTTTATTTTCTTTAACATTTCGTGAAGTCTGTTTGGCTGTTGTTTTACCTTTTTTTGGAAATCAACTATAATCGGTAAATCATCAACACTGCTTTGATTTTTAAGCTCATTTTTTACTGCTGAAATAGTTGCAGTATCAGGTGTAATATTTCTTTCTTCTGTTGTATGTTTTTTTGCCGGAAGTGTATCTTTAGCAGCAAAGTTTTCTTCAAATCTCATTTCTGCTTTAGTATTATCGGCAAAAACTTCTTTACCCGAAGCTTTTTCATTTGCTCCGAGTTTTGAAATCAAAGTTGTTTTATCAATATCGCCTGCAATAAGAAATCTTTCTTCTCCGGCTTTTACGATATACAAATTTTTTCTTGGGGCAATTGAAATTGTTTCTTCAATACTTAGCATACGGCTTTTAGAAGAACCTGATATCATTCCGCCTGCGGCAAATTTCTTATACACCATGAGGGCAAAGAAAATTAACCCCATCATTGCCATTGTATAAACTGCAAAATTAACTAAGTACCCTGTCATATATATATCCCTCTCAATCTTCTTGTTTATCGGTAATCAGGAATTTGAAAATTAGATATCTTCATCTTCAAGTTCGAAATCACTGTAGTCAAATTCATCTTCTTCGTTTGCTGCAGATTCTTCTTTTGATGCTTCAGCTTCAGCTTTTGCTTTTTCCTGATTATCAGTAATAATATGTGAATTTTCTTCATTATCTTCTTCTGAATCGTCATCAGGTATTACCGGAGCTTCAGATACAGGTTTATCTTTCTGAAGAATTTCCGCGATTTTAACCCCGTAACGGTCGTTAACAATAACAAGTTCCCCGCGTCCGATAATTTTGTTTTCAACTCTTAAGGTAATATGATTATCATAAAGCGCTGCAACGTCAACGATTTGTCCGAGTTCAATCTTCTTCAAATTACCCAGAGAAATTTTTACAGGATTCAATTCCGCATACATATCAACTTCAATGGTATCCCATAAGTTCTTTGGAACAGCTTTATCAGCCATTTCGTCACCTCCGTTATTTTCATTAAATGGTATTTCAATATTAAAGTTTGGTTCAATATGAACAATTTTTTCTTCATCCAGAACATACATTTTAAGATTACTCAAATCACTGTCCTCAAGGATAATCAAATCTCCTTCTTCCAGATTTTTCAGTTCATCTACGGAAAATCTTGTTCTGCCTAATACAAGTCTTACGTCTGTATTGCATTCATAAAATTCTTCATAACTGAATTTATCTCCCTGACTTTCTATTTTGCTGGGTGATAATCTGCCGTCAGGTACGGAAATAATAAATCTTCCGAATATTTTTTCGTTTTCTTCATCTTCTATGAGGAATGTCAAATGCGTCATATCGAAATTGGTTCTTTTAAAGTTTACGACAGGCGGCGGTTCTAAAAACGGTATAAGTATTTTAGAAACATGCTCGCTAAATCCTGTCAGCATTGCTTTTTCCAATTCAGAGATATTCTCGATATTAAAAGGTCTGCCGGCTCTGCCTAAACCTTTATCAAGCATTAATTCCATTGTACCTTCGGATATTCTTATGTACATATCATAGAATTTGTCAATTCTTACTTTTGTTACAAAGTGAGCTTCTTTTCTTTGTAACAGGTTAATATTTTTGCTTACGCCCATTAAATGGCAATTTAATCCGGGCAGGAAAAATCCGTCGCATGATTTTTGCAATGCGAGAGGAAACAGCTTCTCATACCAGTCGTATTCTTTGTATAAGAGGCTCGGACTTTCTATTGTTCTTCTGTTTTTCTTTGCTTTAGAATTTTTAATCAATGATTATCCCTCTATCCAAGTCATTTGATTATTTCCCATAAATACAATAGAATATTTTTACTTCCCTAACATCAACCTTTTAATGTATTTTTTTAAAAAATCAAGATGGATATTTTAAAAGGTGATGAAAATTTTCACCACCTTTTAAAAAATACATATATAATATTATTTATTGTTCTATAATTTCATCACTTTTAAGAAAATCGGCAAGACCTTTAAGACCTAACTTGTAACTCTCAGCTCCAAATCCGCTTATTTGTGCAAGGCAAACAGGAGCAATAAGTGATTTATTTCTGAAATCTTCTCTTGCGTGAATATTTGTCATGTGGACTTCTACCGTCGGAATGTTAACGGCGCTGATGGCATCTCTTATTGCTACACTTGTGTGAGTGTATGCGGCAGGGTTTATTACTATGCCGTCAAAATTGTCCAATGCGGAATGGATTTTTTCAACAATTTCACCTTCCATGTTACTTTGGTATGTTTCGATGTCGATACCGAGTTCAAATGAAAAAGAATACAAATCTTTTTCCAATTCTTTCAAAGTTGTTGTACCATACTTGTCGGGTTCCCGAATCCCAAGCATATTCATATTTACGCCGTTTATAACCAATATTCTCATAATTTCTCCTATGGAAATATTATATAACAAATTTGTCAAATTGTAAATTTTTATTACATTTTTAATCCATGATGTAACATGATTTTCATGTTCGACATATCATGCATGTACAACTATCCCCAAATCTCCTCCCAAGATTATTGTGTAAGCTATACAGAATGTGTAGCTTTTTTTTTACCCACCGAGCAGAGGTATGAGCCTGTAAGGCGAAAGTCGAACAATTATAAACGGAAACGTTGAGTTTTCGTTTTAATTGTGAGCGGTACCGTTTAATGCGAGGTGGGTAATTTGAGCGTGGAGCAAATCCAATTCCAAAAACAATGTGAGGGCGAAATATGAACAATTAAAAAATAAAAAATGAACAATTTAATTTTTAATTTCGTTAATAATTCATAATGCGAATTTATTACAGAAAAAGGAGACATATTATGACAGAAGAAAGAATTGAAAACGAAAACGAAAAATCAAGAGAGAAGTATTTTTATGTAAGTAAAGAATGTACTTACAAATTTTTAGGTACGGTAGTTGCATCATTTATAGGTGCATTGTTGGCATTAGCGGTATTTACTGCATTGCACAAACCTCCCGTACCGCCGGCAGGACCTCAGATGCGGCCTGACATTCCTTGCCCGTGCAGAATCATGGACAGAGGCGGACGTCCTGACAGAGTATTTCCGCCAAGAGGGGAATTCAGACACCACAAACATTTTAGAGGTGGCGAATTTCAAAGAGGTTACGGATTTAGAGGTCACAAAGGATTCAGAGGTTGTCCAAAAGGTAAATTAATGCCTCCTCCTCCGCAAAAATTTGAAGCAGGAAAAAATATTCAGGTTCCACAAAATTTGCCCCCGAATAAGAAGTAATTCATAACTATTCATCATTCATCTCTGAAAAGGGAAATACTCCCGATTTAAAGGCGATTTATATATATAAATCGCCTTTCCGTTATTAATTTCTTAAACTTATAGTCCATATATAAAACTATTAGCCAGTCTTTTTTGGAGCTCCTGGTGTATAACAGCCTTATCCGGTGAATTTGTTTCTTCAGCTTTCCATAATTCGGTTAATAAAGAACTTGTTGACATTAACTGATAGTTCTTCGGCATTTGTTTTGCTGCTAATAGTCTTTCAAGTTCTTCTTTTTCACGCAATAAAGCTTGTTCTTTTTCTTCAAGTTTTTTCATTTCTGATTGATTAAGAACTTTTCTGGCTGCATTAGTCAGTTCATTAATACGTTTTTGCTGCTTTATAATTTTTACTTCTAATTGACGTTTTTCAATGCCATCACGTATTTGCTGCAAATCTATTTTTGGAGGACTAACAGTAACTAAAAATTCATTTTTTTCATTCCCCGATGACGGAGTAACCCCTTGCAAATAACATACCATAATAATATCCTTTCTTTCCCTGTAAAAATAATCCCTATATATTTAATAAAAAATTTTTCGTATTAAAAATGACTGATAAAAATGTTATATTACAAAATATTAACGTTGTTTTTTATGTTTATTAATTATAAAATTATCGGTATGAAAATTTTTTATATAAAAATCGATGAAGAAATTGCAGGGAAATATAACCGTATTGAGTTTAAAAAACTCCAGTCAAAAATCGGCAGATATATTGTTGAATATGCAGGGAAAAATATATATAACATTACCGATACGGGAATTGTGAAAGTGAATAACAAACCCAAATTTAAATATTCGGATATAAAATTCAGCATTTCGCATTCAAAAAATATCGTTTTGGCTGCGTTTGATGAAAATTCGCTCGGTGTTGATATTGAGTTTATGAAAGACAGGGATTTTAAAAGTTTGTCGGGGCATTACGGAATTACGGCAACGGACAAAGATGAATTTTACAGGCAATGGACACAGTTAGAGGCTGAGATAAAATTACAGTCGGAAAAAGGTTTTGTTTATACGGATAAATTTGAAAAAGACTATATGCTGACGGTTATTTCATCAAATTCAAAGGAATTTACCCCCGAAATAACAGAGTTGAATTATCCTTCGTATTAAAATTATATTAAATCTTTGAAGAATAGCGATTTTTTATAATATAATTTTTTTATCGTGAAGATTATAAGAGGAGAGAAAAATGATTGATAAAACCGCAGTAATTCATCCGTCAGCGCAAATTGCAGATGATGCAATAATAGGACCTTACGTTGTTATCGGTGAAAACGTAAAAATCGGAAGTAAAACAAGAGTAATAGCTAACGCATATATTGAACATGCAGAAATCGGTGAAAGATGCACAATTTCTCCGTTTGCTACAATAGGTTCCGAACCGCAGGATTTGGGTTACAAAGGCGAACCGACGAAAGTTGTTATCGGTGATGATACAATAATCAAAGAAAACGTAACAATACACAGAGGAGCTGCGTGCGGTGATTTTACAACCAGAATAGGTAATAAATGTTTGCTTATGGTTGGTTCTCATATTGCTCATAACTGCGTTCTTGCTGATCAGGTAATTTTAGCTAATCTTGTAACTTTAGGCGGACATGTTCACGTCGGATTTGGTGCATTTGTTGGCGGTATGAGCGTATTCCACCAGAATATCAGAATTGGTGATATGGCAATTATCAGCGGTTTTTCTGCTTCACGTCAGGATATTTTACCATACTCTAAAGGTGAAGGCAGACCGCCTGTTCCGAGAGGACTTAATGTTGTTGCCCTGAAACGCAGAGGAGTTTCTCAGGAAATCAGAACAAATATGAATGAAGCATTTAAACTTCTTATTTCCGAAGAATACAACACAACTCAGGCTATTGAAAAAATCAAAGCAGAGATTCCGACAAATGAATATATCGAAAAAATGATAGAATTTGTAAAATCTTCAAAAAGAGGGGTTTTACTTAAATCTCACAAATCCGGTCACGAATCTTTGGAAAGTGAAGAATAATTTCTGAGCAAAAAAGAATTTAATAAAAAAAAGGATGTATTTTTGTACATCCTTTTTTTTATTGTGTTATTTCTTCGTCTTTATCGTCATCATAATATTGACTGTTAATATATTGTTCCCTTAAAGAATCCGCTCTGTGTACCGTTTGCTTCCATCTTTCAAACGGGTTTGTCGGTAAATGTTTTTTTACTATGGAGTTATCTATAGGATCACTGAACGGGTTTCTCTTTTCAAATATATGTTGTCTGAGGTTTTGTAATGCAGAAATAATGTTTTCTTTTTTATAGCCGAATAATGAGAATGATTTTTTGCAGGTTTTTCTGGTTTCTTCAATAATATTATCATCAACACCGCAATATTTTGCATAACTTAATAACGGTTCAATAAAAAGATTCATTAAAGTCTTTTTTCTGCCTATATTTAACCAGTTTGATAATTTCAGAGCTTTGTCCAGTCTTTCAATATTAGAAGTTATGACACTGTCTTCATGAAACATGTATATAATATTGTACGGATTAATTTTGTCTAAAGCCTGAATTGCTTTTTTGATTTTTTTGTAATTGTATGTATTTATTGCTGCATCTAATTGTGCCATTATATCATTTGCTTCGCCAAGCAGTCTGTCTCTTGTTTTGGTTTTTTGTTCAAGGACTTCGGCACTGTGTCTTTTGGCTTCTTCGTAATCTTTTTCGTAAGAAGCTTTAAAATTTTCATTGTTATCCGTAGATTTATCAAATACGGTAATACACGGACTGCATTTTTTTATTTTTGAGAGAGGAACTTTAACCGGTTCTGATGAATCCCATGGGTTAATAAGATATATGTATTTTTTCCCAAGTAAATTTGTACTTACTCTTTGTATCTGATATGCGTGATGTGCAACTAAAGTACTATCTTTTGAGGTATATTCAAAACCTAATGTAACGGAATATTTATTCGGATTTCTTTCTATTTCTTTAATATAAGAATCTATGTCACGCATATCATAAGCTGTTGTAAAATAGCTTGATACATTTCCGCAGATCATCTTTATAAAAGCTTCTTTATCATAATATGAGCCGCCGTCTTTATTTCCTGTCAGTTTTTCATAAGCAAGCTCAAACGCTGCCACATCATCATCTCCGATAGCACAGTTTCCGTTTTCCTGTGCTCTTACAATTTCCTTGTATTTGATATGAATATCTTTTGTTTTGCCGTTGTCAAGATGAAATGTTACTATAGCTCCGCCTTTACCGTCAGGTTTTATGGCATTTTTAACGGCTTCTCTGCCCCAGTCTGTATCTCTTAATGAGTTCAGTATGCTTAACAGCCAGCAGTCATTTGCCATTTGTTCGGTATTTCCGATAACTCCGTCAATATTTGTCCATACTGAACCGGAGCTTCTGCCGCCACTTCTGCCTGCAGCAGTTCTGTTATACTCTGTCTGTGTCTGAGCTTCTGTTAAATATACCCTTGTCATCTTATCCCCGATTATTTATATCATTTATATATAATAAGTATTTAAGACAAGTTTTATTGACATCATTATAGGGTAATGTTTAATATAACTTTACATATGTATAAATATCAATTATAATATAGGCATATAAGAGGAGAGAAATTATGGAAACAATTTGGGATAAATATGCTAAAGTTTTGGTTGATTATTCAACAGAAGTTAAAAAAGGTGATTTGGTTCAGATAAGAGCCACAAGTATTTATGCAAAAGATTTGGTAAAAGCTGTGTATAAACGAGTTTTGCAGCTTGGTGCTAACCCGATTTTAAGGACATCTTTTGAAGATTTTTCCGATATTTATCTTAAATATGCTTCGGATGAACAGTTGGATTTTGTTGATGACATTATCAGACTTGAATATGAAAAAGTTAATAAATTTATTTCTATCGGTGCGCCGATGAATACAAAAAATCTTGCAAAAGCTGATATTAAAAAACTTGCGAGAAGAGGCAAAGCAACAAAATTTCTGTCGGAAGGTTTGATGAAACGTTCTGCGGAAGGTACTGCAAGCTGGGTTGTTGCCGATGTTCCTACTCACGCTCTTGCTCAGGAAGCAAAAATGTCGTTCGATGAATATTCGGAATTTTTGTTTAAGTCTTGTTATCTTGATTTGGATGATCCCGTTGCCAAGTTAAAAGAGCTTGATGAAAGACAAACAAAATGGGCGAATTATTTAAACGGAGTAAAAAAATTACACATAATCGGCGACAGAACAGATATTACATTCAACGTTGAAGGCAGAAAATGGATAAGCTGTTCGGGTAAAAATAATTATCCCGACGGTGAAGTTTTCACCTCTCCTGTTGAGGACGGCATTAACGGTGAAATTTATTTTGATTTTCCGCAAATATACCGAGGAAATGAGGCGCATGGTGTTCACCTTTGGATAGAAAACGGCAAGGTCGTAACCGCAAAAGCCGATAAAGGAGAGGATTATTTGAATGCTATGTTTGATATGGACGAGGGTTCTCGTGGTATCGGCGAAATTGCTATCGGTACAAACGAAGAAATTCAGGATATTACGGGAAATATTCTTTTTGATGAAAAAATCGGCGGAGCTATTCACATGGCTGTCGGTGCATCTTATCCAGAAACCGGCGGCAAAAATGTATCCGGACTGCATTGGGATTTAATCAAAAATATGAAAGACGGCGGTAAAATTTATGCCGATGATACTCTTATATACGAGAATGGAAAATTCTTAATATAATACGTTTATAGTATTTAAATATTTATATACATATGTTATAATAGTAGTATGTATATAACATATAAAATTTGAGGTAATCTATGGGAAAAGAGATTAAAATTCATGATACGATTGATTTATTTTTGTACCACCTTGATAACAAAACAAAAATAAAAATCATAAAATGTCTTTTATCTGGAACGAAATCTTTTGACGAACTTGCGAAGTATACAAAATGTTTCCCCTGGTCATTGTGGTTCTTTTTAAAGGATTTAACAAAAAAGAAAATTATTACTACTGCAATCTACCCTGCAATACCCATAAGAATTGAATATACATTAACCGGTTTTGGGGAATCATTTAAGCCGGCCATTAATTCCATGGTTGAATGGAGTTATTCATATAAAACCCATAGAATTGAATAAAATCAATATAGTACAAATAGCCTAAATTATTGTAAAAACTTGACCCTGTCTGTAAAATTTGTTACAATTTTTGTTGTGAGTATGGAGAATTTTATACTATGGCAGGACTTTTAAAAATAATTACCGATATACCGATTTTGATTGTATTGAGTTTGTTTGTAGGCTCAGTTATTTATACACTCAGAAAATATTCTTTTGCAAAAAAGAATTTGAATATATTATTAGGTTTTTTCGGTAGTTTCAAAAAAACAGATTTGAATTTTAGATTCAAAGAAATTGATGAATGGATGACACATAATCCTTATGTGTATGTACCGTGGATGGAATTTAAAAATACCTTGGTATTCTCTGAATCCATTGCGCTAAAAGGGCAGAATAACAACCTAACATATAAGGAAGTATCTTCAACTATTCAGTATATTCAGACAACGGTTGACCCGTTATATTTCTTTGACGAAGAATCACTTATAACTTCAAAATTCAATTATAAATTTATTCAGCAGGTATCAACGATTTTGACAGGTTGCGGACCGTTGTTCACATTCTTGAACATCGCATTGGCGTTCGGTAAGGTTGACTTTTCATCTCAGGCAAAAACCTTGTCATCATTGTCAGGATTTATCGGTTCCATGCAGACAGCTGCGTTGGTATCAGTTATTGCGGTATCATGTTCATTGATATTTATCATCGTTGAAAAGTTATCATATAATAACTTGTGTAAAAAACCGATGTATGCGGTGCAAAATTCAATATCCAGACTGTTTGATAATATTTCATCCGAAAAATTCCTGCTTGAATTGTTAAAAGAAACAAAAATCCAAAACAATGCATTACAAAATCTAATCGGAGAATTACCTGAAAACTTTAAAATAGCATTAAATTCAGGTATTGCAAGTAATTTGGTGCCGTATTTAGAAAACCTGATTTACGGTATGAACTTACTGAATAAAAACATAAAAGAAGCTGTAAAAGGCAATAAAGATGATGTTGATGAATTATTCTAACGGAGAGAAATAACTTTGGCTATACATAAAAAAGGCGGCGGTGTCGCCGACGGCACAGACAATATATTCTGGACGACAATGTCAGACCTTATGTTAGGTCTGTGTATTGTATTCATGACATTGTTTATCTTAGCTATGACAGGGTTTACTCAACAAACCATTAAAGCTCAGCAGCAACAGGCTGAAACCGCTAAAAAATTAACAGAAAAATTAAAAATCGAAAAAATAGATGCTGAAGTTGATATTTTCGGAAATGTAAAAATTTCTGATGTGGAACTGTTTGAAGTTGGCAGTTATACATTATCTGCAAAAGGTAAGAATTTCCTTAATAAATTTGCTCCTATATACATTGATACTATATTTGGTAACGAAGCTACTTTACAAAGTATTGATAATATTATTGTTCAGGGGCATACAGACTCGCAGATGTTCAGAGGAGCAAAAACTCAAAATGAACAGTTTTCAAAAAATATGTTTTTAAGTCTGCAGCGTGCTTATGCTGTTCAGGATTATATGTTACTGCATACTCAGTATAATAAAAGGTATAATAAAAAATTACGCAAGCTGCTTATTGTGGAAGGTCGTTCTTATGCCGATCCGGTGTTAGATGCTAACGGTAACGAAGATTTGGCAAAGAGCAGACGTGTTGAATTAAAGTTAAAAGTAAAAGGAGCGAGCCTGACACAGATGCTCGGATTTGATTTTGGCGGACATAATTAATGAACAATTTATATTAGAAACAATAAATATGGTGAAGTTACACAACCTTGATATAAGAACTGTAACTTTGGCTATAAGTTTGCGTGATTGTATAAATTCCGATATTGATGTTGTGTGCGAAAATATCAGAAATAAAATAAGAAAATATGCAAAAAATCTCGTAGCTTATGCAAATGAATTGGAAAATGATTATTCTATTCCGATTATAAATAAACGTATATCGGTTACACCGATTTCCATTGTAGGCGAGGCTTGTGAAAATCCGGATTATGTAAAAATCGCAAGAACACTGGATGATGTTGCAAAAGAAGTAGGTGTAAATTTTATAGGCGGATTCTCCGCCCTTGTTGAAAAAGGTTTTACAAAAGGGGACAAATTACTAATCGAAAGTATCCCGGAAGCTCTTGCTCAAACAGAAAGACTATGTGCTTCGGTTAATTTGGCAACATCAAAAGCGGGTATAAATATGGATGCCGTATTAAAAATGGCGGACATAATCAAAAAATCCGCAGAATTAACAAAAGACAAAGATAGTATCGGGGCGGCAAAACTTGTTGTATTTTGTAATTCAGCCAGCGATAACCCATTTATGGCAGGTGCTTATTGCGGATACGGAGAACCGGAATGTGCTTTAAATGTTGGAGTTTCAGGGCCTGGTGTTGTCAGGGCAGCCATAGAAAGTCTGCCGGAAGATGCTGATTTTAGTGAAGTTGCCAATAAAATAAAGCAAACTGCTTACAAAATAACATCGACAGGAGAGCTTGTGGGTAAAAAACTCGCAGCAAAACTGGGTGTACCGTTTGGAGTTGTAGATTTATCGTTAGCTCCGACTCCTGCTGTAGGGGACAGTGTTGCGGGAATATTTCAGGCTATGGGATTAGAGCATGCAGGGGCGCATGGAACAACTGCAGCTCTTGCAATGCTTAACGATGCTGTTAAAAAAGGCGGTATTATGGCATCATCTCATGTCGGTGGGTTATCCGGTGCATTTATTCCCGTATCGGAAGATGCCGGTATGATTGAAGCTGCTGAAAGAGGAGTTCTTTCTCTTGATAAACTTGAAGCCATGACTTGTGTATGTTCCGTCGGAATTGATATGGTCGCAATTCCGGGGAATACTTCAAATTCTACGATTGCCGGAATTATTGCTGATGAAATGGCAATTGGTATGATAAATAAAAAAACTACTGCAGTCCGAATTATCCCTGCTATTGGAAAACAATCCGGTGATAAAATATTTTTCGGAGGGTTGCTCGGCGAAGCTCCGATAATGAATGTAAATAAGCTTTCATCAGACAAATTTGTTAACAGAGGTGGAAGGATTCCTGCCCCTATTCACAGTCTGAATAATTAATTTGTAAGAGGTATATTAAATGGCTAAATCATTAAATGAGTTAGGAGAAACATTAAAAGCAATAATAAAAGACATGAATTCAGATACAAGAGGTTTCAGAGTAGAAAGATATAATAATCTAAAAATTACAATGAATCCCGAAAAAGAATCCCGTCCGCATGTGGCAATAACCATAGGGATGTCAGAAGCATTGTATAGTATAGATACACAAATAAAAGTAAACGGTTCATTAGGTCCTGATGAAAGATATGTTGCGAAATGGTTTGGTCGTGCGGGGGTTATAGACAGTCTTAAAGATGTGTGGCGTGAGAATTTAGTAAAAATCAAGAAAAGCCAAACAAATGCTCATTTGCCACATAAGGAAGATGATTCTGAGGATTCTTCTGATACATAGTTGAAATAATATCAGTTTAGTGTTAATTTAAAATCAAATAAAGCAGCCGGATAATCGCGCCCGTCAGGGTGAGGAAAGTCCGTGCATCCAAGGACAGACCGCCGGAGAAACTCCGGACGACGTGAGTCGGTGGAACAGGACCACAGAAAGATACAGCCGATGGAGCTTTAAGTTCACAGGCAAAGGTGCAATGGCGAGGTAAGAGCTCACCGACGGTACCGAGAGGTATCGGTCAGGCAACCCCCGGTCGGATGCAAGATTGACAGGAAGGTTATAAAGGTGTCCGCCAACTTCCGAAAAATCGCTGGAGATCAGGAGTAATCCTGATACAAGACAGATGATTATCTAAAAACAGAACACGGCTTATGAGCTGCTTTATTTTTTTATTATATGGCTTAAATTGTTACAAAATCATCAACAAAAATTGAAAAAACTGTTATTATGGGGTAAAATCGATTTTGAAAGAGGCATATTATGGGTGAAAATCAAAAACGTATCTTAATAGTTGATGATGATGACGAAATCAGAGAGTTGCTGGAGTTTGACGTATCACAAAGCGGGTATTTCGTAGATACAGCCCGTGACGGTTTGGAAGGGTTAAACAAAGCATTAAACAATTCGTATGATTTGATTTTACTTGATGTAATGATGCCTAAAATGAACGGATTTGACGTCTGTAAAAATATCCGTCAGGCAAAATTATCTATCCCTATTTTGATGTTGACTGCAAAGGGAACAATTGATGATAAGACAGACGGATTTGATTCCGGTGCGGATGATTATTTGGTAAAACCTTTCGATATTCAGGAAGTTCTGTTGCGTATAAGAGTGTTATTAAGAAGAAATCAGGTTGAGGAGAAAAATTCACTATCCGATGAAATTCTTAGTGCAGGAGATATACAGATTTTCCCTGAAACTCTGGAATGTATTGTTATCAACAAACGTACAAAGTTAACACCTACCGAATTTGAGATTTTATACAGTTTGATGCAGCATTTTAATAATCCTGTCACACTTGCGACTTTATTGGATGAAGTTTGGGGTTATGACAGTAACGAAGATGTCAGAATGCTTAGGGTGCATGTCGGCGGGCTGAGAAACAAAATTGAACCCGATCCGAAAAAACCGAAATATCTGCATACGGTTACAAATGTTGGGTATAAATTAACTCCTTTTGCGGAGAGTTAGGTTATGAAATTTTTTCATTTTCACAGACTTAAAATTATTGAACAAATCGCAATAGTCGTATGTCTTGCGGTAATTATTCCGATGACTGTTTCAGGATTAATTATCAGTAATGTCAACCAGCAGTCTTTACGTTCTCAGCTTAGAGAAACAGCTATTTTGACTGCCAATATGGTATCTGATGAAATTGAATTTTTCTCTACTACGATTAACACAAGCTTAGCTCAGGTTTCAGAGTCGTTGAAATATATTCCGAATTCTTCCGAAAGACAAAAATTCCTCGAAAGTACGGCAAGGAATTTTAAAAATTGCGAGAAGCTTGAGATAGTAAAAACAAAAGATGAATATGAAAAAATTCATGAAAATAACAGGGAAAACAAAAAAGTTACTATTTCTACAAGCCTGAATACAGGGGAATTACTTGTTGCGACTTATAGTTTAAATGATTTAAAAGATGATATTTTCCAGTCATTACAGGATGATCAGCGTCAGATTTATGTAATGACAAATGACGGGGTTCTCGTAACCGGGCATAATTATACAGATTCCGTATTTAAAGAAACATTAGCATTAATGCCAAAAGCTCAGGAGGTAGATGTTCCCGTTATTTTTGGGGATGTAAAAAACCAGCCTATTGTATATTTGAAAAAAACCGATCCGGAAATAACAATTATAGTTAATACTACGGAAAGACTTACAAAACGTTTAATATACAAAAACAGAGCGAAGATTATATGGTCTATACTTATTGCGACAATGATAATTATAGCTATAGTTGCTTTATATACATATTATCTTTATATCAATATAAGGCAGTTGTTTAAAGGAATTATTGCAATTTCAAACGGTAATTATGAGCGTCAGATAAGGCTGTTGACAACGGCATTTACTCCGCATGAAATCGTTTTCCTTGCATTTGAGTTTAACCGTATGGCCGGTGAAATTCATAAATCATATCTGCAATTGAAACAGAATAATATTGAGCTTGCACAGTTGAACGAATTTCGTTCAAACCTTATTGATACCGTAAGCCATGAATTAAGAACTCCTCTGACAAGTATTCAGGGATATACTTCAAGACTTATGCGGCAGGATATTGTTATTGATGAAGCTACAAAGCAAAAATCCCTGAGGGTTATAAAAGAACAGTCGGAAAGACTCAAAAGATTAATCGAAGATTTATTAACGATACCCGATATTGAGGGTATGAGGTTAAGAACAAATATTGAATCTGTCTGGCTTCCTGAGGTTATGGAAACTGCATTGATGCTTGTAAAAAATAAGGATCATAAAGAAATTATTATAAATATAGACGAGGCGTTTCCGAATGTAGTCGGGGATAAAACAAGGTTAGAACAGGTATTTGTAAATTTAATCGAAAATGCGGTTAAATATGCATATCCCGAAACGGCTGTAACGGTTGATTGCGCAGCGGATGATATAAGTGCAAAGATATATGTAAAAAATCAATGTGATGTTATTCCCGAAGAAAAACTCAATATGTTGTTTGACAAGTTTATAAGGCTTGATAACAACACTACAAGAACAACAAGAGGAACAGGGTTAGGGTTGTTTATTGTTAAAGGTCTTGTTGAAGCTATGGACGGAAAAATTACTCTGTCATCCGATGAAGAGTGCGGTTTCTGTGTTGAAATTGAATTAAAACTTGCAAGTGACGGGGTTGAGCAGGCATGATGAAATCTGCAATAAAAGAGGCATTGAACTCCGGGAAAGATATTCCCGTCGGTGCAGTTATTGTTAAAAACGGTGAGATTATAGCTTCAAGTCACAATGAAAAAGAAGTTTTGTCAGATGTAACTGCACATGCGGAAATCCTTGCCATCCGTAAAGCAGAGCAAAAACTTGGCAATTGGAGATTAACGGACTGCGAGATGTATGTTACGCTTGAACCTTGCCCGATGTGTGCGTGGGCAATTATTCAGTCAGGAATAAAAGCGGTGTATTTCGGGAGTTACGATTCAAACTATGGCGCATTAGGTTCAGGTATTGACCTGTGCAAAATTGCCAACTCAAAACTAAAAGTTTATGGCGGCATTATGGAAGAAGAATGTAACAAACTTCTTGATGATTATTTTAAAAATATGAGAAAAAGCTAATAATATTTAATTCATTACAGCTTTATGGAAATGTTTTTTACCTTTTCTTATTTTCAAGCATTGTTTTAAATCTTCTGTTGTATAAGCTTTATCAATAGCAGTAACCGCTTCGTCGTTAACGTTTATTCCGCCTTGTTGGATAAGACGTTTACCTTCCCCTTTACTTGCTGTTATTCCGCATTTTACAAGCAGATTTAATATGCTTATAACACCGTTTTCAAAATCAGCTTCCGTTAATTCTGTTGTCGGCATGTTGGCACTGTCACCGTTACCGCTGAACAAAGCGTAAGCTGCGGCTTTTGCCTTGTCTGCTTCTTCTGTTCCGTGAACAAGCTGTGTTAATTCGTATGCAAGAATTTCTTTCTTTTCGTTAATTCTGTTATCTTCCCATTTTTCCATTTGTTCAATTTCTTCTATCGGAATAAATGTCAGCATTCTGATACATTTCATAACGTCAGCATCGTCAACGTTTCTCCAATACTGGTAAAATTCAAACGGAGATGTTTTTTCAGGGTCAAGCCATACCGCACCTTTTGCGGTTTTACCCATTTTTTTGCCTTCGCTGTTCATCAAAAGAGTAATTGTCATTGCGTAAGCATCATCACCTGTTTTCTTTCTGATTAATTCAGTACCGGCAAGCATGTTACTCCATTGGTCGTCACCGCCAAACTGCATATTGCATTTGTAGTGTTGGTGTAAGTAATAGAAGTCGAATGCCTGCATAATCATATAGTTAAATTCCAGAAAACTTAACCCTTTTTCCATTCTTTGTTTGTAACATTCAGCTCTTAGCATATTGTTTACGGAAAAACATGCTCCGACTTCTCTTAAAAGTTCAATATAATTAAGTTTCAAAAGCCAGTCCGCATTGTTAACCATAATAGCGGCATCGTCTCCAAACTTGATAAATCTTTCCATTTGTTTTTTGAAACAGTCGCAGTTATGCTGAATAACTTCAGGGGTCATCATAGAACGCATATCCGTACGTCCTGACGGGTCACCGATATATCCTGTGCCGCCGCCTATAAGAACTACGGGTTTATTTCCTGCCATTTGCAGACGTTTCATAAGGCATAATGCCATAAAATGACCTACATGTAACGAGTCCGCCGTTGGGTCAAATCCTATATAAAATCTTGCGCCGCCGTTGTTTATTAAATCTTTTATTTCTTTGTCATCGGTAACTTGTGCAATCAGACCTCTCGCCTGAAGTTCTTCAAAAATGTTCATTTCCTCTCCTTTGAATTGATAATCTTTTAGTATAAATATAACATAAACAAGATTATAAAAGCTAATTTCATATTCTTTATTTTTATGTTAGCTTATAAAGGAAAGAGGGAGATAAACATGTTTGAAAAAATGTTTGGGAAATATATAACCGCAAAAAATGTTGTGTTTTTTGTTATATTAGTGCTGTTTCTTGTATTTTTATCGAAGGTACAGGATATAGCGATAATGTTTTTTGCAACTTATGTTCTGGCATGTTCAATGGAGCCTCTTGTTCAGAAGTTAAGCAAAAAATATAAAAGAAGTACTGCAGCCGGAATAGTTCTTATGGGTGCAATTGTATTAATCAGTATAGTTTTTGTTCCGTTATTGGCTGTAGCAGGACATGAAATCGGGAACTTTATTGAATCATTCCCGCAGTATCTGAGTACTATCAAAGGAATGATATATGATATACACCTTCCGTTAATCGGAAAACCTGACTTTAGTCAGATAGATATTGGCGGAGCAATAACAACAGCTTCCGGCATGACAACAAGAGTTTTATCGGAAACTCTTAATATCGGAAAGATTATCGGTTCAGGATTCGTTTATTTATTAGCATCCCTGATTATAATGTATTATTTTATGGCGGATAAAGATAAAGTCAGAGGAACAATGGTAAGAATGTTCCCGACTCAAATGAGAGAAAGAGCTTCTGAAATTTTGAATACAATATCGCAGAAAATCGGCGGATACGTCGTTGCTCAAATTGCTACGATGGCAGGGGTTGGTCTTGTAATGACAATAGGACTTATGATTTTAAGAGTTGATTATGCGCTACTGCTTGGTTTGATTACTGCTATTTTGGATATTATCCCTGTTGTCGGACCTGCAATAGCACTTGTTATATGCTTGGTTGTTTCGTATAAATCAGGCTGGGCAATTCTTGCGGGTATCGGCGTAGTTTTTGCCATAGCTCAGTTAACGGAAAACAATTTTGTAAGACCTTATGTATTCGGAAAATTCCTTGATGTTCATCCGTTGATAATCTATATGTTCTTGTTTATTACGGCAAAATATCTCGGGATTCTGGGTGTGGTATTTGCCCCGGCAATTGCAGCTACGGCAGTTGTTTTGATAGAAGAAGTTTACATAAAAAATATTGAAGAACAACAATAAATTAAACGTCAAAAAGCGGCAGTTTCTACAACTGCCGCTTTTTTTATAATCAATTAATTTTAAACTCTTTCAAGATTAGTTAAATCAAGCTGACCTTCATATTTTGCGATTGATTTCGCTTTAGTGATTTTTCTTCCGTCAGGAGTAACTATTTCCTGAATATTACCGTCTTTATAAGTTATTGTATAACCGCTTTTGGATTTAAAAGTACCGGTTTGTTTAATAGTTGTTCCTGTAGTTTTAGCTAAACCTTTTAAAGTGGAAGCTTGTTCTTCAGAAATAGAGTGTTCTACCTGATGAGCTGTTGCAGTTGCTTCAGCTGCTTCTTTATTAACTTTTCCTATAGCTTTAGCTTCTTCAGCGGTTGGAGCAACGTGGGCAATTTGTTCGTCATAAGCTGCCTGACTTTCAGCTGTAGGAACATCACGTTTAGCCCGTTCTACCAATTCTCTTGAAGAACCGTTTGCTTTTGACGTTTCAATATTATTAACGGCATCAGCCTGTTTCTTTTGTCTTTCCAGCATTTCTGCAACGGCATCAGGATCATTTTTTGTTTTAATATGCGGAGTATCGTTGACTTTAGTTTTGCCAAGTCCTAAAAGGTTTTTAAGTTTACTCCAGCCTTTACCTTTAGTAAGCCAATATCCTGCTGCTGCAATTACCGGTAATGCAACGATGGTTGCAGTTGCAGCTTTTTTTGTATCATCTGATTTTTCAAACGAATCAGATTCTTCCTTGTAATTATATGCTACTGCCGGATTTGCTTGAAATACCGGTTGTTTTCTCGTTATATAGCCGAAATTGTTTACACCTACATTACTAATTTCTGACATAATTATACCTACTTTATTTACCTACATGTATATTAAGGCAAAAAAACAGATTTTTTTGCCTTTTAATATATAAATGTTTAAATTTCTTAATATTATACATTCTTAGGGGCTGAAGACTTACTATTTTCAACATATTTTGAAAGTATTTTTGAAGCCGGTTTATAAGCGTTAACCGTGGAATTTCCACCCAAACACCCGCCGGGGCATGCCATAACTTCGATAAGGTTGCCTAATTCGCACATGCCTGTTTTAGCATACTTCTTCAAATCACGAACCGATTGTTTATTCAGTCCGTCTATAATAACGGGGTATGTCGGAATTTCTTCGGGCAGCAGAACCTTTACTGCGTTGGCAACTCCGCCCGTAATAGCATAATTTCTTGCTTCTGCGTAAGATTCAACCTTAAATTCGCTTTCTTCACATTCTTCAACCTTAATTCCTTTTGCGATAAACCATGACCCTATTTCTTCATAGTTAAGAACATAGTCAACATTTTTATCGTTTAGAGCCTCACGACGTTTTGCAACGCATGGGCTGAAGAATACCGTAACCGCATCCGGATGTTCTTTTTTAACAATTTCTGCCGTATAATACATCGGTGTATGAGTTGTTGAGCGGAACGGTTTAATTTCCGGAATATGTTTTTCAACGAGTTCGTTATACCCTGCGCAGCATGAAGTTGTCATAAATTCTTCGCCCGCAAGCATGCGTTCTTCAAATTCTGCGGCTTCGGTTTTTGATGTAACGTCTGCACCCTGAGCTACTTCATAAACATCATAAAAACCCAGATCAAGAATAGCCTGTTTAAGCTGCTTCGGAGAGCATGGCAGTTGCCCGAACATAGACGGAGCCGCCATAGCAATAACTTTTTTACCGTTTTTTATTGCTTTTAATACATCAATAATCTGACTTTTTTCATGAACCGCACCGAACGGGCAGGCACTTGAGCATTTCCCGCAGGAAATACATTTGTCAAAATCTATTCTTGCACGACCCGTATCGTCTTTGGCAATAGCGCCTACAGGGCAGGCATTCTCGCAAGGTACAATAACTTTCATAATAGCCTGATATGGGCAAACCTGAGCACACATACCGCAGTTTTTACATTTTGACGGGTCAATTTTTGATTTGCCGTTGACAATAGAAATTGCACCAAAACGACAAGTATTGATACAAGGTCTTGCAACACAGCCCTGACACAAATCGGTTACATAAAATCTTGAAGGAACACAGCCTTTGCATGCTGTCTGGAGAACCGTAAGCGGATTTTCTTCCGGTTTTTCTCTTTTTAAAACTTTTTTGGCTAACTCTGCCATATGAACGCTGTCGTCGGTATCTTCAATAGAAAGACCTAATCCTGCAATAGCTCGGTCTCTAAGGATAGCACGTTCCTTATATACACAACATCTGTAAGAAACTTCGTAATCTTTCGGACGCATCTGATACGGAATTAGTCTTGTGCTTTCGGCGAAGTCTTCCGCATAAAAAGCTTTAATTAATCTTATTAGAATTTCCCTTTTAATATGGGATGTTTGTCTGGGGCTGTTTATTACCATTTTTACTATCCTTATTTATTTCAATATAAGTAATTATTGCATAAAAACATAAAAAAACAAATTCTATCCAGAATATTTCATATCCTGTTCATAAGAGATGACACCGCGGTAAGGTGTGTCGGAATGGCGTACCTTTTTACTATTTCTGTAAAGCGCTTTTGCTGCGTAATTTGCGGTGATATGTTATCGCAAATCTGTGTGCCTCATCCCTTATCCTTTGGATTACATACAACGCTCCGGAATCCCTCGGTAAAAGTACGGATTTCGACTGTTTTGGCAAAAAGACTTCTTCCTCTCTTTTTGCGAGGCTGACGATATCAATTCCCGTTATATTCATTTCCTCTACGATTTCCATTACGCTTGAGAGCTGCCCTTTGCCGCCGTCTATTATTATTAAATCCGGTTTTGCCCATTTTTTCTCGTCCCCAAGGTGGTTAAATCTGCGGGTCAAAACTTCTTTCATAGACTGAAAATCATCGGGTTTACCCTCGGTTGAGCGGATTTTGAATTTTCTGTATTCTGTTTTCTTAGGAAGTCCGTTGATAAATGTAACCATTGAGGCGACGGTATTTGTTCCCTGTATGTGCGAAATATCATAACATTCCATTCTGTGCGGAAAGTTTTTGAGTTTTAGTTTTTCTGCCAAGTATGAGCCGATTTCGTTAAAATCTTCGTTAATCTTGACCATCTTTTTTATCTTGGCATTGTCGAGAACTATTCGGGCATTTTTGTCCGCAAGCATTTGGAGCTCTTTGCCCTGTGCGGATTTGCCGTAACTGATTTTTACTTTTTTGCCTGAAATTATATTGAGCCACTCTTCATATAAAGGTTTTTCGCCAATTGCTTCAAGTTCATTTGATACTATCCTGTCAGGGAATTCCAACGCAAGCGTGTTGTAGTATTCTTTAAAAAATGTTGCAAAAAATTCGGCTCTGTCCTCTGCCTCAACCTCATAGGTAAAATCTTTTTTATCGATTAGTCTGCCCTCTCTAATCATGAGTATAACTATCGCAAAAATACCGTCCTCATTGAGCATTGAGATAACATCTTCATTGAGTTTTGTATTTTCATATACAACTTTTTGTTTTTCCAGCGTTTTCTTTAAGTCAAATAAACTGTCACGCATCCTTGCAGCTTTTTCGTACTGTTCTGCTGCTGCGTATTTGTTCATTTCTTCTTCTATCTGTTTGATTAGTTCCGACTGTTTACCCGACAAAAACAGTTCCGCCTGTTTGACAAGATTTTTATATTCTTCGCTGGAAACTTTCCCCTGACAGGGCGCCATACAACGTCCTATCTGATAATACAGGCATGGTCTGTCCTTAAATTTCGGGGTTTTGCATTGTTTGAGCGGAAAAATCTTTTTTAAAAAATCCAATGTTGCCCACATAGCACGAACATCGGTATAAGGTCCGTAGTATCTGCCTTTTTCCGGATTAAGATTTTTCTTTCTGACGACCGTAATTCTCGGGAAATCTTCGTCAGTAATAAGAAAATACGGATATTTTTTATCGTCTTTGAGCAGTATATTATATTTTGGTTTGTGTTTTTTGATAAGGTGGTTTTCTAAAATGAGAGCTTCGACTTCGGTATTGGTAATGATATATTCCATTCGCTCAATCTGTGATACAAGCACATTAACCTTTACGCTGTCGTGGTGTTTACGGTTAAAATAGCTCATCACACGGCGTTTAAGAATTTTTGCCTTGCCGACATAAATTATTTCGTCGTCTTTGTTGTAATAAATATAACATCCCGGAAGCGACGGAAGTAGTTTCAGAGTTTGTTTAAGCTGCTCATTCATAAAGGTATTATAGCAGTTAAAATAGTTTGTGGCAATGAAAATTAAGCATTATTAGTGCAGTTTATGCAGATAAATAAGATAAGAACCGTTAACTTCTTTATCAAATAATATTTTTTGTTTTTTACTCCATTCTTTTAAAAATGGTATTACCGGTGAGTGTGAATAGTCGTTAGGGTAGTAAAATAGATAGTTATTATTTGCAGGAAGTTGATCGAGAATATCAAAGTAGTTTTCTTTTGAGTATTCAGGTAATTGAACTATTGCAAAATGTTTAATATCGATATTGTAATAATGTTTGTAGTATTCAAATTCTGAATCGGATGCTCTGTTTATAATAACGTAATCTGAAGGGTTATATTGTTCTAATAAAACTTTCATAGTTGTTCGAGCATCTGTTTTATAAAATAAATCGTTCTTCAAAAGAGTTTTTGCATAAGATAAATTATAGGCAGACAATCCCAAAAAAGTCAGCAGTATAACAAATATTGAATAAATTTTTCTGTTATAAGCGATATAATTTAGCGGTAATGTAATAAGAACTAATGTTATTGGTATAAGATATAGTGATACTCGTTCATATACTGGATACAATTTCATATATGAGCATATAGTAATTATAATCATTAAAATAATAAGTATAAAGTTAAATGTTTTCTTTCTATTTTTTATAATATAAAAAAATCCTATCAAGCATAATATCAAATTTATCAGTAAAAATTTATTTGGATACAAATGATAAGCTAAATTTTGGCTAATTATGTATAAATTATGATTAATAGATAACATAAAAAAGCCTTTGGCATTGTCCCAGTAATTTGTGCTTAAAATTGTAGTATATTGTTGAGAAAGTATTAATAAATAATATATTATGCAGCTTATAAAGCAAGGGGATATAAATATAATTATATTTTTAATTACACTTTTTTTATGGAATACAATTTGCTGTATTATAAATGCTCCTATCAAAAATAAAGAAGGGAGTGATAAAATTGGTAAAATGGCAATAGCTCCTCCAAGCAAAAATAATTTTTTAGTAGTATATTCAGTTAAATTTAGTTTTGCTAAAAAAATGAAACATAAAAGTAAAACAAAAACATCAGAGGAATATTGTTTAAATTCTTGGCAATAGTATATAATATGATAATTTATGGCAAATAGAAAATTTGCAATAATTAATACCCATTTCCTACTTATAAACAATTTTGAAAAGTAGTAAAATGCCGGTATTGAACCGAGTCCGCATATTAGAGGAAACAATCGTAATATATATTCTTTTGTAGAGTTACATATTAATGTAAAAAATTTAGTTATTAACAAGAAAAGTGGTGGAGCCGATTGATTATGTTCCAACGTAGAAAAAAATCCGAATATATTCCTGTTAATAATACTTAATGCGAGTGAACATTCATCATGCCATAATGGACGATTAGATATATAAAATTTTAATCTTAAAATTAAACCAATAAGAAAAATTATGGCTAATATTATATAATATATTAAGTGCTTTTTGTTCATTAATTTATTCCTGAAAATATTGGTACCCAAAGGGTACCAATACCAAGATGTATTTTATGTCAATGCAAAAGTCATATCGGCTTCAACGCAAACTTTGCCGTCAACTCTGCCTATACCGTGAGCTTTACAGATAGGTCCTTTTAATTTTGTTAACTCAATTTCCATTTCAAATTTGTCGCCGGGTCTTACGATATTTTTAAATCTTGCATTTTCAACTCCTGCATACAATGCCAATTTACCCTGGAATTGAGGTAATTTTAACAAAATCGGAGCTGAACACTGAGCCATAGCTTCAAGCTGTAAAACTCCCGGCATAACAGGATTATTCGGGAAATGTCCCTGGAAAAATTCTTCATTCATGGTAAGGTTCTTATAACCTTTGCAATATTTTCCGGGAACGCATTCCGTAATTCTGTCAACCAGTAAAAACGGGTATCTGTGCGGAAGCATGTCCATAATTTCAAATATATTCATGCTGAAAGCTTCTTGTTCTTTGATTTCTTCTGACATCTTTGTCTCCTTATTATTTACATTGTACTAATTTATCTTTTAATATTTTTGCAACCTTAACATGAACGGCATGACCGGCTTCTTTTGCTAAAATCTGGCATTTCAGATTAAGCGGATTAACTCCCGTTAAATACAAATCGCCGATTAAATCAAGCATTTTGTGTTTAACCGGTTCTTTATCCGAACGCAATTCGGTTGTATAACCCTCATCCGTTAAGCCTACCGTATTATCTATATTTACCCCTTTTGCAAATCCGAGCATCTGGAACTTTCTTAAATCCTTATAAAATCCGAATGTCCTTGCTTCGATTATTTCATCAGGGTGTTTTGGATTGTAGTTAATAAAACAAGTCCTCAGATCTTTGTGGTCGTAATTTACCGCATAAGATATAAATAATTCTTCAGCAGGTAAAATCACCAGACTGGTTTTTCCGTTCAGATAATAAACGGGTTCAGATACGGTATATTGCTGCGGTTTATACAAGAGCGGTTTGTCAATTCCTGCTTCTTTAAACAATTCAACCCATTGTTTTGAACTTCCGTCTAACGCCGGAACTTCTGATTCGTCCATACAAATATCAAGCGAATCAATCTGACAAAACGCCAGTGCCGCAGTCAAATGTTCGGTTAACATCGCCTGTGCTTTATTTTTACCCAAAACAACACAATGGTCTGTTGATAATACGTTATAAACACTCGCATCAAACTCTTCCCCGTTTACGAAGTATCTTATACGACCCTCTTGTGACGGGAAAAACTTCACAGTACATGGCTTATTTTTCATTAAGCCGTTTCCTGTTATTTGAGTTTCTTTCTTTAGTGTAATCATTATTTATTTGCCCTACTTGGAAACGTTTTCCTCAAACTCTCTCAATAGCGGTTCATATTTTCTGAATTTTGCGAAAATTTCCTGAGCATCTTTCATTGTTTTTAATTGTTTAATGAAATCTTTTCTTGGCATTGCAGGAATACCTACTACGATAGATTTTTCAGGGAATGATTTTGTAACCCCTGCTTTTGCTGTAATAATTGTATCTGAACCGATTTCAATATGATCAGCCAAACCTGCCTGACCCGCAATAACAACTCTGTCACCGATTACGCAGCTTCCTGCGATACCTACCTGAGATACAATTAAACAACCTTCTCCGATATGGCAGTTATGACCTATCATTACGAGGTCATCAATTTTGGTGTTGTCGCCGACGGTTGTATTTTCAATAGTACCTCTGTCAATTGTAGTGTTAGCACCGATTTCTACATTATTGCCGATTTCAACACTTCCGATTGACGGAATTTTGAAGATAACGTGTTTTTTGTTATCATCTTTAATTGAACCGTCTTTTCTTGCGTTTTCAATATTATCAGGATTTTCTGTTACAAAGCTGAAGCCGTCAGCTCCAAGAGATACCCCGTGGTGGAGAATAACGTCATTGCCTACTTTGACTCTGTCCCCGATATTAACTCCCGGGTGGAAGAAGCAGTTACTTCCTATTTTAGCTTCTCCGCCGATATATGAGTTAGCCATAATTTTTGTATTATCACCGATTTCAGCATTATGAGAAATTACAACATTTGGTCCTATCTGGACATTTGCACCCAATTTTGCACTCGGGTCAACAACTGCAGTAGGATGTACTCCTTCATTAATTTTTGGCGGATTATAGAATAAAGTAATTAATTTCATCATTGCAAGACGCGGTCTTTCAACCTCGATTGTTGTTAATCCGTCAAGCTGAACTCCCAGCGGAACAAGTGCTGCTTTCGCTTTAGATTTTGCAAGATTTGCAATTTCTTCTTCTCCTAATGCCAATGCAAGAGTCTTTTCATCAGCCAATAATGGTGGAGCTATTCTTTCAATAGTCGTGTCCTGAACTTTTGTAAGCATTCCGCCGGTAATTTGTGTAATTTCTTCTAATGTGAATGATTTCATTCTTATTCTCCTTATTTATAATATTAATTATTAATCTTGTTTATAATATTTGTTGTTGATTTCCCTTCAACGAAACTTATAAATTCAACCCTTGTACCGTTTTTCTTCATAATATCCGCTTCGGGAAGGGTTTCCATTGTGTAGTCTGCCCCTTTGGTATAAACATCGGGTTTCATTTCATCCAGCAGGTTTCGCGGACTGTCCTCGTCAAACATGACAACATAATCCACACATGACAATGCGCATAAAATTTCAGCCCTGTCATTTTCATTGTTTATAGGTCTTGAAGGTCCTTTTATGGATTTTACTGATTTATCGGAATTTAAGAGAACAATAAGCACATCAGCAAAACTTTTGGTTTTTTGAAGATATTTGACATGTCCGACATGAAGTATGTCAAAACATCCATTGGTAGTTACAACGGTTTTATTATCTTTGTGTAAATTACCAATAAGCTCTGTAACATCTTCTCTGTTTAGAATCGTTCCCATAAAAACACATCCTTAACCTACTCTGCCTATTGTACCAAAAATAGCAGATAATTGATATGACTTTTTACAAAAAGTAATATTCTTTAATATTTTAAAATTAATGCAGCGTAAATATACGGTGGTTTTCTTCAGGAACATCATATTTCAGAACGTGAGTATTCGGATTTACCCAATTTCTTAAACATTTTGGTAAATCTTTTACTGATTTTATATTACTGTCATTATATATTTTGTACCCGGCAATTAATCTTTTACGGATTAATTCTTCAGCTTCCGTTACCTCCGGGAAACGACGTATAATTCTCGGATAATCCCTTTCTGTCGGGGTAATTGTTAATTTTGCTATTTTCATTCCATTCCCTGTCTGTAATCTAATCTTATATTTATCTATATTTATATCACAAAATTTTTAAAAATAAATAAAAAGGGGAAATAAATTTCCCCGCGCAAAGAGAGTAAGATAATTGGTTTGCCCTAAAGCGTTTAAAATTAAGGCAAAAGGACTTAATAAAAAAAATATTTGTTTAATACATTCAGTATATCGTATACAAAAATTTTGAAAAGTCGCCAAAACAGCCTAAATAAAAGTGTCTAGACGTTTTTACCGATTCTTAAAACAAAGACATAATAAAAGCCGCCATTATTTGATGGCGGCTGAAATGGTGTTAAAAATTATACTTATATCATGTTTTTTCTGATTTTTTCTTTAGCTTTATCAAGCTGATTTATTTTCTTTTCACATGCTCTTATTTGTTTTGAAAGATTTGCTCTTTCGGCTTTTACTTTATTATACTGAGCATCAATTTCAGAATACTTTGTCTTATAATTTAATAATTCATTTCTTACTTCAACCTGAGCATTGTCTAATTGGGAAATTGCACCCTGCATGTTTTGGCTGCCGGTTACATCAGTAACAGACTTTTTTGCGGGTTCTGCAGTTTGTTTGTTTGTACCAAGTGCAATTTTAGATTCTGATGAGTATGTTGCATCTTCAAAGTTCAACGGAGTGAATTCAGCTGCGTATGAAATTCCTGAGCATGCTCCGATAATCATTAATGACAGAATTATTGAATGAAGTTTTTTCATTTTTCTCTCCTTTTTATCGCATGTTATTATGACAATATACTATAATTATATATTATAAAATTCACTCTTACTTCCTACAAATGGTGTATAAGTCCTTTTAATGGGCTTTTTAGGTTTTTTTAATCAGAAAAAAATTTTTTTAAAAAAATGCTTGACATAAATTTATTTTATTGCTACAATGTTGCCTACGGGTCAGAAATTGACCCATCTAAAAGATGGTTAAGAAATTTTAAGATTTACAAAATCATAGCTTGACAACAAAATTTTAGAGAATAGAATAGTAAATGCGGTCTAATACGACTGTATTTACGAAAGGAAGACTAAACCCCAAGACAAAAAGTCAGGAGAACTGATGGATTCAGTTGGCACCGCCAGGCGGAGGTCGGTTAAGTCAAAGAAAAAATGTCAGAACATTGAAAACAGAATAGATAGACGAAAACAATACTTGTTAATTCAAAGCAAATGATTTCGAAAGACAGAACCTAATAAGTTAGTGTTCAAAAAACAAAATGAGTCTAAGTGGTTATAGCGATATAA
>JAFXXK010000005.1 GCA_017542305.1 bacterium
TCGACAAATTGATAGGGGTTGGTCTTTCATTTTCCCTACGGGATAAACCCCCACTTGAATTTGTAAATTCGCTGTCGCTCATTAACAAATTCTTTTCTCCCCCTTGGAGAGAACTTTCTATTGTATTCCGAGAAGTAGAGTCCAAACCCTCGAAACACTTACTATGAGAGGCTACCCCCCCCCCTATGGGTCTTAAATCCAGATGTAATCATCATTTCACCCTCCTAAATAATATTTACATTATCATTATGTCATATTTTTTAGATTTGTCAAGATGGAGGTTACTTTCTTTTAAGCAAATTCATGCCTGCATGGAAATAGTTCATAAATTCTGTTTTGGATTTTATTTTCAATAACATTTTCAGAATATAAGACGGGCGTAAATAGAAACGTTTCAGCGCCTTTTTATGCAAAGCAAATACCTGATCTTTTGTCAGATGATGAGTATTTACCGCAGGGTAAAAATATGCGTTTTTAAACGAAGTATCTGAATCTATCAAATTATTTTCTTTTGCATAATTATAGAATTTGGTACCCGGTAACGGTGTCGCCGTATAGAAGCTGATAAAGTCACTATCAAGTTCAATCGCAAAATCAATTGTATCTTCTATAGTATCTTCGGTTTCCCACGGTAAACCGATAACAAAATAATTATAAATTCTTATACCGTATTTTTTGAATATTTTAACGGTAACCCTGACATCATCAAGCGTAATTTTCTTGCCTATATGGTCAAGCATTTCCTGAGAACCGCTTTCAACACCGATACTAACCAGACGACAGCCGGCTTTATACATCATTTCCGCCATTTCTTCATCAGCGGTATCTGCTCTGGTATTTGCAGACCAGACAATATCAAGTCCGCTGTCAATAATTAGCTGACAAAGCTCCATTACCCATTTTTTATCAATATTAAAAATATCAGACCAAAACAGGAAATTCCTTATATGATATTTTTCAACACATTCCTTGATTTCTTCAACAATATTTTGCGGAGAACGTTTTCTGACTTTTGAGCCTGAAACAGGAGTTGCAAGGCAGAAGAAGCAATGGAAAGGACAGCCTCTTGAAACTTTTATTACCGCCTGAACTTCGCCGGTATCGGGACGTCTGTATATGTTATTATCTACCAAATGACGTGCAGGGAAAGGTAAAGAATCCAAATTATCAATAAACGGTCTTGCCCCTGTGAATTTCACCCTTATGTCATCTCTGTAATACAGTCCCTGTATTCTGTACGGAGCAACACCTATAATTAATTCTCTCAGAGTTTCTTCGGGCTCACCGTATATGATATAGTCCAAATCCTTAACATAATACATAACATCCTGAGCCAAAGTTAAAAATGCCGCACCTTTTGCAATGGTAACAATATTCGGACAAATCTCTTTTGCTACGGTAAGTGCTTCCACATCAGTTTTAAACGTTGGTGTTGCAACATTTACAAGCAGAAAGTCCGGCTGAAATTCTCTTAAATCAGCTTCAAAATTTCCGCCTTGGCTGTAGTCAGCGATTTTAGCTTCCAAACCTGCCTGCTCGGATACTGCTGCCAGATACATTAAATCGGTAGGCGGCAGAGGAGGAATAACAATAAGTGATTCCGTCGGCTGCTGACATCTGTCCTCTCTGTTTAACACAGGTGACGGGGGATAAATTAATAAAATTTTCTTTTTTGTATCTGACATTTATAACTTCTTTCTATTTATTTTCTGATATATCTTTTACTTTTGCCGCAACTAATGCCGCAAGTAACAATGTAACCGCTCCGATATAGAAGCAATATCCCCAATGATAATTTACCATATCTTCACCGACAGAGAAAGTACACTGAGAAATAAACCAAGCTACAAGAGTACAAACAAATACCTGCGGACCTGCAATGAAAATATTAAATATCCCCATTACAGAACCTTCAGTACCTTTCTTTATGTACTGAGAAAGCATAGCAAACGGTAACGCACAAATACTTGCCCACCCTATACCGGCTAATCCCATCATTGACGCAACGACCACTTTGTTATGGCATAAGCCCATTACCAAATATGCTGCTATCATTGATAAAATTGATATTATATGTACCTTTTTATTCCCGTATTTTGCGGACAAAATTCCGATAGGAATTGCAACAAGAAAACAAACCAAATTAAATATTGCAAAACAAATTGATGAAAAATTAGTTCCGCTTAAATTAGCATCAGCATACATTTTCTGAGCAGCTTCGCTTACACTTGTCATATCAGGAACGCCGAAAACCGTATGAACAGAATATTGTGTGAAGAATATCATCATACACATTGTTCCTATCCAGGTAAAAAACTGCATCCAGCAGATTTTACCGACTTCGGGAGAAAGTGCAAAAAAGTCTTTTAATGACTGCCAGAAAGAAACATTCGGTACAACTTCTTCCTGAACGGTTTCTGCTTCGGATTTTTCCTGACGTTTGGTTGCTTTTTCTTTTATAAAAATACAAGTCCATAACATACCGAGAGTAAATGCAACAGCTGCCATAATAAACTGAGCCGGAATAGACATCTGATAATTAAATGCCCATTTCAGGAACGGTGCTGTAGCTGCCGCAACAACCGAACCTAATCCGATAGCAAGACTTATATAAGAATTTGCCAGAGAATGCTGCTCCTGCGGAACAACATCAGGAATTAAAGCTCTGTAAGGACCCTGTGCAATATTGATACAAGCATCAATAACCCAAATCATTATTGCCGCAATAAATAACCCTGTTAATGCGGGGAACGTAATACCGGAAATATTTTCCAGCCAGCCGGCAATATTTCCCGAATTAGGGAAAATCCACAAAGCCAGAGAAGCAATAATTGCACCGCCTAACAAATACGGTCTGCGTCTGCCCCAGGGAGATACTGTTTTATCACTCAATGCACCGACTATCGGCTGAACTACCATACCCGTAAAAGGACCCGCCAGCCAAATTAACCCGTACAAAAACGGAGACGCTCCAAGACTTTCCGTTACAGGACCGGATAAAATTATTCTCATCTGCCAAGCAAACTGTAATCCGAAAAACCCTAAACAGAAATTCAAAAATTGAGCTGTAGTAAACTTTTTCAGTACATTGTTTTCGTCCATTAATTTATTCTCCCTAATCATAAAAACTCTGTTTTTAGAATACAAAGAATACACCCTTCCGTCAAGCAGAAATATTGTTTAAGAATTGTAAACATTCCGTTACAAAAAGCAATTTTATAAAGCAAAAACACTTTATATACATGTAAGGTAAAAGGTTATAGGTAAATTATGGTTTGGTTTTTTCTACAGAGCGTTCCCGCTATAGGGACAGAAAGATGCGGAAATATGCTTGCCGATATCGCAAACGGTAAACGTACCTGCTGTGGTGGAAATAACACATCCGTATTTACTTCTTCTTCAGATTTTTTAAATCCTTTTGGCAGCGTTGATCTTAACCAGGATATGATTAATCCGTTCAGATTTTACAATTATCAGACATCAGACTATTCTGATTATCTGAATTTTTCTGCTTTAGCGGGTTCTGCATACGGAATGGACTTAGTTACCGCTCCGTTATTGGCAAGCCAGCAAAAATTAATGACTAATACCAAAGTCAACACAAATAATTCAGGCAATACCGGCAGACAAGTCCAAACTGCTGCTGCTATGACAAATACAGGTTATAACTGGGATATTATGGCTCTTTTGAGTAATATGTGGAACAACATTAAAACCGGCACAAGATATGTCTATAACGCAGTATCCGGTGGCATAAACAGTCTTGTAAATTATGCATCAAGCTTTGTCGGCAGAATTAATAATGACAGTCAGGGAAATGCAACATTTTCCGGTGGTCATGCAAGAGCATGGTGCGCAGACTTTGTTACATACTGCGTAAGAAAAGTTCTTGGTAACAGATTACCGTCAGATTTCGGCTCACCTGCAGTTTCAGGGTTAAGAGACTGGGGTATAAAACATAATTGTTACAGACAGGCTCCTGCTTCAAGATCCGAATCAGATATGAGAAATTACCTCAGAACTCAGGTTAAACCAGGTGACATAATGATACAAAAACGCAACGGCAGATCTCATACAGGTATCGTAAAAAGCGTTTCTCCTGACGGTTCAAGCTACACAGTTGTAGAAGGAAATGCTTCCAATAAAGTAAAAACCGTAACATATAATGCTACAAACGGTTATTTAAGCGGTTTTGTTTCACTCTCACAATTTGCTTAAACAGATTCTAAAAACTTATATACTTCTAATTCCAAATCCTTTTTACTTTTATTATTTACAATTGAATAGTCCGCCAAATCTCTCTTAGCATCCTGAGATAACTGGCACCTCATCCTTACTTCGGCATATTCCTCGGAATATCCGCTGCGCTCGATAAGCCGCTGTTTACGAATAGTGTCATCAGTGTAGATTAACAAAATTTTATTAAATAAGTATTCCATCTTTGTTTCAAACACAAGCGGAATACCGACAAATACGAGCTTTTCTTCCTTATTTTTTTCAAAAAAGCTCAAAATTTGTTCAGCAATTTTCGGATGCGACATTCCCTCAAGTTTTAGTTTTAAATCGGGATTCGCAAAAATCAGCTTGCCTAATTTATCTCTTGAAATTTCGCCCGAAGCTTCAAAAACATCATAGTCTTTAAACGCATCACGAATTTCTTTGCAGTTGAGAATTTCGTGTCCGGCTTTATCCGTATCCAAAACCTTGTACCCCTCAGCTTCAAGTATTTTTTGGACTTCGGACTTTCCCGATGCAATATTTCCCGTAATCGCAACCTTAATCATTTTTCTGTGCAATCCTGTTTAAAAAATTGCGTAACTCTTTTATCTGACGCGGTTTAATAGGTTTAAATTCGCCTCTTTTCAGACCCTCAAGCTGAATTGTCGCATGCTGAATACGTTTCAGAGATTTTACTTCATACCCGAAATATTCAAACATTTTTCTTATTTGTCTGTTCATTCCCTGATATAAAGTAATACGCATCATAGTATGAGTTCTGTCCGCCTCAAGAACTTCAATATCTGCATAAGCGATTTTATCTTTTTCAATTTCTATCCCGTTTGCCATTTGCTCAAGTTCATGAGGATGAATAGTGCTCTCAATTGATACAAGATATACCTTTGGGACTTTTACGGACGGATGGGTAAGCTCATTAATCAAATCTCCGTCATTGGTTAAAATCAAAAGACCCGTTGAATCCTTATCCAATCTACCGACAGGTTTGAGCCCCCATAACTCTTTCGGAATTAAATCATATATGGTTTTTCTGCCCTTTTCATCATCAGAAGTCGTAATATATCCGGCAGGCTTAAAAAACCTGTAATACTGATGTTTTACGGGATGAATAAGCTTATTATTGATAAAAACTTTATCTTTATCTTTGACAAGAAACCCTAACTCGGTGACCTTTCTGTCGTTAACGACGACAGCCCCCGATTCAATCAGCTCATCGGCTTTGCGTCTTGAACAAATACCCGAAGCTGCTATATACTTGTTTAAACGGGTTGCAGACATCCTACTTCCTTTTCAAAAATTTCAGCAAGCACCTGCGGCATTCTGCGGTATAATTTTCCTGTTTGTGCAGAAATTGCAACAACATCAAATGTCGCATCAATACAAACTTTTCCTGTTTCTTTTGATTTAATAACCTGATGGAACGTTACAGATAAGCCGTTAAACTTTGATACTTCCGTTTCAACGATTACGACATCGTTCAACTTCGCCGACATCTTGTAGCGGACATTCATATTTGTAACGGGAAGTACAATATCCTGAGCGGTAAGCTCGGGCAAAGTATAACCGAACAATTCGCAAAATTCCACACGCCCTGCTTCAAGCCATCTTAAATAAGCACCGTGCCATACAACACCGTATGCATCGGTATCGGAATAATAAACTTTTCTTTCAAATATATGTTTCATAATACGCTAACTATAGCATATACAACAAATTCAGGCAAGTATCAAAATATTACAGCTCATGGAAAGTCGGTTTCATGCGGTCAAAAGTCGTAAAATATTTATATCCCATATTTTTCAAAATTTCTCGGACTTCTTTTACATGGTCGCCGACCTGAGCTTCTCTGTGCGAATCAGAACCTATAGTAATAATTTCACCGCCAAGCTCTTTATATAATTTAATTATAGGGGTTGAGGGAGTTAAATCACTCAGATTATACCTGAATGATGAAGTGTTAATTTCAATCCCTTTTCCATGTTCGATTACATATTTTAAAATTTCTTCTATCTGGTCTCGGGATTTTTCAAACGGGTATTCCCCGTATTTATCGTATCTGCGCATCAAATCCATGTGTGCTAATACGCTGAAACAGTCTAACGCTTTTGCGGTTTTCAGCATTTCTTCATAATAAATTCTGTTATATTCAGCCTGAGTTTTACCTGCCTGAAAATCACCGCACCAAAGGTCTTTGTCCTCTACCTGATGAAATGACAAAAGAACAAAGTCAAACGGAAATCTGTCAAAAATATCCTGAAAATACTTTTTATGATGTGCCTGTGCACCAAATTCTATACCGTATTTGAGGGTAATTTTCCCTTCATATTCTTTTTGGTATTGACGAATAGCTTCTAAATAGCTTGCACAGTCGCAGCAAAAAGCTGTCGGACAGCCGTAATCTATATGTTCGGTAAAACATATCTCATCAAACCCCAAAGAAATCGCCCGTTCTATACAGTCTTTCATCGGATAATTTGAATCATCGCTAAAGTTTGTATGCATATGATAATCTGCTAACATGTTCTACCTCCAAAGTAATTATAATATAAAAAGAACCGTATGACGAATACGGTTCTTTTCAGGGTTGCTTAAACTATATAATTTAGAAACTTGCAACAAATTCTACATTATCAGCAAATGTTTCAGCATTGTTTACTATATTTAAAGAACTTGTATAGATTGCTCCGTCAATTTCGATTGTTTCGCAATTTTTAATAGTTGTTAAAGATAAGTGTTTTGCTGTTCTTGAATCAACAACAAGAGTTTTAACTCTCATATCTTTAGGTAAAACTTCTACTTTTGAACCGCTGATTTTAAGAGTGTTAGCTCTGATATCAGAATTCATTTTAATTAAAGTACTCTTTGAAACATCAAAGAAGTTTGTATAAACGTGAGCCGGTAATTTAGAAATTTTAGTACCAACCATGATAACACTTTCTGCATCAATAGGGTTAGTAATAGTTTTAATTTCTGCGTTAGTCATATTTAATTCGTGACTAACCCATCCGATAGTTAAAGTTCCGATATTAGCCTTTGTTAAATTAAGATTTCCGTCAACATGGTCTAATACAAGATGTTTCATAGTGCAACCGGATAAATCCAAATCACCGCATCTGTAATTTCTGATTAATTCTTCAAAATTTTTAGTTGTTTTCATGTAAAATATCCTCCTTATAGTGAATGTATTTATTTATACCCTACAACGGAGCAGATAAAATCATCTGTTTATATGGTTTTTCTGATAATACGGCAAATAATATTTTCAATTACATTTTACAAAATAAAAAGTTTGTGATAGTATTGATATGCAAGCAATTTGCACATGACAACAGAATATGGAAAAGTGGCCGAGTGGCTTAAGGCGGCACCCTGCTAAGGTGTTGTGTGGGGCTACCTGCACCGTGGGTTCAAATCCCACCTTTTCCGAATGATAGCCGATATATCTTCTGATATGTCGGCTATCATTGTTATAATCTTTCAGGACAGTTGTGATGGGAGTTTTGTCGTGAGTATGCCGATGTTTAGGGCGGTAGAGGCAGATTTATAGTGTAGAGATGTACCGGGTTTTTCTTGCACTTTTGTCCCAATTTTTGCACTCTGCTTGTTTGCCGGCGTTAAACGGGCACGCAGCGACAAAGTCGCCGGCTTCAGCCCTCTGCCGGCAAGCCGCTTTTGCACCAAAAACTTGTCACCCTGAACTTGTTTCAGGGTCTATTTAGCATGGAATTTAGCTTTAAGCGGAGTGCAATAAAGTGCAACATAGTGCAAAAATAAATTATCTTTTAGTTTGATATGTGTCTTTTTGTCTCTGAGATTGAGATTTAGGACTTGATGTTTCTGCGAACAAGAGCGATTAATGTGTGTATAAAGGAATACGCACATGTCAGAATTTACTCCAGAAAAATGTAAACAAATTGCACTCGCAAGATTAGACATTGTTCACAAGTGGCTTGAGTTCAGAAAGAAATCTCAAAATAAACTTCAAGCTGATTATGATTTTGTAAAGCTGCACAACACTTCAAACTCTCACTTATTTGAGATTTTAGGCAAAATCTCAAGAGGGAGTTTGCATCGTTGGCTTGCGATGTTAAACGAAACAGAAGATTACACGAAACTTTTGCCACAGTATAAATATAGTAGTGTTAATGATTATAGAACCGTATTAAATAATGAAGAAATAAAAATATTTATGGGGTTGCTTTTGCATTCGAATAGATTATCAATTGGAAAAGCTATTGCTCTTACAAAATACAAATTAAAGGAGCAAGGGCAGGATTTTATTCCGGCAGATATTACTTTCAGACGTTATGCAAAATGGTTTAAGGATAACAATTACGATAAATGGATTCTTGCTCGTGACGGAGAGAAAGCACTTTCTGATATAGTTCACATAATTCTGCAAATCCATCCGCAAATGGTTTTCTATAATCTCATTACTGGGTGATGTAACAGTATTTGTACCTGATTTTATCGGTGCAAATACTTTTTTAGAATCGGCTAATATATTTGTTGTAGGTTTTATTAAAGTATATATTTTCATACTAATGTTTTTTTTTATGGCTCTGTCACAATAAATGGTTGATTTTTGACGAGAAATAGCGTATAATAATAGTAAGAAACAGTACCACCGAAGGAGGTAATTGGATATGCCTACTATCAAAGACGCATTAGATATTATCGGTAAGTTGACTGTCGCAGA
>JAFXXK010000006.1 GCA_017542305.1 bacterium
AACCTGTCCCTTTTAGTTTACGCCCGGCGCGATTCCTCTTGGATTTCCTCCACGCTCGGAAAGTTTCGCCTTTGAACCTTTGGTTCAAGTAGGCTCAATTTCCTCGCTATCCGAATTTCGCTTCGCTCAATACGTACGGAAATCCGCCGAACGCGCAAAGGCGGTTCTCATCGCTGCCAAACAATAAATTAAAAGACAGGGTTAAAACCCTGTCTTTTAATTTACGCCCGGCGCGATTCGAACGCGCGACCCTCTGCTTAGAAGGCAGATGCTCTATCCAGCTGAGCTACGGACGCATTTACCTTATTTGATTTTGTGCGGTTTCTGTTGTCTCCGCAATATTTATACTAGCATAAACATATTTTTCTGCAAGTCTTATTTTTTGTTAACTTTTTTTACATATTTTTTTATATTGTGCAATTCCCCGTAAGCAAAATACTTTATATACATGTAAGGTAGTGTACAGAAAAGGTTATTTATGGGTATATCAACAGTAGCAGTATTAGACGTTTGCGTCCCAAGCAGTGTCTTTCTCTACAACAATATCCGCAAAGTCGAAAACGGAGAAAAGGCGCGCGGTACAGTTGTGTTTGCCCAGGGTGCAAAAATAGTCGAAGCTGTTGCTAAATATCACGATAATACAGCCAAAAGTGCTTCAGAAGCTTTTAATATTTTCGGCAAATACGCAGATAAAAGTAAAGTTCTTGATATGGCGGGTAAAGGTGTGAATTGGGCTACCCATCACGTTAACCCGTTGATTTGCATGGCGAGCGGTTACAAAGTTTTGACTTCCGATGACAAGCTCCAGACAGGGATAAGTCAGGCAGGTGCTATTTCCGGCATGTTCCTCGGTGAAGGGCTTATGAAACGAAATATGGGGAAAGTTATCAACGAAGAAAATATAGTTAAACTTGCCGAAAAGGTTAAAGATGTAAAAGGTTTGAAAACTATCGCCGAAATGGTGCTCAAAGGCGGTGCCGGCGGTAAAGTAGCTTCTATTGTTAAAGGTATAGCTTTTGTGTGTGCATCTATGACTTCGTATGATTTGGGTCAGAAACTCGGTGATAGTGTTGCATCAAGAGTTTGTGCCGATGCAAGAGCTGAGCTTCCGGATATTTCCGAATTTATCGGTAATGACGATGATGATGACGATGATAAAACTAAAACAAATCCCTCTAATCAAAAAATAGACCAAATGGTCTAGCTATTTTCTTCAAACATGTGTTATAATAATAAATATGAAGAAGTTTATTCTATTATGTATCGCAGTTATATTTACAGGGATTTTCAGTGCTAACCCGAGTTATGCCATTAAAATAGGGCTAATTACTAATGCTACCCAAATTGGTGTCGGGTCATCAAATGATACCTCCATTATTGATGCAAATACTAATAAAACTGTATGCAAAATCGATGCCATGAAGGGTTATGAAATAATTCCTTACAAAAATACTATGGCTATCAGAATAAACGGCAAGTTCTACCAGATTTATTCCGATAATATTGTTTTGAAACCTGCGAAAGACGGTTTCGTCAATGCAAAAAGAAGATGGTACAGAGGTCATCTCGTTATCCAAAATAAAGGGAATAAACTGACTGTTATAAATGATGTTAGTCTTGAAGATTATATAAAAGGCGTAGTTCCTGCTGAAATGCCTTCAACCTGGGAGATTGAAGCTTTGAAAGCTCAGGCTATAGCTGCAAGAAGTTATGCACTCGCAAATCTCGGTAAACGTGCAAGTCTTGGTTTTGATCTGAAAGATACTCCGGAAGATCAGGCATACGGCGGGGCTTCCGCAGAAACGGTTAAAACAAATGCGGCAGTTGACGGAACAAGCAAACTTGTTCTTACTTATAATTATAAAGTAGTGTCTGCTTATTATTCGGCATCTGCAGGCGGACAAACAATCAGCGCCAAAGATGTTTGGGGTTCCGATGTTCCGTATATTCGTTCGGTTCCGTCATACGACGGTAATGTTAAAAAGAACGGGCATGGGGTCGGAATGTCGCAGCATGGTGCAAATAATCTTGCAAAAGACGGGTATAATGCTTATCAGATATTACAATATTTTTACAAAAATGTTAAATTTGCCACTGTAAATGATAAAACAACCTAGTAAAAAGTATATATTTTTAATTATTATTTAATGCACATAAAAGAATAAAACCCTTGATATACAAGGGTTTTGCAGTATATTAATGGGATATACTACATTATAACTTGAAATTTTATAAAAAAAATCTTGAAAACCCCCTTGCAAAAAGCAGATAAAGTGATATAATAATTTCGTCGAATAAAAAAGCATGCGGAAAAGAAAATGGTTTCAATAGTCCGTTTGCACAAAAGGAAGAAGGAGGTTCGTAATGAACAAAGAAGAATTAGTAAAAGAAGTATCTAAAAAAGCGAAAGTTTCTCAAAAATCTACAGCTGACGTTATCGCAGCAACTTTAGAAACTATCCAAAAAACTGTTTCTAAAGGTAAAAAAGTTACTTTAGTTGGTTTTGGTACATTTGAATCAAGAAAAAGAGCTGCAAGAACAGGTAGAAATCCTCAAACAGGTGCTACTTTGAAAATTGCTGCTAAAACTGTACCTGCTTTCTCAGCTGGTAAAAAATTCAAAGAACTTCTTGCTAAGTAGTTAGTTGTTCATTTGGAGCAAAGTTTAAAACCGTCGATTAGTACTAATCGGCGGTTTTTTCATTTCGTATAAAAAAACGTTTTTCTTATGTTTTTGTGTTGACATCGGAGTATTTGTGTGCTACCTTTTTGGTTGAAATTTGTGTCATAGCAGGACAGAGGAGAATAAAATATGCAAGTTTCCCCAATTATGGCGGTAAATACTATATCAGGTATAAATTCAGTTACAAATAACTCAAATATAAATCGTGCAGGTTTTGTCGGTAATGATAAAAAGGATGTTTTTAATCCTTCTTTTACAAGTTATGAGAAAGCTCTGATACTTGCATTGGAATCTGATTTTAAAAAAGAATCGATGTTTGAAAAAGCTTTTGCTCAAATGTTTGGCAAAATTATTGAGAGTGACAGTATTTATAAGTCAGAGGATTTTAAGGTATTAGCCGATGTGTATGGCAGAAAAGGATTTTGGGGCGTCATGAAATCTTTGTGGGTTCCGGAAGCACCGACTGCTGAAATAGCAAATATCCTTGAAAAATCTTCTGTTACCGGAGGATCTTTGGTTCTTGCAAAACAAGGTGAAAAACCCGTTTTAGAGTTGTTTAATTGGGGCAGATTGGGTTGGAAATCATTATTTTCTGAGCAAAAAGATGCTCCCCGTGATATCAGATTAATATTTAACAGTTTGTTGAGCAATAACAGTTTGGAATGTTCCCTGCGTTCAAAGGGTGAGTTAAAAGTTTCTAAAAATCAGGGTGGTAATGAGATTAATACCATATATCATATTGTAACCGGTAATAAGAAAAAAGAAGTATGTTCGTCAGGTTCATTCCCGGAAACCGTATATTATAATCCGGACGGTTCGGTAAATCTTCTAAAAACACATATATTAGGCGGTGTTGCCATTCCTCTTTGGTAGGTTTACGGAAATATCTTAATAAAATTCATAAGCCGGGTGGCTATTTTTTCTTTTTTGTAGTAGAGTTCTCTTATGTATCAGAGGGAGCATATTATGGAAAAGATTAAGGATTTTATTAAAAAACATTTGGATTTTCAGATTTATCAGGTAACTTGGATTGCCTTTGCCGTATTTTTGGCTATTCCGTTCTGTTTAGAGTATATGCCGCAGAAATACGGATATGAAAACGGTTTACTTGAGAGTATTCAGTTTGGTGTATTATTTGTGATTTTCGGTATGTGTTTTACTGCTAAAGTCAATAGAAGATTTTTTAAATTTTGTGCGTTAATTTTGACAATCATTATGATTAGAGAAGTAAATTGCGGAAGAACGTTGTTCTTAAAAATTCCGGGTACAGAAAATTCATTTTATCCGTGGAGAGATCTTAAATACGGATTTCTTGTTCACCCGATTTACGGTCTTTATATTGCAATAATTGCACTGTACTTCATTATAAAGAAACATGTTATTACTTTATGGAAATTGATTAAAGGTGTAAGATTACCGTTCTGGAATATTGCAATAGCTTGTTTTGCAATGTTAATGGGTGCGATTGCCGAAGAAGCTACAAATGATAATTTTATATTTGAAGAAGGTTTCGAATTATTATTCTATGTATGCCTTGCAGGAATTGTTTATCTGTATTCAAGACACGACAACTTTATGCTTGAAGTCGAAGAATAAATCAAACTATATATCAAATACGAAAAAGACCGATAATTTATCGGTCTTTTTATTATATGTTTTTCTTATTATTTGCCAAATTTTTCAGCCTGCTGTGCAATAAGTTCTTTGTCCGCAAAGTAGTTAATTTTCATAGCCTCTTTCATTTCGGATAAAGTTTGTGCGGCTTTTGCTCTTGCGATTTTGCTGCCTTCTTCCAAAATCTTATATATTGCAGGAATATCTTTTGCAAGTTCTAACCGGCGTTCTCTTATTGGTCTTAATTCTTCTTGAATTACGTTATTAAGGAATTTTTTAACCTTAACATCACCCAAACCTCCGCGCATATAGTGCGCTTTAAGTTCATCAAGATTTTTATATTCCGGCCAATATTTTTCAAAATGTTCATCTTTACAGAATGCATCCAAATATATAAATACGGGATTCCCTTCAACATGTCCGGGATCTTCTACTCTCAGGTGAGTCGGGTCTGTGTACATTGTTTTAATTTTCTGCTGAATTTCTTCTTCCGTATCTGATAAGTATATGCAATTATTCAGAGATTTACTCATTTTTGCTTTTCCGTCAGTTCCCGGAAGTCTGAGGCAAGCCTTGTTATCCGGCAGTAAAATATCAGGTAAAGTCAGCGTTTCTCCGTAAACATTGTTGAATTTATAAACGATTTCGCGGGTTTGTTCAATCATAGGCGCCTGATCTTCGCCTACCGGTACTGTTGTAGCCTTAAAAGCCGTGATATCTGCAGCCTGACTTATAGGATATGTGAAAAATCCGACAGGAATTGTTTTTTCAAAATTTCTCATCTGAATTTCGGTTTTAACGGTCGGATTACGCTGCAGTCTTGAAACCGTAACCAAATTCATATAATAAAAACTCATTTCGCATAATTCGGGAATTTGCGACTGGATAAACAGAACCGACTTTTTAGGATCTAAACCGCAAGCCAGATAATCTAATGCAACTTCAATGATATTTTGTCGGACTTTTTCAGGATTTTCCATATTATCAGTTAGTGCCTGAGCGTCCGCTATCATGATATATATTTCATCATATTTGCCGGAATTTTGAAGCTCGACACGTCTTTTTAATGAGCCGACATAGTGTCCGATATGTAGTCTGCCTGTGGGTCTGTCACCTGTTAAAATAATTTTTGTCATTCTGTTCCCCTCTCTTGCTGCGATTATATCATAAAATCGTTAATTAATGTTAAAATTTTTAATTTTATTTTCTTTTTGTTGCTTTTAAGGGTATAATTTAATAAAGAAAAAGGGAATTTAGAATGATTATTGCTATATTAGTATTAATTTTTGCATTGGCTGCTCTTTTTATAATAGGTGCGGTAAAAAAAATGAACTTTACAATAGCCGGTTTCGTTTTTGTTGTATTAACATTTTTTGCAACTGTCGGAATTTGTATCGGAGCACCACAGATGCACAAAACGTTTTCAATAAATATTATAGATTATTTAATTAAATTCAACGATGACGGTTCTATGTCAACAACAAAACAAACGACTCAGACTGTTATACAAAGACAACAACAAGGAACTCAAAAATGAAAAAGATAATAGCTTTTATTGTAATGATGTTATTTACTTCTTTTAACGCAAGTTATGCATTAAGCGAGTTATATCTTGTAAGAAATGCCTCTACAGATGCAGTTAAACCGATGGTGACAGACGGTTTTAACACTTATAAATATAAACTGTCAAAATATGATCCGTATTACGGGAAATCAATAAGTGACAGTTCAGAGTATGCAGTGGTTATCTTGCAGCAGAATGGCGCAAATATGTACTATTACTATCAGTCAAACGGTAATAAAAAGATTAACAAAGCGATATTGAAAGATATAAAACGCAGCGGTTATGATTATGAAGAATCTCAGAATGTCAATATAATAGAAGTATATGACAGACTTGCTCAGGATATTATGTATGATACATATTCTTCTCCAAACAGATATACTTTTGAAGATACCCCTGCATCGGGTATACAGATAAATAACCAAAGTCAGAATCAATATGTGCAACCCGATAATACAACTTTAAGGGGTGCTGTAGCCCAGATTGCAAGTGGTACAACATTGAACGTATACCTTCAAAGCTCAATAAATACTGCAACTGCAAATAAAGGGGATCAGATTATTGCAGTTTTGATGAAAGATGTTGTATATAACGGGGCGACTGTATTTCCGCAGGGCAGTCTAATATACGGAACTTTGACAAAAGCAGTTCATGCATCTTACGGTTCAAGAAACGGTAAAGTTGTTATTCAGTTTAATCAGATAGTTACCCCTGATAATAAAAGTTATGCAATAACCGCAGAAAAAGTAGACTTTGCAGTAACCAATGATGGTAAAGTTAAATCCGTTGTTACAAATGCTGCGACAGGTGCAATAATAGGTGCGGTAGGCGGACTTATATATGCAGCTTTGTCCGGTGGTGATATCGGAACGGCGGCTGCAATAGGTGCAGGTGTTGGTGCAGGTACGGGTTTGGCAGGTTCTGCAATAGAACGGGGTGTCGATGCCGAAATTCCGTCATTTACCGAAATGGAAATTACTTTAACAAAACCGATTAGTGTTAACGTTAACTACTAAAGGATAAAAGATGAACAAAAGACTTATTAAAATGGGATTTATAATTCTTGCAATGGCGGTCATTGCAAAGTCTTTGTTCGTTATAATGAAAAATGTTAAACTTGACGAATTTCATAAGGCAGCAATTATTTTTGTGATAGATTCTTCTGCGTCTAATCAGAAAAAATTGCCGGAAGAAATAAAATATGTTAAAACTTTATGTGCAGTATTAGACCCCGAGGATGCGGTAAAAATCCTGAAAGTTTCCGACAGCTCATATCTTATATATGAAGGAACCCCGGGAGATGCTGCAGGTATAGAAAAAGCTATTCAGTCATTTACAAATAACAAAAAAGATTATTCAACCTCTTACGGTGAAGGTATAAAAAAAGCTTTGGGTTATGCTTTGACGATGAAGCAGGAGGGCTATCGTCCGTCAGTTGTTGTTATTGGAGATTTGATGAACGAGGGCATTTTGGCAAAGCAGATTAACTGGGAAACCTTACCGCAAAATGTAAAAGGGGTACAAAAATATGCTCCGGAACTCGCAATGATGTTTGTATATGCAGGGCCGGAAAAACTGGATTTAGTGAAAACAAAGCTTTCACCCGTTTTGGGTGAAACCAAGCTGGTTGTAGCTAATGAAGCTATGATCAGCAAATCAAATACAAGATTTTTGAAAGCAATAGGACGATAAGGAGTAAAAAATGGCATTTACAATCAGTTCAAAAAACGGTGAAAAAACCTTTTCCGATAAGGATTTGGTAAATATAAGTTCAAAACCGGGATATGATTTCCAGATAGAAACAGCATTTCCGTTTATGTTAACGGTACATTATGATACAAAGACAGGCAAATGTTTGCTTATAAACCAATACAGGAGCCAGAAATTTCTGTTCAAAGGCAGACCTATTTCATCAAGTCTTGAAATAGACAAGATTTGCAAATTAATGATAGACGGTTCTGACGACTTTTTGATGATAAAGGTTGACGGGCAGGCTCGTCAGGCAATATCAAGCGATGCAATGACCGAAGATGATATTCGTGCGGTTTATGGTAATGATGTTAACGCAGGTGCAAAATTAAAACTCGAACAGAGAAAATCCGAATTGGAAACTGCAAGAGTTGCTATCTGCAAACAAATCTCAGCACCTATTAACGATATGCGCCGTAAAATTTCAATGAATTCAAAAGGCGGAATTTTATTACATATTGCATTGTTCTTCGCATCATTGGTTTGTGCATTCGGTGTATCAAACTACTTGACAGGGCTACCGCTTGCGGATGCCGGAAGCGTTATTCAGATGCCTACTAATATGAAGCTTATATTCATATATGCGTTAATTGTTTACGGTGTCGGACTTGTTATGAAACAGGGTATATATATGCTGTTACAAGAAAAAGCAGGTCGTACTCTTGAAAGTTCAAATGTTGCCCAAAAATTTATGGTGGTATTGTCATTGGCATTTTATATTGCAGTTTATTTGATTAATGTCCTTTATTATCTCGGACCGAAATCATTACCTTTCTTTGCGGTATTTATTTCATTGTTCTTTGTAGGAACAGCTTTAACATTAGCTTTAGGCTGCGGTTACTTCAAGAGTGTAAATGCAATAACCAGAGCTGAACTTAATGAATATGAATACAGAGAAGATTTTGAACAGGTTATGAGAGAATACCAGCATTGGATTGAATGGTTTGCAAATAATATGAGCAAAACCAAACTCAATAATATCAAAGACAGATTATTCACATTACAGCTGCACTCTTGGGGAGAAATACTTCTTGGTATCCTGACTGCACCGGCATTGGCTTATGGTGTATCTAATACTTTGGCAATGTGCTTCCCTGAAGCTGCCGGCTGGATAAGAATTTCAGGTTTGAGATTAAGCCCTGTATTCTTGGTATTGGCAACGTTCTTAATCATATTTGCATTTTTCTCATTCGCAAATGCATTTACATCAAACAAGAAAATTCAGGCGTCTAACGTATTAAAACAAGACGGTTTTTCAAACTATTTGACTCACGGTGTTGATATATACGGTCTTGAAGCTGAAAGAAAACTCGATTCCGATATGCGCCGTTCATTTATAATCGGTATTTCAATTATCGTAATCGAATTTTCAATGAACGTATCATATTTTATGCAGAGTATTGGCGGGGACTTAAAAGGTATGTTATTAAGCGGCGTTGCAGCGTTAGTTCCGACAGCTTTACTTATTGCTGAAACATTTATGTTAAGTTCAACAAGTTTTGAAAAATTCGCAAGCGAAGAGTTATTAGCTAAAATAGATAGAGATTAGTAAAATTGAAGATAGTAATTTACCTGCTGCTGATTGCGGCAATAATTTCAACATTATGTATATGTATCACCAAACCGGCAATGCACAAGTCGGTTTTGGTGTACGATTCGGGATATACAATTGTTCCTCAGGAGGTTACAACCGTTGAAGAACAGGATATCCCCATAATGACTATGCCGCAGCAGCCTGAAGTAGTTCAGATGACAGCTAATCAAAAGATAGATAATCAGATTACTGAGCAGCAGAATCGTATATTGCAATACATAGAATCGGATACAAAACCGCAGCAAACGGTAACAAAGGTACAGACTCAGCAAGTTGCAAAACCTCAGACCGTTACTCAGCCTAAAACTACTACAGTAACAAAGCAAGTTCAGACACCTGTTCAGCAGACAGTATATACTCCTCCGACGCCGGCCCCGGTTCAGACGGTTACAAAAACCGTTTCTCAACCGCAGACACAGCAGGTTACACAGTCTGCTCCGACAGGACATACTCAAACAGTTACTCCTAGTGCACCGATAGGTAATTCTACAAAGGTTGTATCTCAGCCGGTTGCAAAACCTCAGACAACTACTGTGGCTGCTCCTCAGCCCATGAAAGTTATGACGGCTCAGGAGGAAGAAATTGCCTGGAACAGATGGCGCTCAAATCTTCAAAACCAAATCATGAGGGATGCAAAGCTCCCGAATGTTCCGAACGGGGTTGTATTCAAGTTCTCATTTACTGTTGATAAGTACGGTAAAGTTACTAATGTAAAAACATGGTCAACAACGGCACAATATACTCCTTATGCAATTCAGTATATTGCCCCTGTTATCAGAAGTTATCAGGGTCATTCAATCCTGAATTTCCCCGCAGGCTCCAGTCGTGTTATAACAGATGTAACCGGAGGATGGAAAATTTCTACTAATGCGAAATTCAGTACCCCTCAGGATTATAATGATATAGAAAAAGTTACCCGATAAAGGAAAAAATAATGTTCAGATGTAAAGAATGTGGAAGTGAATACGAAGAAAAACCCGAATATTGTGATTGCGGAAACGATACGTTTGAAGAAATTGCCCCTCAAAAAGCTGTTTCCAAGGAAACTTCTGGCAATACTCCAACGAAGCAGCCGACTCCCACATATCCGAAAGTTTATCCCAAACAGAAAATTTCTCAAGAACCCAAACCTAAAAAGACATTTTCGGAACAGTATCCTGAATTTGAACGTATGAAACAGACTTTTGACCCGATAGCAACGATCGTGTTTGTTATTTGTCTTATATCGGCGGTTGTTGTTCTTTTCTTTGTCGGTAATCCCGAGGAAACAACAGAGGTTAAAGATAAAAGCACTCCTGCTGCGGAAGTTCAAAAGTTAAATATTCCGTCAATTGACACTTTCTGGAATAATTCTACGGCGGGAATTATAAATAATGAAAAGTCAAAGCAGAAATATACGGCTCAGAGTGTTCCGCAACAACAGATTCCCGTAAATACTGCACCTGTTCAGCCTCAGCCTGCTGCTAATCCGCAGCCGGTTCAACAAACTCAGCAATCTCAACAAACTCAGTCGCTGATGTCTAAAGTTTTTGGCGGTAATGGCAGTAATAATCAAACCGTTCAAAAACCTGTTCAAAACAGTACGCCTAAACCTCAAACTCAAAAGGTTCAAACGCAGACTGTCCAGACTCAGAAACCGCAAACTCAGCAAAAGACACAACAACAAAAGCCGCAGCAGCAAACAGTTCATGTTTCTCAGCCCCAAACTCAAAAGCCTCAAACTGTTCAGCAGCAGACTCCTAAAATTCCAAAAACTACTCAGTCGATTGCTACGCAGCCAAAAACAACTAATACAACATCACAAAATACAAGTAAAACTCAGACAACGAGTACGGCTTCTCAGACAAAGCCTGTAACAACGCAGCAAACCTCAAAGCCTGCACAAACTCAAAAGCCGAAGACTCAAACAACGACTGCCAATATTCCGACCGCTTCTACTATGCGTCCTAAGGCTACAATAGATACTCAGGCTTTAAAAAAAGAACTTGATAACTACAAAATCGGGTTAAGAAATACTATCGGAAGAAAAGTCGATTTTACAAGGGTTGTTGGTGACGGGGAATGTGTTGTCGCATTCAAAATTGCATCAAACGGTAAACTGACCAATCGTTCATTTGCAAAACAGTCTTCAAATATTACATTAAATGATGCAGTATATAGTGCAATAATGGCAACTCCGAGTTATAACCCCCCGCCTAGCGGATACAATAATGAAACCATGAACCTAAAAATACGTTTTTATAACGGCAATTATGATGTTTCTTTATACTAACAAATATCAACTGTCTTGAATTGCAGAAAACAATATGTTATAATAAAGAAAATGGATGATGTGATAATGGCAATATTTTCTGCGGAAGAGAAACTACTTCTCAATAAAAATAAAAAAGCATTTACGCTTGCGGAAGTATTGATTACGCTTGGAGTTATCGGCATTGTTGCAGCGATGACACTGCCGACTGTTATTCAGAATTATCAGGAAAAAGCTGCTGTTACCAAACTTAAAAAGATGTATTCAACCCTCCAGCAAGCTTATTTGATGAACAAAGCTTTGGATGAAATCAAACTTGGACAAACTCAGGCAACTAATGCAGTTGCAGCTGCGGAAGTTGCTGCGATATTTGTGCCGTATTTGCATATATCCAGAGATTGCGGTACTGATAAGCCCGGATGCGTCTATAGCGGATATTATAAAGCCATTTCGGGAACAGATAAGAATATGTATGAATATGGCGGTCTTGCTGCATACCGTGTTATATTAAATGACGGTTCTTCAATTTGGTTTAGAAAAACAACAGGCTCGGGAAATCCTGCCACTATTTTTTATGATATAAACGGGGAAAACCCTCCAAATGTTCATGGAAAAGATTTATTCAGATTTGAAGTCGTAAACGACAGAATATTACCTGAGGGAATGGAAGGAACAAATAACCCGTTTGATTCTACCTGCAGCCCGACCGGTAGCGGTTATGGTTGTACCGCCTGGGTAATTCAGCAGGAAAATTTTGAATATCTGAAGTGTTCCGGTTTAAAACTCAACGGACCGAAGAAAAAATGTAATTAGAGTTTAGTTAATTGCAATGCCGTTTTCGCCAAATAAAAATACTTTCAGAACATTTTCACTTTGTTTTATCGGGCGGTAAAAGTCTTTGACTAATACGTTTTGGGTTTGTATACAGTTAAAATTCCTGCTGTGCAGGTATTCCTCAAATTTTTCAGAGGTATTTGTATATTTTTTCTGTTTGAAAAATATGTAAAAATTAGATTTTCTCGAACCGATTTCTTTATAAACAAATGCCAAAACTTCATCATAGGATATGTCATACCCGTCATTTATTGATAAATCAAGTATAAAGTTAGTGTTATCCGCTGTTGTTATAGAAAGATACGCAATAATTTTTTTGTGTGCCGCTTCTTCAAGAACATATCTGTTTTTGTAAAAGTTCGTAATTCCTGCAAAAAACGGTTCTTTAAATTCGTTCTTAGTTCTTAATAATGCGGGTTTATATAGGTTGTTAAGTTCTGAATTGTATAATTCGCTTACTGCTCCGGAATCATAATTCTGGCAAACCCTGAAGTTAGCCGGATTGTAATCTTTGGCATTAAAATTTTCGATTTTCCATAAATTTTCGCATGAGCAATGTCTGAACCCGCAGCCATCAAGGAAAAGTCTGAAAAGTTCATCATGTGAGTTATCAATTGTTACCGAAAATGATACAGCTCCCTGTGCGCCATATTTTGCTATAACAAATTCAACAAGCTGTTTGCCGACATCGTACAAGTTATTTTGGAAAATTAGACGTGTAATCATTATTTTATAGGGATTTCCCATAGTGGGAAGTATTGTTATAAGCCCGAGGATTTCATCTTTTTCTAATAAGACATATGATTCCGGCAGGAATTTGTATTTCAGCGGGAAATGCGAATGTAAAATTCGGATAGCTTCATTTTGCAAATCTTTTGCAAATCTGTCGCTGTCATCATTACCCAAATATTCGGTCATTTTCCTTATTTTCGGGATGTCAAAACAATTTAAACGCTTAATCCTTGTCATATTCAGATTATATATTCATTGAATTAAATTCGCAATAAAAGCTGAAAATTTACACCATTTGGAGGAGTACATATTTTATTTTATGATTTATTTTATAGATACAATTATTTTCGCACATTCAAACATAAATTTTGGTTAAAATGCATGGGGGCATGCCCCAAAAACGTAATATTACAAAATATTAACCTAAGTTTAAGAAATATTAAAAACCGTCAAACCATGTACTCATCATGGTTTCGGGGGGATATACAAGGGGAGAATAAGTGTAAAAAAGAAAATAGTTGTCCATCTCATGGATATGGGATAAAATTAAGATATGCTCGTATTTGGGCATTTTCTTGTAGAGGTAAGATTAAAAATGCAATACAAAATCAAAGAAAATCTTAGAACGATACAAGAAAAAATCGCACCTTGTAAACCGAATATCATTGCAGTAACAAAGTATTTTGACGAGAATGCTATTGTTGAAGCGTATGAAGCAGGGCTCAGAGATTTTGGGGAGTCCAGAGTTATTGAAGCTTCCGAAAAAATCGAAAGATTACCGGAATTTGTAAAAAATAATTCTACATTCCATTTTATCGGGCATCTGCAAAGCAATAAAGCCAAGAGAGCGGTAGAACGGTTTGATGTTATTCATTCTGTTGATTCTTTCAGGCTTGCTTCAAAAATTTCCGAGTATGCTCAGGAAATCGGCAAAGTTCAGAATATTTTGCTTCAGCTCAATAACGCTAATGAAATTCAAAAGTCAGGATTTTCAAAAGATGAATTGTTTTCCGATTTTGAAAATATCTTGAATTTACCTTCCGTAAAGGTAATCGGGCTTATGAATATGGCACCTCTGGGGGCGGAGGACAGCAGTTTGCATACTTTATTCCGTAACGTAAGAGAAACAAGAGATGAGTTAGAGCTGAAATTCAACTGTAAATTACCTGAACTTTCCATGGGAATGAGTCAGGATTATGAGATAGCGGCAGAAGAAGGCGCAACAATACTTCGAATAGGCAGAAAATTATTCGGATAAATAAGAAGAGTACAGACAATAAATATAAAGGACGGAGGAAAAACGGTGGCAGTCGGTGATATGATTAAATCAGCAATTGATTTTTGTGTAAGAGGTTTTGAAGGTAAAGAATCTGATATTGATGAAATGTTAGATGATGAAGATTATATTGAAGCTGAAGAATATGGGGTGGAAGGTAATCGTGCATTGGCTCCATCATATAATTATCAGCCGAGAGAAGACAGAAGTAACGACTTAAAAGTAGTTAATCATCCTAACTACAAAGGTTATGAAGTTATCGTCATGGAACCTCGTTCATTTGAAGATGCAGGTCAGATTGTTCAAAATCTGAAAGAAAGAAAAACCATCGTTTTAAATCTTCATTTGTTAGATAAAATTCAATGCCAAAGAACAATCGATTTCGTTTGCGGTGCTGCTCATGCACTCAACGGTAATCCTCAAAAAGTAGGTGATTTGGTATTCGTATTTACACCAAGCAATGTTACCTTATCTGTTGATATGAAAGAAGTTCAAAACAGATATGGTGAAGCATTTATGCAAATGCCTATGTAATAATATTTGGGAATAAGAAGATAGAGGATAGTTAAATATAGTCGTCACTTAAATTGTGGCGACTTTTTTTATTTAATTTTTTATGGTATATTCCGAGTATGGCTGAAAGAGTTTACGCAATTGTTTATAATCCGAAAATAGCTCATTCTATTGATATAAAAGATGAACTGCAGCTTATGCTGAAAAAACGGGGAGTTTCTTTCGGCGTAATGGGAATAGACGAATTAAAGGCAGGATATGATTTCGTCTTTGTCATTGGCGGTGACGGTACAATTTTAAAAGCATCCCGTTTTTATGCAAATTCAAAAGCCCTTGTATTCGGTATTAATTTAGGCAGGCTTGGGTTTTTATCTCAGTGTTCCGCAAAAGAACTTGATATTGCCGTCAATAAAATTCTCAATAATGAATATTATGTTGAAAACCGTGTTATGCTTGAATACGGGCAATATACGGCATTAAACGATTTTGTTATAAAGAGTTCTTTATCCGGCAGAACTTCCCGTTTTTCTCTGAAAATTAACGGACGGAAAGTTTGTGATTATCTGGCAGACGGTATAATTATTTCAACCCCTACCGGGTCTACTGCATACGGGTTATCGGCAGGAGGTCCTGTATTGGTGCCGACTCTGAAAGTATTTGTTGTTGTTCCGATATGTCCGCATACCTTGACAGCACGCCCATTGGTTATTCCGGATAGTGAAAATATCACTATTTGTGCGGCAGAAAATGCCGGAGCATATTTCTTCTCTGCTGACGGTCAGGAGTTTATGGAGGTTAATTCCGAAATTAATATTAAAAAATCCCCTAAAACAGTAAGTCTTGCTTTGCTTGATGGTGCTGAATTTTACTCGGTTTTGAGAGATAAACTTCATTGGGGAACTTCGCCCGCTAATATTCGATAAATTTTAAATATTAAATTTTGTTCATAATTCAAAGAAATTTATTGTACTTTTTTTTTATTTAAAATAGTATGTTAGTATATCATTGTTATACCTGATACTATAATCGGGTGAAGCTACAGAAATTAAGTAATATTAATATAAAAGAGGTAAGAATCAGTGGAAAATTTCGTGTCAGATATCTTCGCAAAGAAAGATGAAACCCAAACAAGTTCAACATCGGATTTAAGTAATAGAACCGGCGTAAATCCTACAAAGATTAAGGTAGTAGGTGTCGGCGGCGGCGGCGGAAATGCCGTTAACAGAATGATTAAGTCAGGACTTTCAGGTGTAGAGTTCTGGTTAATGAATACAGATTTACAGGTTTTGGAATACGGTCAAACCAAAAATAAAATTCAGTTAGGTGCTAAATCTACAGAAGGTCTTGGTGCCGGCGGGGATCCTTCCGTTGGTGAAAAGGCTGCTGAAGAAGCACAACAGGAAATTACAGAAGCTTTAGACGGCGCAGATATGGTATTTATTACTGCAGGTATGGGTGGCGGAACAGGTACAGGTGCTGCTCCTATTATTGCTAAAATAGCTAAAGAATTAGGTATTTTGACCATCGCAGTTGTTACAAAACCGTTTTCTTGGGAAGGTCGTAAAAGACAAAATCAGGCTAACCAAGGTTTGGATAAATTAAGAGAATCAGTAGATGCAGTTATTGTTGTTCCTAACGACAAATTGCTTCAGGTTGTTGACAGATCAAGCAACGTATCTTTAACAGAATCTTTCTTAATTGTTGACGAAGTTCTGTTGAGAGGTGTTCAGGGTATTTCTGATATCATTACAATTCCGGGACTTATCAACGTTGACTTTGCAGATGTTAAGACTGTTATGCAGGGTTCAGGTTCAGCATTAATGGGTATCGGTCGTGCTCAGGGCGAAGGCAGAGCTGTTAAAGCTGCTGAAATCGCAATTAATTCTCAGTTGTTAGAATCTTCAATCAACGGTGCAACAGGGGTTATCGTTAATATTACAGGCGGACCTGATATGGGCTTGCACGAAGTTTCTGATGCTGCAAGTATTATTCACGATGCTGTTACTGATGATGCAACGGTAATTATCGGTACTTCAGTTAACGAAAATATTCAAAATGAAATTAATGTTACGGTTATTGCAACAGGGTTTGAGGTTAAGAAAAATGTGGATATGCCAAAACATGACTTGTCCGCAAGCAGAATTAATCCGGCAGACTTCTTTGCTAACCAGAATTTCTCAAGTGGTTTAGGTGCTTCAGCTAGTACTAATGCAAGTACTACACCGAGAAGAACTTCTATTCCTCAGGTTTCATCAAATTTCACTAATATTGAAATTCCTGATTTCCTGAAGAAGTAATAAAATGAGGAGTATGAAAAATGTAAGGCGGTTTTTATACCGCCTTTTTTATGTAAAATTATAACAAAAATACCGCCTCAAAACAGGCGGTATTTTTATTTTTGTCTTAAATTTTTATCCGATTACAGGCGGATTAAATACTCTTGCAGCGAGTTCTTTATCCAAAGAAAGAAGTGCCTGAGAGTCGTTGCCGATAAGTTTCAGAGTAGCTAAAACTCCGCCAACGCTTTCTTCTTCTTCAACCTGTTCTTTAATATACCAGTTTAAGAAGCCGAGAGCTGCACGGTCTTTTACTTCATCCGCAACATCTGCTAAACCGTTAATCAAAGCGGTAACGTGTTCTTCGTGTTTAAGAATTTGTTCGAAAACAGCTAAAGGTGATGCCCAGTCTGTTTCGGGAGCATCGATAGCTTTCAGTATAACTCTGCCGCCTCTTGCGTTAACATAATCAAACATACCCATAGCGTGAGCGTGTTCTTCCTGTACCTGAATATCCATCCAGTTTACAAAACCTTTAAGGTTTAATGTTTCAAAGTAAGCTTTCATTGAAAGATACAGGTATTCGGAATATAATTCCGCATTAATTTGGTCGTTAAACGCTTTTTCCATTTTTTCACTAATCATAGTTTTCTCTCCTTTTATAAACTATACACTACAAAATTTTTCTATTGCTTTTACAAAACCGTCATTGTCTATTGTATCGGTAACGTAATTCGCAACGGATTTGAGTTCATCTGTTGCGTTACCCATTGCAACCGCAATGCCGCCTACTTTTAGCAGTTCGATATCGTTATTTTGGTCGCCGATACATAAAATTTCATCTTTTTTTAATCCCCAATAATTTTGCAAAAACTCAACGGCACAGGATTTTTTTGCTTCGCTGTTGGATATTTCACAAAAATACGGTGTAGATTTGACTATATATAGCTCGGGCATTAATTCTTTCAAATAATTTACCCAGCTCGTAACCCTCTGCGCATCGTCAAAATCTATTGCAAGAATTTTGTTTACATTTTTGATTTCAAGACTGTCAAAACCACAAACTTTATATGGGATAAAACGTTCGCCCGTATATCTTTTTATTGCGATATTGTCGTTTTCAACATACAAAACGTCATCCATATAGAGATTAATATGGACATCATTGTCTTTTGCCCATTTTATTACTTCTTTTGCTCTTTCGGGATTAAGAGTTTTTTCGTACAAAGTTTTTCCGTTCTGTTCTTTTATAAGTCCGCCCTGATAAGACACTATCGGGGTTGTTAAGTCGAGCTTTTGGGCTAATTTAAGTGCGGCAAGGTGCATTCTGCCCGTAACCAATACTACCTTAACTCCTTTGCCGCTTAATTTTTTAATACATTCAATTACGGCAGGACTAAATTGAAAACTTTCCCCTAAAATTGTTCCGTCAATATCTGTTGCAACAAGTTTTATCATTAGTGCAGTCCTCTTAAAATTGCACAAAGAGTTTTGGCATCATTAATTTCACCGGATTTGATTTTCAGCATTACTTCCGGAATTGTAATTTCCATTGCCTGAATAATTTCACCGTCATCGGGATGTTGTCCGACAAAAGTTAATTCTTCCGCTTTATAAAGATACAGTTTTTCATCGCAAAATCCGGGAGTTGTATTTATATGCCCCAGAGAAATCCATCTGTTTGCAATATATCCTGTTTCTTCTTCCAATTCACGTTTAGCGGCGATGTCAGGATCTTCCCCTTTTTCAAGTTTTCCTGCAGGAAGTTCCAGAACAGTTTTCTTTATGGGGTAGCGGAACTGTTTTACAAGCAGTAGGGTCATAGGATCCTTCATCGCAAGAATAACGACTCCGCCCGGATGACGGGCGACTTCCCTAAAAGATTTTTGACCGTTTGCAAGCTCTATTTCATCTTTTTCAACTGTAATGACTTTTCCGTCATATACAACTTCCGACGATAATGTTTTTTCCTCAAAATTCATATATGTATTCTAGCATAAAAATTCAATATAAAACATAATTACAAAAGTTAAAAACGTTACCCGTTGCGTTGGAACCAGCTTGCAAGTTCTTTATGCGGGATAATTTTGTTTATCGGACGACCGTGTGGGCAGGTGTATGGCATTTTTGTAGTGCGCCATTTTTTGATAATTTCCTGCATTTTCCATAATGACAATTTTTCACCTGCTTTAACTGATGCCTTGCAGGCGGTTGTTTTCAGAATGTGTTCTTCCAGTCCGTCAATATCTCCCTCTATATTTTCAAGAATGTCGGTTAATATCTCTTTCGGATTTACTTTTGCCAGCAACTGCGGCACTTTTCTGAAGGTTAATTCGTTGTCCGATGTAAATTCTATTCCGTATCCGAAGCGTTCAAATTTATCCAAATTCTCTTTTATTATAGCGGCTTCGGTTGATGATACATGTAAAATATCGGAAATAAATAATAATTGCGAGGCGACTTCTTTTTCGCTTTTGAGTTTTTCGTAATTATATCTTTCTTCCGCAATATGCTGATCAACTATTTCCAGCCCGTCCTCAAGTTCAATAAGGATATATGTGTTTTTGTACTGTCCGACAATTATATCCTCAGGCTCCGGTGATTGTTCTGTAGTGTTGAAAAACTGGGCCTGATTTGCGTTTGCGGTTTGATTAAAATTATGTTTCACCTCAAAGTTTTCGGGAACATACATTTCATCTTTGCCTTTGTTATAAAATACATCCAGAGGCTTTTCCTGTTGCCCTGCAATATACAGGCTGGGACGGCTTGTATTTTGAGGAGGTTCTTGTCCACTAAACATATCAAGCACGTTGCTCTCTTTGGGTTTATCATCCTCAGGGGTCGGGTAATAATTCGGCGACGGAGTTTCTCTGGGTACTTCTTTAAAATTGGTTAAACCGCCAAGAACTCCCGCCATAATAAAATTAAATACCTGATTTACGTTTTTATAACGAACCTCTTTTTTCGACGGGTGAACATTTACATCAACATCCGAAGTTGGCATCTCAAGATTAAGAACTACAAACGGATATTTGCCGTTAGCCATCAAATCCCTGTATGCCATATCTATAGCTTTTTGGAATGTCGGGCATTTTACTGTTCTTGAATTTATATAGATATGATAATCCTTTTTACTTGAGCGTGTAAAATCGGGTGTGCTTACAAATCCGTAAATTTTCAGTCCGGCTAAATCGTCTGTTTTTAAAACTTCTTTCAGGTTATCTGTGACTGTATTGGAAAAAATTTCTTTCAAATTACGTTTCAAATCACCCTGAGCAGTAGTTTTGAGTATTGTTTTCCCGTTCTTTTTCAGCTCAATTGATATATCGGGATGAATTATAGCCAATGCCTGAACTATTTCCTGAATATACGAAAATTCCGTATTCGGGTTTCTCAGAAATTTTAACCTTGCGGGGATATTGTAGAACAGGTCTTTAACGTCCATAATTGTACCAACGGCACAACCGATAGGAACTTGTTTTACTTCGGAATTTTCGCAGGTTACTTTTGTTCCGTTATCAAAATCCTTTGTTCTTGTCGTACAAGATAGTTTTGCAATGGAAATTATACTTGACAGAGCTTCCCCTCTGAATCCGAGAGTATCAATATCAAACAAATCTTCTTCGTTTTTGATTTTGCTTGTAGCATGTTTTGAAAAAGCAAGCAGAATATCATCGGGATGAATGCCCGAGCCATTATCCGCAACTCTGATATTGCGGCATTCGTTGGTAATTTCAATACTGATTTTTGTTGCCCCTGCATCTATGGAGTTTTCAACAAGCTCTTTTACAACAGATGCAGGTCTTTCAATTACTTCCCCCGCTGCTATCTGATTTATCAGGTGTTTTGATAATTGTTTAATTCTTCCCATCAGAAATACCCCTCAATATAAATTTACCCCAAATAAAATTTCATCTAAACGTTTGATTACAAATTTGAAACATTTCTATAAGATTGTAGAGTACAAAAATATAAACAGGGGAGAGGGATAAGTTGGCAAGACTAAAAACCAATACCAAATTAAAACCGGCTAAAAAAGCGGATTTACAAGTTGTAAAACCCGTCAAGACCACCAAATACAGCGATATTAATCTGAATGAGTGGAAAAATTACGGACATGTTAAAACTGATACTCTGTGGGAATTCCCGACCAGACTGAAAGATGGCGGTCATTCAAACGAATACCACGGTAATTATATCCCTCAAATCGCACAGCAATTATATGAAAGATTTACCAAGAAAAATGATATTGTGCTTGACCTGTTTTTTGGTTCCGGGACTTCCGGAATTGAAGCTATAAATATGAGCAGACGCTGCATCGGGGTTGAATTAAAAGATGATTTGGCGGAAAAAGTTTCCGAAAAATTTACCCCAAAACAGCTTGTAACCGATGTAAATATCATTTGTGCGGACTCTGCATCGGAACTTGCAAAAGAAAAAGTTAAGGCAAGACTTGACATTATGGGTGAAGAAAAGGCTCAGCTGCTTATTTTACATCCGCCTTATGATGATATTATAAAATTTTCCGATAAGAAGGAAGATTTATCGAACTGCGGTTCAACAGAAGAATTTTACGACCTGTTTGAAAAAGTTGCTAAAAACGGATATGATCTTCTTGAAAAAGGCAGATTTGCAGCACTTATTATTGGTGACAGTTATAAAAATTCCGAAGTTCAGCCGTTAGGTTTTATGTGTATGGCAAGAATGATGCAGCTTGGGTTTAAACTCAAAGGCATTATTGTAAAAGATATTCAGGGTAATGAAAGAGCAAAAGGCAAAACGGCTAACTTATGGCGTTACAGAGCTTTAGCAGGTGGTTTTTATATCTTTAAACACGAATATGTTATGATTTTTCAAAAAGGATAATTATGAACAGTTCTGATTATGATGATTTAAAGAATGAATACCAGTCGGAAATTGCAGATATTGAACTAGGTATCAAAAAAGACTATGAAAATGCATTAGAAGCTATAAAAAGCGGCTCGGCATCTTCTTATGCGTATATTCATGTTGCAACAAGTATGCTGGAAGTTCATAAATCAGCCGATAAAAAAGAAATAGACGATTATCTGGAAAAGGGGTTTATTCTTGCCCAAAAAGAACTCAGAGATCCTGATAAAAGAGAAGAAGCAAATCTTTCACTTGCGGTTTATTACAAAACCAAAAAAGATTATAAAAAAGCCGCAGAATATTTTTCGGAAGCCGCAATATCTGCTCCCGAATCTTATTTTTTGCTTGTAGATATACTTACAAAAAATCTTAATGATAAAAAGGGTGCAATTGAAGCTTATGAAAAAGCAAAAGCTGCCGGTGCAGATGAAACTATTTTAAAACTTATTGAAATGGATATACAATCATGCAAAACGAAATTCCAAAAATTTACGGAATATTTTATAATAGCCGCAGCAATAATTGCTATAATACTTCTTAGTGTTGTGTATCTGGCTTTTTAAAATATTTTTGTCTTATTTTATCAGCTGCAGTTCCCATTTGATTTAATATAACACCGGAAACAGCACCGAGAGCGAGGGATTTTCCGCCGGAAACCAATTTGGTTGTGGAAATTAGTGATGTTGCAACTGCCCCGACAATAGGAATACCTGATTTAAGTATAACTGAAGTCCGCTGTTCTCGGTCTTTTGCATATCCCAAACCGTATGTAATCATTCCGCATGATAATAAGATTGTCAGAACATCCGTAGGCGCTGACCCGAGTTTTAAATCTCTTACTTTATCAAAAAATTCTGCCATTTCAAGATTTACTGATTTGTCAAAGGAATCTACAGCTTTCTTTATCGATAATTCTGCACCTGATTTTACAAATTCAAATGGAGCAATCTTATAATAAATGGACATCATATCCTGGATTTCCCCTGTGGCCTCTTCCTTTGCCAATTCTTCCAGAATTTCGTTTTGAGTATATTTAATCCTTGAGTATGTCTTTGCTATGGCAGGATCAGAACTTACCGTAATATCGTGATTTTTTAGTTTCTTCAATTCAGTTAAAAAATTATCTTTACTGTTTTTGTATACTTCGGGATTTTTTATATACCATTTCAGATTCTCTATAATTTCACGCCCCTCAGTATCAGTCTGCGGCAGAATTTCTTCAATATTTTTTAAGTGAGTCAGCATCATTTGATTTCGGTTAGCATCATAAGTTAATGCATTTCTTAATATTGCTACATCCCCGGATAATTTTATTTTATCAAGTTTTATTTGTTCTGCGGCAATAAATGTCTGCCACATTTCTTTTCTTTTGAATTTATTGTTTTTAGTCCAAAAATCTTTAAATGAAACATCCCAAAATCTTGAATACAAATCGGATGTTATGTCGCTTATTTCATTATACCTTATCTGCATAGCTTCTTTTGATATAAAGGTCGGGATAATCATTTGAATTATTGCCATGTGCCCTTTTGCTTCTTCAACCAGTGCCCTTTTTGTATATTTTTTCCCTTTATATTCAACGATTTCATCCGGAGAATTTTTCAGTATGTAGTCATTTAATTCATCAATAGATTTATTCATTCTGCCAAAATGTTCAGCGGTTTTCTGGTATGATTTTAAGACAGTTTTCCTCGATAAGTTTTCGAACATGTTGGAAATTCCGTCGTGAATTTTTCTGGTAGGTTTTGTTTTATACATTAATCGCATAAATAATATGTCTTTTACGGATGTTATGTTATTTATACTTTCTGATTTTTTTATAAACGAATTTAATTTATCAATCGAATAGCTGTAAAATTTTGAGGTTTTTGACTCCTGTAAAGAAGACAACTCCAATTTATATTCAAGATACCCTTTCAGTTTATTCAGGTATTTTCCGGCATTTTTTTGAAAACCTTTAGACATCATTAACGTACCGGCACCCACAACCAATAATCCAAGGATAGCAGCAGTAGTCATTTTATAATTATCATCAGCAGCCGATGGTATGACAACATTATTATAATTCGTTGTACTATCAGGTTTCGTATGAGTGTTTTCAGCTTTTTTGTTTAACGAAAACCTGCTGAAAACATTTTTATATTTATTGCTGTAGTGACTGTTGTATTCGCGAATACTATTATCCATTTGGATTGCTTCCTCAAATTGTTTTAAAGAAAGTTATTTCAGATAAATATAAATCAAATATTTCTAAAAGTCCATACGTATCTGTATCCTATTAAATTTCATGCTAAAATAGCATTATGATTTCTTTTAAAAACATAAACAATGAAAAATTTGCTATCTTTGCGCATAATTTAAAAAACGGTATACCATTTTCGGTTACGGGGTTAACTTCTGTCCTGAGAATGCTGCTTGTGATAAAGGCGCATGAATATTCAAAGAAGAAGATTTTGTTTATAACTTCAACCGAACAAAATGCGCTGAAATATAAAAACGATTTATTAAAAATTTTTGAAGTTGAAGCAGAAATTCTTCCTTTCCAAAATATTTCCATGTATGAAACAATTAATTCAAATAAATATGATTATGCTGAGCAGGTCAAAATTTTAAGGGGTAATCCCGATATTGTAATAACTCCGGTAAAAACCTTGTTGGAAAAATTTCCGACAGCTAAATTTTATGATGAAAATTTAATCAAAATAAAAGTCGGAGATGAAATTGACTTAAAAGAATTTGCGAAAAAACTTGTTAATCTCGGATATAAAAAAGCGACAATGGTTACTGATATTCAGGAATTCAGTATCAGAGGAGATATTATTGATGTATATTCTCTTTCAAATTACCCTGTCAGAATTGAATTGTGGGGTGATGAAGTTGTTGATATAAGATATTTCAACAACGAAACCCAGAAATCCGTAGAGAAAGTCAATGAAACAGAAATCCTTCCAATGTATAAATTTATTGCTCCCCAAAATACAAATTTTTCTGACGAAGAAGGATATTTTGAGGGAATAGAAGTTTACCAGAGTTTTTTTAATGAGAATTTAGTCAGTGCATTAGATTATTTTAAGGATTATACAATCATAACCGACGAAACATCAGAGATTTTGGCAAAATATGAGTTTTTGGATAATAGTGCGCAGGAACAACTTGAAGAAAACATCAAGCTGGAATTGGTGAAAGAGTTAAAAGATTCCAACCATATAAAATTCGCAGATTTTCAAAAGCAAATGGCACGGTTTATGCGTATCGGATTAGATAATTTTGTTGACAGCGAAAACAGAGAATTAGTCGAATTTGATACTGAGGCGGTGAGGAGTTTTGCGGCAGATTTGGATGAAATAGCATTATTTATTGATGAACATACCGGATATGGTATCAATATAGCAACAGATTACCCCGACAGGGTTGATGAAATTTTAACCGAAAGAGAAATTTTTAATAAAATAAACTATACAAATTCTATTGCTGCCCACGGTTGTATTTTAGAGGATTTTAAGACCGTAATTTTGACCGACAGAGAGCTGTTTAACAAACGCAGTAAAGAAATTACCGCTTCAAAAAATTCTTATTACAAAGAAAAAGCCGAATATATTGAAAGTATAAACGATATTAAAGAGGGTGAATACGTTGTTCACAGAGTACATGGTGTAGGGGTATATAAAGGTTTAACCCAACAGGACATTGACGGACAATTAAAAGATTATCTGACTATAGAATATGCCGCAAATGACAGACTTCATATTCCGGCAGAGCAAATAAATCTTTTATGCAGGTACAGAGGCTCGGGTGCCGTAAAGCCGAAATTATCAAGAATGGGCGGTAAAGATTGGGAGTCCACGAAATCCAGAGTTAAAAAGGAAGTAGAGCAAGTTGCTTATGATTTACTCAGGCTTTATGCGAGAAGAAAAATGCAGCAGGGTATACAGTTTCTTCCGGATACTAATTGGCAAGTCGAGATGGAAGAGGCTTTTGAGTTCACTGAAACCCCCGATCAGATGCGTGCGATAAATGAAGTTAAAACAGATATGGAAAGCGAAAATCCTATGGACAGACTTATCTGCGGAGATGTCGGATTTGGTAAAACAGAAGTCGCAATGCGTGCAATTTTTAAAGCGGTTACTTCAGGTAAACAGGCTGCAGTAATAGTACCTACGACAATTCTTGCCCTGCAGCATTATCAAACAATGAAAGACCGTTTCAGTCCGTTCGGGGTAAGAGTTGAATTGCTATCAAGGTTCAGAACTCAAAAAGAACAAAAAGAAACGGTTAAACACCTTGCAACAGGCGAATGTGATGTGGTAATAGGAACCCACAGACTCCTGCAAAACGGTATAGTATTCAAGGATTTAGGTTTGCTTGTAATTGACGAGGAGCATCGTTTTGGGGTCAGACATAAAGAAAAACTTAAACAGTTAAGAGAGAACATAGATATTATTACCATGTCGGCAACTCCTATTCCGAGAACTCTTTATATGTCTTTGTCGGGAATAAAAGATATGTCAGTAATTAATACTCCGCCCAAGAACAGGCTTCCGATAAAGACTTATGTCGGCGGGTGGAATGAAAATATGGTAAAAAATGCGATTACGCATGAATTGGACAGAGAAGGACAGGTATTCTATTTATATAACAGGGTAGAAACTATTGAAGAGTTCAAGTACCGTTTACAGCAATTAGTCCCGAATGCAAGGATAGCGGTCGGGCATGGGCAAATGGATGAAAAAAAGCTGGAGCAGGTAATTGTTGATTTCGCAAATCATGAATATGATATATTACTTGCGACAACAATCATTGAGAACGGTATTGATATACCGAATGCCAATACCATGATTATTCATGATGCCGATAAATTTGGTCTTGCTCAGATGTATCAGCTGCGGGGACGTGTCGGAAGAAGTCAAAGACAAGCATATTGCTATTGCTTCTATAAGCAGTCTAAGGAGATGACAAAAGAGGCAAGGGAAAGATTAAAAGCCATAAAAGAATTTACAACATTGGGAAGCGGTTATCAGATTGCCATGCGTGATGTTGAGATAAGGGGTATCGGAAATATATTGGGAACAAAACAGCATGGTCACATGATTAATGTCGGATTTGATACATACTGCCAACTGTTAGAGGAAACAGTTCACGAATTGCAGGGTGAACATGTGGAAAGTCATGCCGATACCATTGTAGATATCAACGTGACAGCATATATCCCCGATGAGTGGGTAGGTTCAAAAGAACAGAAAATGATAGAATATAAACGTCTGGCTGATGTAAAAAATGATATCGAGTTAGATTATATAACAGAGGAGTGGAAAGACCGATTCTCAAAATCACCGGAATGTGTTGAAAATTTAATAAAGCTAATTCGTATAAGGCTTGCTGCCAGTGCGGTTAATATTTCTGTTATCAGAGAAACTCCGGAGAATATAAGAATATACACTCCTTATACCCAGCCGGAGTGGAAAATGGTTCAGGCAGGATTGCCTTCGGAAATCCTTAAACGTATTAAGTTTACACTTGCCCCGGCAGCTTGCAGAGAGGGTGTTTCTATAATTCTGCTTAACAATTCTTATATGAATTTTGATGAAATATTTAACATTTTAACAGATTTGTTTTATTATATAAATAAAGTTAGTCACGAATACTCAAAATAAAAGAAAGAGAGATATTGATGAAGGGAAAGAAATTATTAGTTACACTTGCTGTTTCAGCAGTTTTGTTTACCGGTTGTAGCTTGAAAACATCACAAACAATTATTAAGGTTAATGATACCAATATTACTCAGGCACAGTTTGATCAACTTCTTGACAAAGAAGCTAAAAATAGCGAATTGAGCCAAATGAAGATTAATATAAAAGATCCGAATAATACTTTTATATATAATCTCGTAAAGAGCAGAATAGTAAATGAATTAGTTATAAAAGCTCTTCTTGATGAAGAAGTCAAAAAGCGCGGAATTAAAGTTACTAATGCTGATATGGAAGAAGCTATTAAAGTAGTTGTTGATAAAGTCGGTTCAAAAGAACAGTTGGATAAAATCCTTAAACACAACGGAATTTCTGTTGGCGAATTTAAAAAAGATTTAAAAGAACAAGTTAAAATGAAAAAATTGGCTGAATCTATCGGTACAGCTGATGTTACTGATGCAGAAGCAAAAGATTATTACAACAAAAATATTGATAAATTCAAATATCCTGACAAAGTCAGAGCTTCTCATATTTTGATTGCGGTAAATCCTCAGGAAATGGAAGAAATTGTAAAATCTGATCCCGCAAATAAAAATCTGAGTGATATGCAAATTAAATCAAGAATTGGCGAACAGATTATGGCAAAAGAAACCAAAGCTAAAGAATTGATTGCTCAGATCAAAAAAGACCCGTCAATTTTTGCAAAATTAGCTAAAGAAAATTCTGAAGATCCGGGTTCTGCTGAAAAAGGCGGAGATTTAGGTTTCTTTGCAAAACAGGATATGGTACCTGAATTTGCAAACGCTGCATTTGGTGCAAAACCAAACACAATTGTAGGACCTGTTCAGACTCAGTACGGTTATCATATTATTATGGTTACTGACAGAATGGCTGCAGGTCAGGAACCTTTCGAAAAAGTTAAAAATAATATCAAAGAATTTTTGGTAAATCAAAAGCAGCTTGATAATATTGATAACCTGGTTGAATCATTAAAGAAAAATGCAAAAATCGAGTATGTAAATAAAGACTATAATCCTGAAGTAATTCAGGAAAATGTACGCAAATCCATCCAGGATGGCGGTGCTTCCGTTACAAGAAATGCGGAATAATTCAAAATGTCAGTTAAAAATACCGGGCTTTCTAAAAGCCCGATATTTTTTTGCTAATTTTCTTTTTTATATCCGAAGTTATTAAGTGAATTTTGTTTCTTGCGCCAGTCTTTTTCGACTTTTACTTCTAATGACAAAAAAACTTTTTTTTCTGCAATTTTTTCCAATTCAATTCGCGCCTCTGTTCCGATTTTTTTCAACAGAGAGCCTCCCTTGCCGATAAGTATTCCTTTTTGACTTTTCTGTTCGCAAAATATTGTGGCGTATATCTTATCGATTTCATCCTGTTCAAAATAATTTTCAACTTTTACTGCTACGGAATGTGGAATTTCATCACTTGTATTCATAAGGATTTTTTCTCTTATGATTTCTTCGGTTACATCTCTCATGGTTTCTTCCGTAACAACATCTTCCGGATATAAGTAATCACCTTCAGGAAGTTCTTTGTATATGTTTTTTATAAGGGTGTCTATATTTCTGCCTGTTTTTGCAGATATTTTGACTACAGGATAATTTTTTTCAAATAAAGTTTTATATGATAATAAATTTTCTTCGATTTTTCCCAATTTTTTAATTTTATCAACTTTGTTCATTACAATAATTACAGGAATATCAGTCTGTAAAATATTTTGGGCGATCCACTTATCTCCTTTTCCCGCAGGATCTGAGCCGTCAACCAAAAATAAAATTAAATCGGCATCGGGTACGGCAACTTTAGCCTCATCAAGTAAAAATTCTCCAAGTTTATTCAAAGGTTTGTGTACTCCGGGTGTGTCAATAAAAACAATTTGCCCTTTTTCCGTTGTATAAATTCCTTTAATTCTTTTTCTTGTAGTTTGGGCTTTGTCAGTTGCAATAACAATCTTCTGCCCTAAAATGCAGTTAAGTAAGGTTGATTTGCCGACATTCGGTCTTCCTATTATTGCTGTAAATCCACTTTTCATACACATATCTTAACATAAAAGTATCAATTTTTTAACAAAGTGGCAAATTTTTTTACCATAATGTATTATAATAATATAAAATGGGAAGAAAATAATGTTAAAATATAACGCATGTGTAAAAAATATAGTTGTAGGTTTACTCTTGTCCTTTAGCGCGCTTTCAATAAGTGCAAATGCTAATGATATAAATAAGCTCGATATAAAGAAAAGTAATTCAAACGGTTCGGCACTTAATGTTACAATTTATACCGAAAACCCTTACGATGAGAATGTTGCAGTTACTAAAAAAGGTGATAACAAATATGTTATTCTCATGCCGAATGTTTCCGGAAATCAGACATCAAGTGTTGATTATTCTTCCATCAAAGATGTTGTTTCGGATGTCAGCGTAAAATCTGTCAATGACGGTGCAGGCGGTTATACAAAGGTAACTTTGACCACAACAAAGCCGGTATCTATTACGACAACTTCTAAAAAGAGTGTGCCGCTTACTGCTGAACAAAAAGCATATAAAACACTCATCGCTCAGTCTAAAGGTTACACTACTCAAAATAATCAGTCATTACAGCCAAGACCAAAAGCTGATGTGGAAAATTACAGTACTTCTGCCGCTCAAAAATCCGCATCACCAATGATATTTACGGCAAATTCATCATCTAAAACAGCATCAAATGATTCCAACGCAAAACCAAAATCAGTTATAGATAAAATTAAAGGTATTGTAGATTCATCGGCAAATCAAAGCAATGCCGCAGATATTGGATTAGACAATTCTAAGGTAGTAACATTGCCTACCCTCGATACATCGTATAAAACGGATTCCGGTAAGGGTAATAAGGCTGCTCAGAATAATAAAAAAGCAAATACCGTTTCAGCAGCTGCAAAAGTTAACAATGTGGCAGCAAAGACAGATGTTGCACCTAAACAGGAGATAACCAAAACAGAAAATACCGAACCTGAAACTGCTCCCGTTGATGCAGAGGCAGTTCAGACAAAAGTTACGGATAATATACAGACTCAACCAATTAATAAAGGGCTTGATAATACTATGTTGACGACACTAATTATTTTATTGACTTCTTTACTGGGGATAACAGCTTTGTTCAGAGTAGTAAAAAATTCTCTGGAGCATTCGGTAGCATTGAAGAGAGCGTTTAAGGAAAATCTAAAGGCACAGCCGAAATCCGATACTGTTGATTACAGTGCAATTGCAGAGGATAGCAGTCTCAGCTGGCAGGAGAAATACCAGAAATTTGTTAATTCATTAGAAGAAATTAACCCGAATGAGGGTGTGCTTGAGCATGTTGGTAACGGGGAATATCAATTTGTTAATTCTATTGATGAAAAAACGGCTGAACTTCATAATATATTTAAAATTGGTAAGTCTGAAAAAGTTACGGGCATAAGTGCAGGTAAATCAAATCTTAAACCAAAAGCTAAACCTAAAAAGCTGACTTCATATAACAAACCTGCAATGAATGCTATGCCGAAATCTAAGCCGATTCGTAAGGTTAAAAATCAGAATTTAAAGGCTTCAGGCCTTCCTCGTCTTGAAATAGTTGAAAGAAAATCTGAAGCAAATACAAAATTAGATTATAAAAAATTAGCATCTAAATTTGAGAGAACATTAAAAGCTTCTCCATCAAAAGAAAGATTAACACAAGCTGATGAAGATTTAATTATCAAGCAGTTTGAAAACGGTTTTAAGGATACGCATAATGTACCTGTTGCCACTGAAGAAGAAGCTATTGCAAAAACAATCAGAACATCTCCAAAGTTAAAATCTTTTGCACAAAAAGCAGCTTTGGAAAAAAACGGCAGACATGTTACTTTGCCGAAACGCAGTTCAGAAATTATCAGAACAGGTAATATAGAATCAAAATATGTAAATCTCGAAAATTCGGATATGTATTCATCGGTAAGAAGATTTAAAGACGGAAACTTAAGTTCTGCTGATTTGATTTCAGGTAATGCGATGGGCTCCCGTATTAATTTACCGAAGACTACTCCGGTTAAAAATGAAGACAATACCCAATATTCAATGGCAACAATAGAAGAATTCTTTGATATGCCGGAAACATCATATGCAACCGCACCGGCTTCATTATCAAGCAGAGTTGCCGACAGTATGGGCAGAATGGGTAAAGCAAAACTTCCCGAATATAATAAAGAAGCCGTATCTAATCCGTTAGAAGGCAAGATTGTAAAATCAGGTTATAACATAGATAATAACAGCGGATTTTATATTGTTTCCGATGGTAACGGCAGATGCTCATTGATTGGTAAAATCAATAATGAGGTTACCGTATTGAAAGAGTTTGGTAATTCTGTCAGATATAAATTGCAGGTAAGAAAAGACAGTCCGAATGTTTATATTGTAAGAGTCGGAGCTGAACGTTTCTTAGTTGAAGTCAACGGCAATAAAATGGGCGTATTGATAGAATTATAATATGATTCGGATATAGAGAGCTTTTGATGAAAAATTTTATATGTAAACTTGTTGTATTGCTCGTATTTGTTTGTATGTTGTGCGGATGTACTTCTCACGATGGCAGGGTTGTTGTCAAATTTGCGAGTTGGGGTTCTAAATCCGAAGTTGATATTATTAAACCGCTGTTAGCGGATTTTGAAAAGAATAATCCCGATATAAAAGTTGATTTCATGCATATCCCGCAGAATTATTTCCAGAAGATTCATCTTTTGTATGCATCAAATTCTGCACCGGATGTGGTTTTTATAAATAATCTTTATCTTCCCATATATGCTAATGCAGGTGTTCTTGAACCGGTTGGAGAGTGGGCTGATTTATCAGAAATTGATGAGAATGTTTCAAAAGCCCTGTCCTGGAAAGGTACGTTATATGCTGTGCCGAGAGATGTATCAAATCTGGTTATATTTTACAACAAAGACTTGTTTGATAAATATGGGGTAAAATACCCTGATAAAAATTGGACAACAGAGGATTTTTTACTTGCGGCGCAAAAACTTACGAAAGATAAGACTTTTGGAATAAGTTTTGAAACAAATTCGTTATTTTTCTTACCATATTTAATGAGTGAAGGCGGCGGAATATTATCTGATGATTTGAGTAAAATTATAATTGAAGATAAAAATTCCCAAAAAGGTCTGCAATTCTATGCTGATTTAAGAGGCAAATATCATGTTGCCCCAAGGGCGGAAGAAAGCGCAAGCGCAACCATGGCACAGATGTTTTTGCAGCAAAAAATCGGGATGCACTTAACAGGCAGATGGCTTGTCCCTAAATACAGAGAAGAAGCCACATTCAATTGGGATATAGCACCTTTCCCAAAAGGCAATGCCGGCAGTATTGTCCCTCTTGATGCATCAGGCTGGGCGGTTTCAAAAAACTCAAAACATAAATCGGAAGCTCAAAAATTGGTTAACTATCTGGCGTCAAAAGAGAGCATAGAGAAAATTACACAATGCGGTTTGATAGTACCGGCAAGAAAAGATGTGGCAAATTCCAAATATTTTCTTGACGGGCAAGCTCCAAATAATGCAAAAGTTTTTCTTGAGGTAATAAATACCGCAAAACCTACTCCGGTTTCCGTTAATTATAAAGAAATTCTTGACAGTTTAAATGACTATTTTGAAAAATTATTTACTGCTTATTAAACATTTATGCTAAATTTAGTCATCTGCCGGTATCCCCATTTTACGGGTAAGTAATTTTATATTTTCAACATATTTCTTGACAGGTAATCCCAATTCATCAGAAATATACTTTAACATTGCATTATAACGTAGTCTTACTTTATATACGGCAATATTTTCTTTTCCTTCTTTTACAAATTCATCATCAAGCTGTTCAAGTATTTGTATCTGACGGATTCGCATATTCCTGTCAACAGGGGTATTCATTCTGGTTAATTTGTTTATATTTGTCTGAATTATTTCATATTCTTTTATTAAATCCATTTTATTACCTTTCATTTATAATTTTAATATTGTAAGATTATCAAAATATTGTAAAAATTCACTCATCGGGATTTCTACAGTAAGTCCGGAATGCCACGGATTAGAGATTATAACGCAGTCGGTTGCACTGTTATAACCTTTGATTGAATATATATGTCCTTCATAAAGATCATATTTTTTGCTCATTGCATTAGTATCCGAGCCTGCTAATGAACCGACATTAATTACATAATCTTCGTTATTTCCGTATTCTCTTATATAATTTTGTATAGAATCAGGATCTCTTGTACAAGTGGTTTGTTTTCTAAGCAGATTGAATATAGCATCGTGTGCCCAGCCTCCGGCATTTATTTCCATAATTCTTGTTTCGGTTGGGTCAAATCCTACTGCTTCGGCAAGTTCATTTTTACAATATCCTTGTTCAATAATTGCTAATCCGCCTTCTTCTTTAATATGTTTATATTCGCTGTCAAGGCGATAAAAATAAGTTTTTTCATAACCGCTATTTGCTGTAATTGTGTATATTCCGTTAGCATCTTCTCCAATCATCCGGTATATTTGAACTCTGCCTTTAGGTTTAGAATATAAATTTTCAAGCGGTGAAACCAAATAACAATCTCCTACTTCGCCCTGATGTGTTGAAAATCTTTTAATAGGCGGGAATAATCTGCGGAAAGTCGGCTCGGACATATTTATTTTTTCTAAATTTGTACCGTTATTTACATATAATACTCCGTCAACAATAGCAACTTCTCCTACGGGAGTTTCTCTCATAATTTCTGCTTCGGGAGTTTCTGAAGGGAATTTTTTAATGTAATCTTCTCCGTTCGCAAGTTTTACTACATCATTAAGAATATTTTTATCTACGGTGCAATCTACAATTCCTGAGCGCCCCATATCAGCATTTCCATGTAATATCGCATTCTTTATTTTAGGATCAACCAGATTAGTATCATCTAAAACCTTCATAATATTCTTAATTATTTCTTTAGGGGATGAACTGGTTTCTACAATTCTGCAAAAATCTTCATTATCCTTAAATGTTTCCAAAACATTCCGTTCTGCTTCATTTAATTCGGATAAATTAAAATAGTCTAATATATTATTTACTCGGTCTCTCATTCTTCCTACAAAACTTTTAGGTTCTACTACGGTACCGTTGAGAGATAAATCTTTAATTTTCAAAACTCCGTTGCTGCGGTATATAACCAGATGTTTTCTTGAAATTCCGTTACCATTTGCAAGAGAAATATCTCCTTCTCTGCCGATTGTTAGAGATTCCCCTTCTTTTAGGTCATTTAGCATAGCTTTATACATATTCAAATCTAAAACTTCTGTTTCCGCTATTCGTAGTGTTGGTAAGTTATTTTCGTCCAAAATATAGGGTTGATTCTGTTCCATTCTTCCTCTTTGCAGATATTTCGGGCGAGGAGCTGAAGATGCATCACTTATAACTTTTGAACCGTTAAGTGACATATCTCTTATTTTAATTACACCGTTTTGTTTGAAGATAACAATATGTTCACGGGAGGTGTATTTGTTGTTCGGATCAGTTGTGAAGTTTCCATCTCTGCCGATAGTGAAGGATTCCCCTTCGTCAAGGCTCAGGATAGCATTTTTGTATGCTTTCATTTCAAGGTCAATAATTTCTCCGTTACCGATGTCAATCATTGGAAGTTTGTCCATATTAAGCGTATATGACTGATTTCTTTCCATAGAGCCTGTATGAATTTCACGAATATCATTTGTAGAATGAGCCGCATAGTTGTTGTCCGGCGCTTTGCCTAAAACTTCAATATCAAAGTCCTCTCCATGTTTTGTCAGCTTTATCTGGGTATTGTTTTTGTCGGTTATGACGTGGGATTGACCGTCTTCAAGATTCATTAAAACTTGTCTGTCAATATCGGATATTTGATAATCTTCGCCGGTCAGTTCTGAAATCTTTTGATTTTGTTCCGTTATACGCTGATTTAATTCGTGTATTTGATCCGGGGTTCTTTCAGGAGTTACTCTGACCTGTGAAGGTTCAGGTTTTGTTCCTGTAAGATGAACCTGCCTGCCTGCGTGTACTTTAGAACCTATAATTCCGGCTACAACCGCAATTATTTGACTCATAGCTTCCGCTTCAATATCAATTTGTCCGGTCAAAATCTGAGTGCCAAGCAAACTTAATGTTGCATCTACTCCGATTTCAGTTATACACTGAACTAATTTCGGGCATTGGTTTATTATTGTTAAAGCCTTTGCATAATTCCCCGCAGCACCGGATACGAGTCCTACTGCGAATAATGCCGAATTGAGTTTAAGTTCTTCATATAATGCGTCAAACTTTTTATCATCAGGATTTTCTCTGCCAAGTTCATTCCCGCCTTCTAAGAGAGTGCCGCCAAAGGCACCGACAGCTCCTGCGACTAATGCGATATCAGGGCGTTCGAAAACCATAGCTACAACGGCTACTGTAGCGCTGCCGTATTCTACACCGCTTCTTAGGGTGGAAACTGCCCCCTCAGAGGCATTAATGTAGGTTTCTGTCAATGAGTTTGTACTTTCCTGTCCAAATACTGCGGTATAATCTTCGGCAAGCTGGTTTGCAAGTTTGCTGACATCTTCTGCGGAAGGGGATCTTTTATCCAAATAATTCAACATGTCTTCTGCTAAAGCTGATAACTGAAAAAGTCCGTTACGGGCATTCCCGCCGTTATTACATACAATTTTACCGTCTTTAACAGACACTTCCGTAGTAAACTTTTTCAGGAAATTGTTTTTGGATTCATCGTTAGTTAAACCCAAAGAATTCATAACTTCGATGAGTCCGTTACTAAACCAGTCAAACGTTGTTTCATCTTCGGCTTGGTTACTTGTATTGCCTGTTAAATTGTTATGGATATTATTTTTGAAAGCTTCTATTGCAGGGTCAAGTATAGCGTGTGCGTGCATGTCCAGTTGATACATTGAATTAACTACTAAATATGTATTTTTAGTCTCGGACAATTTTTCAAATGCCTGCGGTTCGTAAGTTTTCCCGTATCGTTCAAAAAATACCCTCTCAAAAGTAATTATTTCCTGCGGGTTTTTAAGTTTGTACGGAGTTTTTACCGACTGGCTGTGGCTTATTGATTGTCGATCTGAATTTACACCCAGTTCCAAGTCGTGGGTAACGCTTATCCATTGTTTTAAAAAGTCTTGTTTGGCTTCATTGTAATTTGCATCATCAGGATCAGGTAATGCAATAATCTTTTTTGAAAATTCCTCTATTTGTCTCGGAGATAGGGTTTTTATCATATTTTTCAGTTTTTTATGACTATCCTCGTTCAAATTTTCTTTAGGGAATAATTCATATAAAGTTTCTGCTATGGAATCATAGTATTCTTGAGCGGTAAGTTCTCCGTTTTGTGCACGTCTTAAAAGTTCTGCCGTTTCATTTTCATAATATAAGCGACGTTGCAGAGAACTTTCATTCAACCCGACCTGAAGGGAGTCTTTTATGGCATTATAACCTTTGCTGATAAGTCCGGGGTCATAATGCAATAAATTTTGCAGAGCATTGCCTGATTCGTTTGCGATAAAATTAATTGTTTCTGTTTTTATTTCATCATAGGTTTTTTCAGGTACCGATTCCTGCGGTATTACTTCAACATTTTCGCTATAATGCGTTTCGGGGGTATTTTTAAACAGCCCGAATAATTCCGAAACATTTAACCCTTCACTTTTTAGAGATTTCCCAAATACTGTTTTTGTATCATTCAAAAAACTTTCTGCTTCATCTGTTTCAAAAATAGAATTACCGTTTTTTTGTGCATATTTGGACATTGCATTGAACATATTATCAATTTCAATGTCGTCGGCATGTCCAAGATTTCCGGTTTCAAATGCGCTCAACAGTTTCTTGAATTTCTCATTAGAATCTAACTGACCGCTTTTAATATACTGTCTAAAATCCTCTCTATTCAATTTTTTCCCGTTTGAAAAACTGAATTCTTCCGGCATGAATTACTCTTCTGTTATTTTCACCTGTTTTATATTACGGAAAAACTCCCAAAAAACTTTAATTTATTTGATGTAGATACGCACAATTTAACTTGACAAAAGCTTTTTTTGCATAATATAATTTTTGTATAATTACGATAGTTCAAGGGATATTGATAATTATTTTTTATATAAACCCGTAAAAGAAGAGGTTAGACATGAAAAAAAACATAATCATTATTATATTGCTGGTGTTTGCCGCAATTGGTATCAGGTTCGGCATTTCAGCATATAATGGTATGAAATCGGCAGCTCAGCGTAAGCAGCAAAAAGCCCCTATGGTAACTGTTGATTATATAAAGGATGCTGATATTATAAGAAGCTATGATGCTCCCGGGCGTGTTGTTGCGAAATATCGTGTAGATGTGCTTGCTCGTATAAACGGTTATTTACAGAAAAGCTATTTTAAAGAAGGGGATTTTGTCAAGGCAGGACAAACGTTATTTTTAATTGAACCTGCGGAATATTCAAACGCTGCAAGTGTTGCAGGGGCGGATGTTTCTAATCTGAAAGCTCAGCTGGAATATGCAGAAAAGCAACTTGCAAGGGCGAAAGAATTGGTTGCAAAAGATTATATTGCAAAGGCACAATATGATAATATATTATCTCAACGTGATTCTTTAAGAGCTCAATTAGCTTCTGCTCAGGCTCGTCATCGTGACAGTAACAGAAATTTATCATATACAAATGTAAAAGCTCCGGTTGACGGACAAATCGGTATCATAGATGTTACGGTAGGTAACTATGTATCTCCGTCATCAGGTCCGCTTACGACTATAAACAGCGTTAATCCGATTTATGTAACATTCCCGTTGGAAGCAGCCGATTATAATTCTTTAGCTAATGCTGACGGAGCTGATAATCAACAGAGAAAAGTTGAATTGTATTTTTCGGATAGTACAAAATATGAATATGACGGGATACAGGATTTTACTGACAATAAAATTGATGAATCCACCGGTACGGTTACTTTGCGTGCAACCTTCAAAAATCCAAATAATCAGCTTTTGCACGGTGAATTTGTTAATGTGAAATTATATGCAAACAGACCCGTAAAAGTTCCTATAGTTCCGATAGTTGCAGTTCAGGAAAATCAGGCAGGCAAATATGTTTATATCGTTGATGAGAATGATATTCCTCAGCTCGTATACATAAAAGTCAGCGGTCAGCATAATGATAACTGGATTGTAAAAGATGGATTAAAAACAGGTGACAGAATTATTGTTGACGGAATTCAAAAAATTATTCCGGGGGCAAAAGTCCGTATAAAAAATAAAGAAGATAAATCATAGAATTTACCCCGTAAAATATAAGGAAAATTTAAACTTATGACTGATAAACAACAAGGTAATTTATTTATAAAACGACCTAAGATGGCGATAGTTATCTCTTTGGTCATTATGTTGGCAGGTATGTTGCTGATGACGCAGCTTCCTTTGGAAGAATATCCGTCAATCACACCACCGCAGGTTGTTGTAACGGCAACATATGCAGGTGCGAGTTCCGATGTAGTTGAATCAACAGTTGCCGCTCCGATAGAGGCACAGCTGAACGGTACGGATAATATGATTTATATGTCGTCAACTTCCAGAAACGGGCAATATCAGTTAACATTATATTTCCGTATAGGAACTGACCCTGATATGGCGGTTGTTAATGTTCAAAATGCACTCCAGCTGGTTACTCCGCGATTACCTGAAGATGTCCGGCGTTATGGGTTATCGGTAAGAAAATCAACCGGCGGGCCGGGTATTATGATGATTTCAGTAAACTCGCCTAACGGTACTTACGATTCCCTGTATATTGCGAACTATACATCAATATTTATTAAAGACGAATTATCCCGTATTCATGGTGTTGGTACGGCATCAGTTTTCGGTTCTTCCGATTATTCTATGAGAATTTGGCTTGATGCTAGTAAGATGGCTAATTTGGGAATTTCCGTAAGTGAAGTTAATGCTGCAATTCAATCTCAAAACTTACAGGCTCCTGCCGGAGATTTGGGTGTTGAACCTATGGTTAATAAACAACTGATTAAATTAACCCTGAGGACAAAAGGTCGTTTGCAGACACCGGAGGAATTTGAAGAAATCGTTATTCGTTCAAAAGCAGACGGTTCACAGATAAGATTAAAGGATATCGCAAGGATTGAACTTGGTGCGGAAAGTTATTCATACTTCTCTCGTATTGGCGGTAAAAATTCAGCAATTATTGCAATATCACAAATTCCGGAAGCAAATGCCATAGACCTTTCCAACCAGCTTAGGAAAAGGATGGTAGAATTAAGTAAAACTTTCCCTCAGGATATTGAATATAAAATTCAGCACGATGAAACGACTTATGTAAGAGAAGCAATTAATGAGGTTATAGGGGCAATTGCGCTGGCTGTTTTACTTGTAGCCCTTGTTACATACCTGTTTTTGGGTACTGCCCGTGCTGCATTTATTCCTATTTGTGCAATTCCGGTTTCGTTAATCGGGGTATTTATATTTATGAATATCTTTGGATTTTCGGTAAATATGCTTATATTGTTTGGTCTTGTACTTGCAGTAGGTCTTGTTGTTGATGATGCTATCGTTGTATTGGAAAATACCCAGCGGCATATTCAGGCAGGATTATCCGCAAAGGAAGCTACCGAAATCACTATGAAAGAAGTATTTGGGGCGGTTCTTGCAACATCATTAGTATTGATGGCAGTATTTGTTCCGGTATCATTTATGGATGGTATTACGGGGCAAATGTTCAGACAGTTTGCTATGTGTATAGCATCTGCTATCGGTTTATCAACGCTGGTCGCACTAACCCTGTCCCCTGCGTTGTGTACTATGATTCTGAAATCAGGCGGAAATGAAAAAGCGGATTTTGTGTTTATACAAAAATTTGACGATTGGTTTAATAATGTCAGGGATAAATATTTAGAAAGTGCAAAAGTATTTATTAATTCTCCGAAAATCACTTTGACGGTATTTGTTCTGATTGTTATATTTATTGTTTCCATGTTTAAAATTATTCCTACAGGCTTTTTGCCGAATGAGGACAGAGGGGTTATATTTACAAGAATACAGCTTCCTGACGGCTCTTCCGCTTCAAGAACAGATAGTGTAGCCCGTGATGTTGAAGAAAAATTACTTGCCATTCCGGGGGTAAAAAACACTATTACACTGGTTGGTTTTGAAGGCGAAAACACTTCATTTATTGTCTCGGAATTGGATGAGTGGTCGCACCGTAAGAAAAAAGAATTAAAAATGCAGGGTGTTTTGGATAATATACAGAAAGAATTTGCGACTTATCCTTCTGCGATAATTACATCATTTGTTCCGCCGGCAATCAGCGGTTTGGGTATGGTCGGAGGTTTCGAATATCAGCTTTTGGATAAAGGTGACCGTAACCCTCAGGAATTGTATAATGAAGCTGTTAAATTCACCAATGCCGTTATGAAGGAAGATAAAGAAAGTAATGCAATATTTACCGTACTGAACTTTACATATACGGCAACATTACCTCAAATGATGATAGATGTGGATGCATCAAAAGCTCTGGCTCAAAATGTTTCTATTAACGAGGCGTATAGCGCATTGGCATCGTATTTCGGAAGAAGCTATATAAACGACTTCAATAAACTGGGTCGTGTATTCCGTGTATATATGCAGGCAGATGCTCAGTTCAGAGAAAAACCTTCCGATTTGGATAAAATATATATCAAAAATAATTTCGGGAAAATGGTTCCTCTGTCGGCGGTTGTAACGGTAAAAGAAATTGTAGGACCTTACAGTTTAACAAGATTTAACATGTATCCTGCCGTAACAATTAACGGCATGGTTCGACCTGGTATAAGTTCAGGTGAAGCAATGGCAAGAATGGCTGAGTTATCTGATAAATATCTGCCTAAAGACATGGGTTATGCTTGGTCAGGTGCTTCTTTACAGGAAAGTGAATCAAGCGGACAGATAGGTCCGATTATTGCAATGTCTTTGATATTCGTATATTTATTCCTTGTTGCATTATATGAAAGCTGGATGCTGCCATTGGCGGTAATGCTTGTATCTCCTATTGCATTGGTAGGTGCTTTATTTTTCCAGTATTTGGCAGGGTATTCTCTTGATTTGTATGCTCAAATCGGGCTTGTTATGCTGATAGGTTTAAGTACAAAGCAGGCAATTTTGATTATAGAATTTGCAAAAGATGCTCATGTAAATGAAGGTTTACCGATTCTCGAAGCGGCTACTCAGGCGGCTCGTTTAAGATTCAGAGCCGTTATGATGACAAATATTGCATTCATACTCGGTTTGTTACCTTTGGTATTTGCATCGGGCGCAGGTGCCGCAAGCCGTAATTCGGTTGGTATGACTGTTATGGGCGGTATGATTGCCGTAGCCTTTGTAGGTACTTTCCTTGTTCCTGCGTTTTATGTAATGATAGAAGAATTTAAGAGATTTACCGCTAATAAGTTTGGTAAAAAAAAGGATAAAACTGATAATGTATAAGAAAATTTTTGTTCTGACACTGTTAATAAGTTTAATTAATATTCCTGCATTTGCGCAAGATGAATCTGATATAGGGAATAAAATCAACGATAAAGAGTATCCGGCTGCAGAAAAAGTTTTGCCGAAAGAAAAGAAAGATACGGATACTCCGATAACTATTTCCGGTTCGGTTGTTAAAAATGTTGATATGACATTAGAAAAATGTATTGAAATTGCGTTGGGCAATAATCCACAAATCAATGCGGCATTCCATGATGCATTGGCATCTGATGCCAGAATAAAACAGGTATGGTCAAACTATTTCCCGCAGTTGAATGTACAGTCCGGATACACAAGAATTCGTCAATTGCAATTATCAGATGCTTTAAGAGAGCGGCTTACTTATAATTATTGGGTTTTGGGACAAGTAACACTACAGCAGATGCTTTATGATTTTGGTGTAACTCAAAATCAGGCAACAATAAAAAAACTTGATTATGAAGCTTATAAGGCAAGTCTTGCCGGTGTAATTAATGACATTATCTATCAGACAAAAGATGCTTATTATAATCTTCTGCTTTCCATTGAAAATAAACGCGTTGCGGAAGACAATGTTAATAAATATGAGTTATTCTATAATCAGGCAAAAGCATTTTATAAAATTGGTATGAATCCTAAAGTCGATGTAACAATTGCACAGTCAAATCTTTCGAATGCGAAATTACAGCTTATACAGGCAGAAAATGCCGTAAATATTGCAATTGCGCAGCTAAATAATATTATGGGTGTTCCGTTCATAGAAAAATATGATGTTAGTGAACGATTGGAGTATGTTCCTGTTGATATTACTTTAAATAAAGCAATTGATATAGCAAGAGATTCCAGACCCGAATTAAAAGTTGCAGAACTAAAGGTTGAAAGCTCAAAGCAGGTTTTAAAACTTGCGAATAAGGCTTATTTCCCTACATTATCAATAGAAGGGCAATACCAAAGAGGGGGCAGACATCCGGATAGTAACTACGGATATTCTATAGGCGGATATCTTACTTTTCCAAACATCAATGTAGCATTAATCAGAAATCAGATGAAAGAGGCAAGATACCTGTATGACAGAGAATTGGCTAATGCCCAGAATACTCAAAATGCAATCTATTTGGAAATTCAGACTGCATATCTGACCATGGCGGAAAAGAAAGCTCAAATTCCTGTTGCTATTTTACAGGTAAAACAGGCTAAAGAAAATTATGAACTGTCTTATGGCAGATATCGTGTTGGGGAAGCCAGTCCTGTTGAATTAAGAGATGCTCAGGTTACTTATCAGGAAGCGCAATTCGCATATTATAATACTTTATACGGTTATAATTCAGCAAAAGCTGCTCTGGAAAAAGCTATCGGTAAAAATTTGATCAATTGCGATGACCCCATAACATTAAAAAAATAATATTAAGTTTTGTGAATAAAATAGAACTTCCAAAACCCTTATACAGCTTAACTCTTGCAAATTAGTATATATTTTGTAGATAATTTTTAGCACTTTTTTAAAGCATGCGGTTTTTATATATATACGAGAAGAAATTACAGAAAAAGCAAAGGAGTCTACATGGCAAGAGTACTTATTTCAATGCCCGAGGAATTTTTAAATATGATTGATTCGGTTGCGGATGACGAAAACCGTTCAAGAAGTGAATTAATTCGTGAAGCATTAAGAACTTACATTTACAAACAAAAAGTAAGACAATCTGCAACAGCAAGCAGAAATGCTGATTTGTTAGAAGAAATGCTTGAGTAATTTCGGAATAAGTAAATTTAATAAAAGTTTGAACGTCAAAACCCGGTTATTGAGGTTTTGGCGTTTTTGTCTTATCATGGTTTCAGATGAAAGAGGAAAAGGGAGAATAAAAATGGCACAAAACAGAATAGGTATAGATGTTGGCGGTACTAACGTAAAATTGGCTTTGGTTAGTCCGGAGGGGAAAATTATATATTCAAATTCAATTCCGACACATGCCGAAATGGGTTATGAATATACGGTAAGTAATATAAAAGAAGCGATTCATGTATTATTAAAAGAAACCGGAAGCAGTTCTTCAGATATTGAGGGTATTGGTTTTGGTTTCCCCGGACAGGTTGATTACAAATCGGGTATTGTCAGATTAGCGCCTAATATTCCCGGTTGGGTTGATGTGCCTATAGCAAAATTAATTGAAGATGAATTTAATATCCCGACCCGTGTTGATAATGATGTAAGATGCGCTGCGTTAGGCGAATTGAATTTCGGTGCAGGACAGGGGTGTGAAAATCTTATATGTATTACGGTAGGAACAGGTATCGGATCGGGTTTAATTGTTAACGGTAAACTTGTCAGAGGAGCTTCAAATGCGGCAGGCGAAATCGGACATATTAAACTTCAGATGAAAGACGGTCCTATATGCGGTTGCGGTGATACAGGCTGTCTGGAAGCATTTGCTTCAGGTCCTGCAATTGTTGCTATGGCGGAAAATTATATTGCAGGCGGAAAATCAACTAAATACAGAGAGCTTGCTAACCCTGATATAACTCCGTATATCGTATATGAAGCTGCGAAAGCAGGTGATCCTGTTGCAAAGAGAATATTTACAATTATGGGCGAATATATCGGTATTGGTTTATCCAGTGTAATTAACCTTTTAAATCCCGAAAAAGTTATTATCGGCGGCGGAGTTGCTGCGTCAGGTGAATTTTTAATGGGTTCTATAAAAGAAACGGTTAAGAAACGTGCCATGAAAATTGCGGGTGAAACAGTTGAAATTGTTCCTGCACAGCTTGGCAATACCGCAGGTGTTATCGGCGCAAGTTTATTAATTGAAAGTTAATAAAATATTTTCTACCCTTGACAAATCCCAAAAATATGACATAATGATAATATATCAGGAGGGTTAAAATGACGATTATATCTGTATTTACGGCATATAGGGGGGGGGGTAGCCTCTCATAGCAATGGTTTAGAGGGTTTCGATACTGCTTCGCAACATACAATAGGAAGTTCTCTCCAAGGGGGAGAACAAGATTTCTTAGTGAGCGATAGCGAACTTAGAAATCTAAGAGGGGGGTTATCCCGTAGGGAAAATGAAAGACCAACCCCTATCAATTTGTCGAAATCTTTGATTTCGCAACAAATTGGATACTCGGTAGAGTGCACCCGAAAATCTAATTTTCGCAATGCTCAAATTGATTTTCTACCCTCACCCCTAGGAGAGGGTAGAAAGAAAGCAGCATTTACTTTAGCAGAGGTCTTAATTACCCTCGGTATTATTGGTGTTGTTGCGGCATTGACTATGCCTATGCTTATACAAAGTTATCAGGAACGGACAACCGTTTCCAGAGTAAAAAAGATGTACACGACTCTGGCAAATGCATATAATCTTTATTTAGCTGAGGATAACCATTTCCTTGAGACTACTGCTAATCCGGATGATGCAACGAAGGTTGCAGATATTTTTAAACCCTATCTGAATATTTCAAAAGACTGTGGTACAAGTAGTACTGCTTGCTTGGCTAATCTGACTTATAAACTTAAAAATGGTGGTGATAGTGAGAATTATTCTGCAGACAATATATATTATAAGTTATTATTAAATGATGGTTCAACCTTGTGGTTTAGAGGGAAACAATCAAATGAAGATGATATAAGCGGTGTGGCTTTTTTTGATACTAATGGTAATAATCCGCCAAATAAGTGGGGACATGATGTATTTGCATTGAGTATAAAACGTGACAGACTTGCGCCAGCACGAAATTTCAATTCACATTGCAGTTCTGAACGTAGTACCGGTTGGGGATGTATAGAATGGATATTAATCAAAGACAATATGGAATATCTGCATAAGAGCGGATTAAGTTTATAATTAGCAGAAACATATTTTAACGACTTTTATATGATTTTTCTTCGGGTTCTGTTATGGATTTCAGAAGTTCGGGAGTTACTCCCCAAAATCTTAGTTTGCTCGTTGTTTGGTCATATTTATCGAGTTTTTTGTTTCTGTTAGTGTTGAATTTTTCCTGTGTTCTGTTAAATTTTCTGTTTTTCTTTTTGTTGAATTTTATTTCGTTTATTTCAGGTTCTATATGGGCAAGGAATGTTTTATATTCATCGCTGTTGTTGTATCCTGCAAGAATTTTAGACGGATAATTGAAGTACAAATAATTATATAAATATTCGGCTTCTTCGTTATGAGCGGGTGTATTTGTTGCATTTTCTATCGGATTTTTGGGCTTTTTGGTTAATACGGCAATTCCTGCAAGCGGATTATAGCCGCTGTTTATCATTAAGTCCATTCCCATTGCATCAATATCTTTGGAATCGGTAAATTTGCTGTTTGGTATAATATTTTTTACAATAATTTCTCCGAGTTCGTGAGATATAAGATACGCGACTTCGTTATCATTGGATGTGTATTCCAAATCAGAAATATTTATCTGAACCGTATTTGCAGCTATTGCATATTTGTTGTTCGGAGTACCGCTAACGGTTTCAAAATGTATAGTGCCCGGCAGACTGTTCTTTTTTGCAATAATTGTTCCGACATGCGAAACCCGTTCGGAAGCAACCCAATTAGAGGCATAGGCAGGCATTGCACAAAATGCAGCTGTAAGTATTACTGATAAAAACCTCCTCAAAGTTACTCCTTTCAATTATTTTAGTCCATAAATCTGAATTTTATCAGAGCTTTGACTGCGTGAATACCGTCCACCCAGGTGATTTTTTTGCCTTCTGCAAATTCTCTGCCATAATATGAAATAGGCACTTCGTATAATCTTGCCCCGCGTTTCAGAACTTTTGCGGTAATTTCAGGTTCAAAATCAAATCTGTTGGATTTGATTTCGATGCCTTTTATAAATTCTGCCTTGAAAGCTTTATAGCATGTTTCCATGTCGGTTAAGGTCGAACCGTATAAGATATTTGTCAAAAGCGATAAAAATTTATTGCCCATCAAGTGTAAAAACATAAACGAACGGGACGGTTTACCGCCGTTAAGTCTTGACCCGTAACAAACATCAGCCTTATTTTCAATAATTAACTGAATAAGGTCATGGTAATCTTTCGGGTCATATTCCAAATCCGCGTCCTGAATAATTATTATATCACCTGTAGCTTCTTTAAATCCGTCACGAAGAGCTGCACCTTTACCCTGATTAACGTCGTGATACAAAACTTTATATGGCAACTCTGAATATAATTCTTTTGTGCCGTCGGTTGAACAGTCATCAATAAGAATAATTTCCTTCTCTAACCCGCAGAAATCAGCTTCTTCAACCTTTTTGAGAATTTCTTTTAATGTAGCTGCCTCATTATAAACAGGAATTAATATACTAATTTTATTCATAATACAAATCTCTCTTAAAAATATTTTGTCTTATCCCTAAATATATTGTATAATAAAAAAAGAAAGTTGTAAAAGGATTAACAATGACCAAAATGCAAAAAGATGCAGCAAAGGATATTATTGTAAATATATTGGGTTTTGTAATGGCACAAAAGTACGGCGAAGCTTTGGATGCCATAGATAAAGCTTATAAATTATTTAAGAGTGAAAAATCTGCGGAATATATTTCAATTGTAATGAGTTTAAATTCGCTTGTAAAAGTAGTATCGGGTGAGGGACAGGTTCAGGATGCATTGGCTTCCGTTAAATACGCAGGTGACCTGGCTGGCTTTGCAAAGAGTGAAACGGCTGAGTTTTTCAAAGAATATGCTTTGGCTGAAATTTATTACAAAAATAAAGATACGTTTGTTGCATTATGTCATTATAATAATGCCAAAAATCTGTGTATATCAATAAAAGATGAATATGAACTCAGCGGTTACGTTATTGCAAGAATTAAACAGATACGTTCCGAGCAGGAATTTTTATTCCCGCCGACAAGTGATCCGCTTGTTTCACTTGTAAAAATCGGACGTTCAATTACTGCTCAGACAGATATTGATGTATTGTTGAGGGTTATCGCAGAAGAAACAAAATTGGCACTTCAGGCTGACAGATGTACCGTATTTTTACTTGATAAAGAGAAAAATGAATTATGGTCTAAAGTTGCTTTGGGATTAGACAGTCAGGAGCTTCGTTTCCCTGCCGATAAAGGTTTGGCAGGTTATACCGTAAAAACAGGCGAATCCATAAATATTACCGATGCTTACAATGATTCCAGGTTTAATCCTGAAGTAGATAAATCTACCGGATATACAACAAAAACTATTCTTTGTATGCCTATTAAAAACAATAATCAGGATATTATAGGTGCTTTTCAGGTATTAAATAAGCTGAACGGCGTGTTCACAAAAAATGATGAAGACTTGCTTATAGCCATAGGCGGCAGCGCAAGTATTGCATTGGAAAATGCTCAATTATTCTAGCAGCAGAAAGAACTTTATAAAGAACAGAAATTATTGTTTGACAGCTTTATAAATACGCTTGCATCCTCAATAGATGCCCGTGATAAGATTACAGCAGGTCATTCTTCGAGAGTTAAACTGTATTCTATGCTTATTGTTGATGAACTCGGACTGGATGAGCACAAAAAAGAAATTATTGAAAAGGCTGCAACCCTCCATGATATCGGTAAAATCGGTATAAGAGATTCGGTATTGCAAAAAGAAGGTAAACTGACAGACGAAGAATATAAACATATTCAGGAGCATGTTCAGATAACATATAATATTCTGGAAAATATCGGTCTGAATGAAGACTTTAAAGAAATAAACGAGATAGCATGTTCGCACCACGAAAAATATGACGGAACAGGTTATCACAGGCACTTAAAAGGGGAAGATATTCCGTACGGCGGCAGAATACTTGCCGTATCCGACGTATTTGATGCCATAACTTCAAAAAGACACTATCGTGACAAAATGCCTATAGTTAATGTTATAGATATTTTGTTAAAGGGCAGAAATACTCATTTCGATGCAAAATTGGTAGATGTATTTTTAAAGATTCCGGTAAATAAAATTGTTAAAGTATTTCTTACCGAAAATCATAATAAGTTAAAAGCCAAAGATGATAAAACCTTAAGCAAGTACAATTTATCAGATATATACAATATGGGGACAAAAGAAAATCCAACGGAAGAAGAAAAAGAAATAGTTTCGTTGTTTAATTACTATTATTCGGGGAAGCAGGATTAGAAAGAGGAAAATGCAGTTAGGGAAAATAATATTTAATGCGTCTATAGCAATAATTATGTCGGCATTGAGCTCTCAGGCCGCTATGCTTGACTACCTGAGCCCTGTTGACCCTACTCAGGTAAAACCGTTGAAAGACAGCAGAGAAGAAAGTCTTTACTCCGTAACTACGGCGCAAAAAGCCAAATTAACAAAAAATTCCGTAAAAAATCAGTACGAAATAGCAATGCAGAGATTTATGCAGACAAATGTTAAATCCGCATATATGGATTTTAAAATTCTGATTGAGAATGTTATGCCTAATGATTATGCGTATTTGAGAATGGCTGACAGCATGGCTGAAATCGGTTTGTTTGATTTGAGTAATCTGGCTATGAGCAGAGTTTCCGATAAAGATATTTTGTCTGTCAGGTCTGATGATTTGAAACGGTTTTATTTCCCGAAAAACAGTCTGACGAATGCTGATGAAATTTATCTTGCGGAAGTTTATTCAAATATTATGTATAATGCTTTAAGCAAAGAAGCTACTGCAGAGTTAATTAAAAACACCGATTTAATGCAGAAATCTGATTACGCAAATTATATTGCAGCCTTGGGTTTTTTGAAAGCGGGAAATCTGAAAAATGCAAAATTCTATATTGATAAAGCTCTTGCTGTTAATCCGGATAATATAAATTATCAAAAACTGAAAATAGAAGTTCTTTTGCAGGATGATAATTCAAAAGATGCGCTAAAAGTGCTTGAAAATATTAAAAAACACAGTTTTAATACTACGACTTACCGTTCAAAAATGGATACACTTGAAAAATATACAAAGTACAAAGTCGAAAAAGATGAAACATTAAAGAAATATTATTTGGCATTGTATTATTGCTCAATTAATGACGATTTCAAGGCTTTGCGTACTTTGCAGACCGCAATTACGGGTAAAAAGAAGACTAATCGTTTAGTTTACGGATTAATGTCAGAAGTTTATTACCGCCAGAAAGAATATGAAAAAGCTCAGAATTTTGCTGAAAAATCATTACAGTTTGGCGGAAATAACAAAGACGCTCTGATGGTTTTGGGAAAGGTAAGTTACAGAAATAAAAATTATAAAGATGCAGTAAAATACTTTAAAGCGGCAGGTCAGGATTCAAGTGCAATGGTTTGGATGGCTATGTCATATTCCGCAGGCGGGAATGACAAACAGGCAAGAGAAGTATATTATAAAATTCTGAAAGAACATTCGGACTGCTCTGATGCATATTATAACGTAGCTTTGTACGAAAAAGACAGGACTGTTGAATATCTTAAAAAAGCTATTGCAATAAATCTTAACTCTGTTGATGGCTGGCTTGAGTTGGCAAAATCTGCTATAGCTTTAAATAATACTGTTTCTGCGGGGAAATATTTGGATATCGTAAAATATATTGACGAAAATGATTTTAGATATTATTATTATCAAGGATTGGTTTGTAAAGCTCGCGGTCTTTATCAGGATGCAAATTACTATTTTAAAAAGAGCCTTACGCTTAATCCGGACAATGAGCTTGCCAAAAAGGAGCTTGGTATATGAAGAAAAATATTTTAATAGTTGAGGATCATGAACTCACCAGATTCGGGTTAAAAACTGCATTTGACGGGGTGGATTTCGTCGGCACTTTGTATGAAGCCGAGTCTGCGGAAAAAGCTATTGAAGTATTTAATAACAACCCTGTTGATATCGTTATTATGGACTTGGGACTTCCGGTTATGAACGGTATTGATGCAACAAAAGTTATTCGCAGTTCAAATAAAGATGTAAAAATTATTATATTGACTTCACATAATGATGAAAAAGAAGTTATTAACAGTTTAAGAGCAGGTGCAAATGCATATTGTTCAAAAGAAATTAATCCGCAGCGTCTTATACAGGTTGTTCAATCCGTAGCGGATGGTGCGGCATGGTTTGACCCCAGCATCGCCCATATCGTTCTGAAAGCAACTACAAATTCTCCGATGCTCGATGCGGAAAATAATGCTAAAGAATATGATTTGACGGCAAGAGAAACCCAGATATTAAAGCTTATGACCGAAGGGTACAGTAATATGGAAATAGCTCAGATACTTGTTATAAGCATAAATACAACAAAAGCACATGTTGCAAATATTTTGCAGAAATTGGAAGTTGATGACCGTTTACAGGCGGCATTAAAAGCTTTAAAATATAAAATAGTGTAATACCCCCATTTATAAGGAGATAATAACGCATGATAGACTATACAAAAGAAGAATTAGTTGAATTGTTGGCAAAGCATCCTGAAAAATTTAATCAGTGGAAACAAGAACAGGACGAGGTGGATTTGTCCGAAATCGATTTTTCAACCATGTCATTTAATGAAGTGGATTTTTCTAATGTTGACCTTAATTCAAGTTCTTTTTCCGATTGCAATATATCTTTGGTAAATTTCAACAACGCAGATTTGACGTCGGTTGATTTTACGAGAGCTAAAATTGTTGAATGCGATTTCTCCGAAAGCTTGTTAAACGGTGCAGATTGCAGTTATGCGGAAATGACATACTGTAATTTTAACGATGCGGATTTGGCAGGTTGTATATTCTCGGAATCTAATCTGAGCAATTCTGATTTTACAAGTTCGTATAATCTTCATGCTTGCCGATTTGATGATGAAACAGTGTGGCCTGATCCCGAGCTTATGCCGGATGATTTTGATGCGGTTTATAAAGATGATTTGTCTGCAATGAAAGATGAAGAAGACGATTTTTCTGCCGGTGATTACTAGAGAGTAATTGGATTTTATTATACTTTTTTATTAATTAAGAAATAATAAGAATTTATTATAAAATTTGAATTGAGAGCAATTATATAGTAGAGTAATCATAGAGGGTATTATAAATATCAGGGAGATGAAAAATGAAAAAAGTATTAATGTGTGGGCTTATTGCAGCATGTTTCATGACACCGTTATCTGCGGTTGCATTTGATATGAGTAAGATTAATATATTTAAAAAATCCGCAAAAGAAACGGTTAAGGAGCCTACGGTATATACTCCCGTGACTCCGGCAACTGTTGCATCTACATTAAGTATTTTAAATAAACAACTGGCAGCTACGGATACTTTGGCACAAAATGCATTTTTATCTGTAATTTCCATGTTGACTCCTCAGGAAGAAGCAAGTCATATTCGTTCTCAAATGGTATCAATACTTGCTAATTCCGCAATTAATGATGACGAAAGAGGAAAACAAATCACTGCTCTAATAGATATGTTTTCAAGCAGTATAACTGATAACGGCAGTTATATTGCAAATAAGATTGCAAAGATGCCTGAAGGACAAAAGGCAAGTTTAATCAAGAATTTATCATTACTCTCTAAGAGTGATGCAAAATATAAGGAAATTGCTAACGAATATTCAAGAATAGCTTCAGCATTATCAAAGGTTTCCAGCAATAAAGCCGATAAAGCTACAATTTCAGCATTAAAGCATAATGCTTCCTCTGTTAAAAGAAGTGCACATGCTTTAGAAAGTCTTATGAATCAGCTTTCAGCCGTATCTGAAAGTAACGGTTCTGGAGCCTTATTCTTCGGTCAATAAGTTAATTTGTGGAGGCATAAAATGTTTGAAGTTATAACAATCGGTAGTGCTACAATGGATGTTTTTGTTGAATGTGAGGATGCCAATATTGTATCTGTTTCAACAAAAAGTAAGAAAGCCGAGTTTATGAGTTACCCTTATGGTGCAAAAGTTGAAATATCTGATTTTGCATCAAAAGTTGGCGGTGGTGGAGTTAATACTGCAGTTAATTTTGCAAATTTAGGCATGAAGACAAGCGCAATTTTTAAAATAGGCGACGATATTTATTCTCAGGGCATAATAAAATCGTTTGAAGGTACAAATGTTGATTTGTCCAACAAAATTCAGGATCCGAAAGACTCGACAGGGTTTTCAATAATACTTGTAAGTTTTCAGGGTGACAGAACGGTTTTGGCTCACAGAGGTGCAAATGCTCACATAAAGAAATCTGATATTAATTTTGATGCGATAAAAAATTCAAAACTTCTTTATATTGCACCGCTAAATGGAGAAAGTAACAGAGTATTGGATGATATTTGCTACTTTGCACAGGATAATGATGTATATATCTGTTTTAATGCCGGTTCTACAAGTATCAAAAAAGGTTTTAATTATCTGAAGAAAATTCTTGAAACCGCTAATATTGTTGTAATGAATAAAGAAGAAGCTTCAATGGCAACGAAGATAGAGGTTAGACCTGACACAAGGGATACAAAGTATTCAAAAGAGCTTATTCACCCTGATGTAAAAGAAATGTTTGAAAAATTAAAGGTAAGAGATTATCAGATAATCGTTATTACCGATGGCGGAAACGGTGCTTATGCTTATAACGGGAAAAAATATTTTTATTGTCCGGTATTTCCGAGCTCTGTAGTATCAACACTCGGTGCCGGTGATGCATTTGCTTCAACTTTCTGTGCCGCATTAAAACGAACCAATATTGATATAGGCAAATCGCTGATGATGGCTTCAGTTAACTCTGCAGGAGTTGTCTCGGAATTTGGCGCAACTCAGGGGCTTTTAACATTCGCTGAAATTGATGAAAAACTTAGTGCAAATCCGGATTACAATTATACGGTTATTGAAAAATAAGATTATGCAATTTCCTGTAAAATAGCAGAGGATTTGAATTTTTTCGCAGAATGTGAATTGATGTATGATTTCAGCAGTTCAAAGCATACCATGCATATTTTTTCTGTCGATTTTTGTTCGTATTCGGAAGTTTCGTCAAATTCCGTATTTGCCAGAACAGATAAGAAATCTCTTAATTTATAATGCATTACTTTATTTAAGCCGTAATGTTCATTACAATCTTTACAAATTATACCGCCAAGTTTTTCCGAAAACATCATATTTTCTTCTTCTATCGGTTTGCCGCAGCAAAGGCATTTATCCAATTCCAGAGAGAAGCCTGAAATCCTCATCATTTTGAGTTGGAATTTTAATACGGCAATTAAGACATTAATCTTATTATCTGCTTCAGAAACGGTCTGTAAAGCTTCATACAGCAAATCAAATATATCTGCTGAGCATGGATCTTCTTCTACCCCGAAGTTATGTACGACTTCCGAAATATACATGGAATAAAATATTTTATCCATGTCTTTGCGGGTTTTGTTGAATGTATTAAGGGCTTCCGCCTGAGATATAGTATTAAGATTTTTGCCATGGTAAAGCATCAATTTGTTGGCGACAAGCAAATCCATTCTGGCGCCAAGCTTACTTTTAGGTTTTTTAACACCCTTAGCAACCCCTTTAATAAGTCCATGCTCACGAGAATACATGACAATAATCTTATCAGCTTCACTAAGGTTATAGGACTTAAGATTAATTGCATCAGTAACAAATGCCGATTTACTCATTAGAACGGATCATCCATGTCAGCTTCGTCATTGCCACCGGCAATAGAGCCTGTATAAACACCTTTTATCATTTGTGCTAATTCAGTCTTATCATCTGATGTATCCATAGCAACTTCTTCTGTAATAAATCCGCTTGCGTATAGATTATATAAAGACATATTCATTGTAATCATGGAGTTGAATGAACCTTTCTTAACAAGGTCATAAATACTGCCTAATTCATCTTTTTCAATGAAGTCTTTAACTGTAGGGGTAACAACCAAAACTTCGCATGCCGGACGTCTGCCGCTGCCATCTTTCAACGGAACTAATTTCTGAGAAATAGTACCACGAATCAATGATGCCAATTGGTTACGAACAACATCTCTGTCAGATGGTTCAAACATGTTAATAATTCTGTTAACAGTCTGAACAGCATCGTTAGTATGGATAGTTGCAAATACCAAGTGACCTGTTTCAGCTGCTTTCAAAGCTGCGGTGATAGTGTCACGATCTCTGATTTCACCGATAAATATAACATCCGGATCCTGTCTTAATGCATATTTTACACCATCAGGGAATGATGCTGTATCTAACAGGATTTGGCGTTGAGAAATAATACATTTTTTGTTATTAAATACAAATTCAATAGGATCTTCAATCGTAATAATATGTTTAGGATAATTTGTATTAATATAGTCAATTAAAGAAGCGATTGTTGTGGATTTCCCTGCCCCTGTAGGTCCTGTAACCAAGACTAAACCATTGTTAAGAGTTGCAAATTGTTCGATAGAAGACGGAAGATTGAGTTCGTTAACTTTAGGAACATAATAAGGAATTAAACGGATAACGAGTTTATTTTTGCCTAACTGACGGGACAAATTGATACGAAATCTTGATACTCCGGGGATTTCATACGCAAAATCAAGATCATATACGTTTTCCATGTTATCTCTGGTAGATCTTGGTAGTAAACTGTCGTATGCTCTGTCAACATCGTCATCTGTCAGAACCGGCATATTAATTTTAAGTATTCTGCCGTCTTTGCGAACTGTAGGGTGTTCTCCAACAGCAAGGTGAACGTCTGATGCCCCTATCGCAACTGCTTTTCTTAAAAAATCTTCAATATCGAAATCCATAACTATCCTAACTTTGTTCTCTCTTCTTTCTTCTCCTATCTTATCATCTTATTTCTATTTTGACAAGTTTTTTGCATAAATCATCCATTTAGTGTACTTATACAAGTTAAATATTAAGATTTCTTAATATTTAATCCCATGCTGTCAATTTTAACCGTAAAAAATACTTTATATAAATGTAAGGGAATTAAAACATTACAAATTGGAAAAGCAAATATAACAAGCAATTAAACGCATTAATTTTATATCAGACTTTATACTCTCTCTCTTAATATCCTCGTGTTTATTTAATGTTGCCATACTCTGGCAACTTTTTTTTTACCCGTTTCGCATTAAATGGTACCGCTCACAATTAAAACGAAAACTCTATGAGCGTGAGGCAAATTCATCAGCCGAACGAAGTCCGCTATTCAGAAGGGTTTCAAGTGAATTACATATATTTTCTGCGGTTTGGTTTTCGGAAATTACAGTGCATTTGTATAAATTCCCATCAGGTGCCCACTGAGTTACGTAATCTTTCAGATAAAATACAGAAACAACGGGAATATCAACTGCACAACCCATATGCATTACCCCTGTATCAGCGCTGATAAGAGCTTCACAATTCTTTAATACAGAACCTAATTCTTTAATGCTTGTTTTATTTATTAAATCAATAAATTTACAACCTCTTTTTTTAAGGTCTTCCGAATATTGTAATGCTTGGTTACCCAAGCCTAAAAACACACATGTATAGCCTTTCTCAGAGAGTCTGTTTATTATTTCGTATGCGGTTTCAACAGGAATATCTTTTTGGATATTGGTAGTAAGCGTGCAGAGTCCGACATACTTTTTATCCGCATCAAAATATTTTGACAAATTCTCCGGTAACTCTTTTGTAACTTCGTATTTCATTGGCACATAGCTGATTGGCTTGTCCGTTATTTGCTTCAAAAGCTGTACAAAATATTCCTGCATTGGTGTATAGATATGTTTTTTATTGTATTCAATTATATGTTTACTGAATATTAATCTCGAAAACAGGGAGTTTGTATTGTTTCGATATGTAACAAACGAATAATCCGCTCGTTTATACGGAAAATTTATAATAAATTTCAGTCGGTTAATAATGCTTTTATGTTCCCCGAATTTATCAAAAGATATTACTTCATCAACATCTTTTTGATACTTAGCGGCATCTGCAAACGGTTTGTTTACAATAAATATAATTTTTGAATCAGGATATAACTTTTTTATGTTCTGACATAGGGAATTGCACAACAAAGTATCGCCAAAATGCGAAGTATTAAATACCAAAAAAGTTTTTTGTGAATTATTATTTGTCATGGCTTTATACTTTTTGCGGGACTTCCTTGAGTGTTTCGAGGTATTTGACCGCATAAACAGCAGCTACAGCACCGTCAGCTGTTGCTGTAATTACCTGTCTTAGAGGAGTTGTTCTGACATCTCCTACTGCATATACCCCGTCAACAGAAGTTTTCATTGTTTCATCGGTTACAATGAAGCCTCTTGCATCCTGCTCCAGTTGACCGTTAAACATCTCAACATTTGGTGTCATCCCAATGTATGGGAAAATCCCGTTAATTTCGAGATTTGAAAGTTCTCCGGTTTTAACGTTTTTAATTACGGCAGTATGAACTAAATCGTCCCCTTTAATTTCCTCAACGACCGTATCCCATATAAATTTAAGTTTTTCGTTTTTAAAAGCTCTTTCCTGAACGATTTTATCGGCTCTTAATTCGTTTCTGCGGTGGATAAGATAAACTTTTGACGCAAATTTTGTAAGATACATAGCTTCTTCTACCGCCGCATTTCCGTCGCCTACAACAGCTACGACTTTATCCTTGTAAAAAGCTCCGTCACAAACTGCACAATAGCTGACTCCGCGTCCTACAAATTCTTTTTCTCCCGGTACACCGAGCCTCATTGGCTGAGCTCCGGTTGCGATAATTATTGTTTTTGCATTGAATGTACATTCCGTTGTGTTAACAATTTTATTTTTCAAATCTACTGACTGAATTTCCTGCATCGGGAATTTTTCTATACCAAATTTATCGGCATGTTCTTCAAATTTTTCCATTAAATCATATCCGCCGACAGTTGAAAATCCCGGATAATTTTCCAGTTCCAAATAATTTGAAGGTTGACCTCCAAACATGCTTATATCAACTATAGCTGTTGATACAGCGCCTCTTGCCGCATATATCCCTGCCGCTAATCCTGCAGGTCCTCCCCCTAAAATAACCGTATCAAAATTATAATTTTGCATATCCTCAAACTACCTTTCTAATATACTTGTACCCGAAATTTTGTTTCCTTGCAAGTCATAAGCTGCAGTTTTTTCTTTTATCAAGGAATTATCAGTACTTGAATAGGTTTTCAGGCTCAGATAATTCACTCCTGTAAACTTATTACCGCTCAGAGTAATTTCAACGGTATCAGTTAATAACTGATTATCATAGTTCCCCTCTTTTGTAAATCTGATTGTGTTCCCCTTAACGTACTCTACGTTGACGGAAGCCGATGCCCCTGTCATCGGGTTACATAAATTTATGACGTCACCTGTTTTCGATAAGTTCCATAAATCTATGCCCATTTTTTTGAAAGTAACAGGACTGTCAGTTGCACTAAGCTTTGATACAACCCTCCAAGTACCGAACAAATCCGCAGGTACCTGTTCATTTATGGAAATTCCTGCAGAAAGCATTGCCGGTTCTTCCGCAAACGTGAATGAGCAACCCATTGATACACAAATAATCAGTATTAAAAGTTTTACTAATTTAAACATCTCTGTTAATTATATAATGGAGTTTACATAAAAATCAATAGTAACTCATAGTTTATTCGTGGTAGAATAGTTTTGAGGAACAACAAATGAAATACGAACAAGTTTGTAACAATTTAGATGATACAAAAGAGTTAGCTTGCCGATTTGCAAAGCTTGTAACAGACGGATGTTTTGTAAATTTGTACGGTGAAATCGGAGCCGGCAAAACGGCATTTGTGAAACTTGTTGCTGATGCATTAGAAGTTAAAGAGAAGGTAACTTCGCCGAGTTTTGTTATTTTAAATGAGTATCACAGCGGAATTTTACCGATGTATCATTTTGATCTTTATCGTTTGGAAAATGAAGGGGTAAAGACTATTATTGATGAATTGAGAGAATATTCCGAGGGCAGACAGCTTACGTTTGTTGAGTGGGCGGAGTTTTCTCAGGATGAAATTCCGTTTAACCATTTAAAAATAAATGTAACTTATAACGATGACGATTCCAGAGTTTATACTTTTGAATCTACCGAAGCGGAAGGTGATAAAATTATTGAGGGATTAAGCAGATGAGTATTACGTTAGCTTTTGATACCTGTTTAGATAAAATGTATGTTACGCTTGCTGAGGGTGAGAAAATTTCGGATTCCCGCATAGTTGTTAACCATGACGAAAAATACCATTCGGCATTTTTAATTTCGACAATAAAAGATGTATTGAAATCAAACGGTTTAAAACCTGAAGATGTGGATTTAATTGCAACAAATATAGGACCGGGAAGTTTTACGGGTATCAGAGCATGCACAACCGTAGCAAGAGTTATGGCGCAACAACTTGATTGTAAAGCCATCGGGGTATCGTCTTTGGAAATTCTGTCCAAACTCGAAAAGGAAAATCAGGTTGTTGCTCTGGATGCAAGAAAAAATAAAGCATATTTATATCTTGATAATGAAATAAAAGGGGCGGTTGATTTAGAGGAAGTTAAAGAATTGTGTAAAAGTAAAAATGTTATAACGGATAACAAGTTGTTACCTTTATTGGGTGGAATTTCTTATCAGGAAACCGATGCTCCGCTTGGGGATATTCTCGCTAAACTTGCACTTCAAAAATCAAAAGAAGATGAATGTAACTGGCGAAAACTCAAACCTCTGTATATTCAACCTCCGCCTATGGGATAGGCATACAGGTCAAAGGAATTTGCAATATCTCTTAACATAACCGCAAAAATTTTTTATTAGGTGTATTAATAATCTATGCGAGTTTCGGGAGTTAATATTTTTGCATATAATAATTGCAAGGCTGAAAAGCCGGTTATTACCAGTGTTTATAGCAATCCGTTTATTTCTGTTCCGATAATTGGGCATGACACATTTGAACACTCCCCGTCGTTTACCGCTAATCCCATACATACGCACGGTCAATTCAGGTTTTTGACAAAAGAACATGACATTCATTGTTTTTATTGTAAAAAGCTTATGCTATATGGCGGAACACTGCAAGAGCTCCTTGAAAGCGGAGTTTTTAGCGGTCCGATAAAAGATTTTGTAGAGGCTGTAAGACCATACAGAAAAAGGATGAAAAAAGGTCAGAGAACCGTTTTTGATCAGATAGAACGATACTCAAAGAAGAGTCCGCAAACGCACCTCTCAGAAATTATTCAATACCTGTATCAAAATTCTATAAGACGTCTTGTCAAAACGCAATCGGGAATTCTAAAAGATCTTAATGAGCAGTCAAAAGCTCTCCCGTCGGAGGACATGAGGACAAGTTTCCGTAAATTCATGAGAAAACAGCATAAAAGACTGTATGAAATTCCTGATTACGAGGAATTTAATGCCGAAAAATTTTCTTATAAAATAGATAAAATGATTCAGTCTATACCGAATGACGAATTAAAAGCATATTTGACAAAAATAACAACTCCAATGGCTGAACCGGAATTTCTGGAAAGAAATACGATTATACCGTATGAACTTGCATCGCAGATGACAAAGAGTAAACTCGGTAAACTCCATACCGCAGAAGAATTTAGTGAGTATGTGATAATGAGAGTTCAGAAAATTGCAGAACGTCTTGGCAGACAGGATATGGTCAGATTATGTGAAACTTCTAAAGACATGATTCATAATAAAAAGGTTACCATACCGTTTTCAAACAAAGAATTTATGTTAGAGCTAGTAAAAGAGCAGCTGGCAGGTATCAAAAAAACTCCGTTATATTACGAAATGATGCATACGGCGAACAAGCTGCCAAACTCAACAAGCAGTAAAAACTCATTTGTCGTAAAACATCGTTACTCCGATTCGGATACTATAGGATATAAACTCTTAGAGCCTGCTATTGCAACCGTAGAACATGTCAAAGCTCGTTCCGACGGCGGGGTGGATGATTTAACGAATATTGTTCTGGCATGTAAAGCTGATAACAATGAGCGGGGGTCTATGCCGCAGTATTTATATATGGAAAGATGGAACAAGCGTAATCCGCAGATTTATTTTAATGACATAATGAAAATCTCTAAAGAAGAACAGCTGATTACTCCTTCTGATATTGAAGGTATGGCTCGATCTGTTTTAAATGAAGGTAAGGTAAAAGTAGATACATCAGGACTGAAAAAGTAGAATTATGAAAATTCCGGCAATAATAAATCTGAATTTTAATATAAATAACAACAGGAAGCAGGCTGTTGGTATGCAACCTTGCTATACGGATTATTTCGGACTCCGTTTAAATCCCGGATTAGAGCGAGATACGGTAAGTTTTGGCGCAAAAATTCCAAGTATTGTCACTCCTACAATGGAGGATTTGGTTAACAGAACAAAAGCGGTTGATATATTGAGATTTAATGTACTCAGATTAGCAAAACACGGTATTCCATGCCCCGTTTGCGGTCATATTATGCTTGATGTTGACAAATTTAACGAGTTTGAAAATAAAATTATGGAAACGACAAGTCCTACAGAGATATTGAATTATATAGGAGAACTAAAAAAATACTTACATCCTGTCGAAGCAAAAATATTTTCTATGATGAGAGAAGATAATACTTTATATCCCGACAGAACATTACATAAGATGCTAAAAATAAGACTTCCTAAATCGGAACGAAAAATTGTTCAATATCAGACGAAATTGTTTTCAAATATCGGGTTGATGAGTCGTGATTTGCCTGATGAACAGCGTGTTCAGGTTCAGGATTTGTTAAATGAAACTTTTGCCAGAATTTTAGACCCGAGAGAAACTTCTCGTTTCAGTCGTCGTATATTCATTAATAAATTAAAAAATATATTCATTCCGGAAGAAGAAAGAGCTAAACTTAAAGATTTATTTGAAAAGGAATATAAGACAAAATATCCTGAAAATTCCGGAAAATTTAATTTTAACGATTTTATAGAGTATGTAAACAGCAGAATGGATTATGAAATAACCAACTGGGAATATACTCTTGAGCAGAAAAGAATCATTGTTGAAGCAACAAAACTGCCTATGGCATATAATAATGCCGATGCATTTATAGTAAAATATGCAAAAAGAAATTATAATGGAGCAAATCCCGATCAAAAAATAGCATTAAGAATGCTCAGTAATTCGCTTGCAACGGTTGAACATATCAAAGCTCAGGCTAAACGAGGGGCAACAGAACCTAAAAATTTAGCTTTAGAATGTGCCAGTGATAATAACAGACGAGGTTCAGAACCCGTAATAGAACAGATTGTGGAAAATCCTATGATGCCGTTCAACTATCGTCATTATATGAAACGATTATGCGAGTTACATCTTAATAATGTCGTGGAAAAAAGCTATATAACGCAACAAAACAGAACCTATAGAGATGAATCATACGGTATTTTAAATGCGGATTTATCAATAATGAATAGAAGAAATAAAAACCGAGTTAGGAATCAACATAGTAAAGATAGCGGAGTAACTCCTACAAAAGCGGAACGTCGGGCTGCAAGAAAAATTAAAATGAAATTAAAAAAGCATAAGAGTAATAATTAATAAACTAAAAAACGGGTATTTTTATAATACCCGTTTTTTTATGAAAAAATTCTTAGTTATATGTTATTTCAAAGATTCGATAAGTTTTGTAATTGTATTTTCCTGCATTTCGATTTCAGCAATACGTTCTTTCGTTTGCTGAATTAATTCCTGAGGAGCATTCGCAACGAATTTAGGATTATTAATTCTGCCTTCCATAGATTTCTTTTCGGCAGTTAACTTGTCTAATTTCTTTTGCTGACGTTTAATTTCTTCGTTGAAATCAATCAGATTTTCCAGCGGAATTACGATAGTGGAAGCTGATACAACTGCTGTTGCTGATTTTTTCGGTGCAGGTGCATCTTTATCGGCATAAGAGATATTTTCAACTTTGGCTAATCTTCTTATATAAGCTTCAATTGCTTCAAATACAGGTTTTTCATCTTTGTCTGCTCTGATTTCAATATCAACTTTTAAAGAAGTTGAAATATTGAAGCTTTGACGAACATTTCTCAAAGAAGTGATTGTTTCAAATACCAATTCCATCTCCTGTGCTTCTTTAGGGAATGCTAAATCATCGGTATAAACAGGATAATCCGCAACGATAATTGCTTTTGCTTTTTCGCTGTCAAGATGCGGTAAAAGCTGCCATACACGTTCTGTAATATGCGGCATAATCGGATGTAATAATCTTAATGACATATCAAGAACATAGCGTAAAACTCTTTGGGTATTGAGTTTTAGGCTTTCATCCTGCAGCTGAATTTTTGCAATTTCAACATACCAGTCACAATAGCTGTTCCAGAAGAAATCATATAGTGTATGAGCGGTTTCGCCTATTCTGTATTCTTTAATGTTGTCGTTAATTTCTTTTGCAGTTGAATTAAGTTTATCCAAAATCCATTTGTCTGCAATTGTTAATTCATCAAAATCAATTTCTTTACCGTCAACACCTTCAAGATTCATTAACACAAATCTTGAAGCATTCCAGATTTTGTTAGCGAAGTTACGTCCGTATTCAAACCTTTCTTCGCTCATCTTGATATCCTGTCCGCCATAAGTACAAAGTGATGTCATTGTAAATCTTAAAGCATCACAACCGTATTTATCAATGATTTTAACCGGATCTATAGTGTTACCTTTGGATTTAGACATTTTTTGTCCTTTTTCGTCACGAATCAAACCATGAATATAAACGGTTGAAAATGGGGCTTTACCCGTAAATTCCAACCCCATAGTAATCATTCTTGCAACCCAGAAGAATATAATATCAAATCCTGTTACAAGAGTTGTTGTAGGATAGAATTTTTTAAAATCATCACTGTCTGTATTAGGAAATCCCATTGTAGAGAATGGCCACAAACCTGATGAGAACCAAGTATCAAGTACGTCACTATCCTGAACGTAATTTTCAGGATCAGGATTTTCTTTGGCTACAACCATTTCGCCGGTTTTCTTATGATAGTAAGCCGGAATTTGATGACCCCACCATAACTGACGTGAAATACACCAGTCACGAATGTTTTCCATCCAGCCTAAGTAATTCTTTTCCCATCTGTCGGGTACAAATTTTATTCTGCCGTCTTTAACCGCTGCAATAGCTTCTTTTGCAAGAGGTTCCATTTTTACAAACCATTGTTCCGAAAGTAACGGTTCGATTGTCGTTCCACATCGTTGGCATTTACCGACATTGTGTTCGTGATCTCTTGTTCTGAGCAGGAATTTTTCGTATTCGAGCATACCGATAATCTTTTTACGGGCTTCGTATCTGTCTAAGCCGTGAAGTGATGCCGGAACTTCTCCGCAAGCCTTCATTTTTCCGTTTTCATCCAAAATCCAAATCGGCTTAAGTCCGTGGCGTTTTCCTACTTCAAAATCGTTCGGGTCGTGTGCAGGTGTAATTTTAACCGCACCTGTACCGAAGCTCTTATCCACGTATTCATCTGCAATAATCGGAATTTCTCTGCCTGAAAGCGGGATTACAACAGTTTTACCGATAAGTTCGGAATATTTGTGATCATCCGGATGAACCGCAATTGCAACATCACCGAATATTGTTTCAGGTCTTGTTGTTGCAACGATTATTGCACCGTGTTCACCTTTAAGAGGATATGAAATTTCCCATAAATGTCCCTGTTCTGTTGCGTATTCCGTTTCAACATCAGAAATAGCGCTATTACAACGAGGACACCAGTTAACGATATATTTGCCTTTATAGATTAATCCTTTTTCATAAAGTCTTACAAAAACTTCTTTAACTGCTTCCGAGCAGCCTTTATCGAAAGTAAATCTTTCTCTTGAACGGTCAAATGATGCGCCTAATCTCTTGCATTGGTCTAAGATAGCGGATTTATGTTCATTTGCCCATTTCCACGTTTCTTCAAGAAATTTTTCTCTGCCTAAATCATAGCGGGATAAACCCTGTTCTCTTAAATTCTTTTCGACAACGTTTTGGGTTGCAATACCTGCATGGTCTGTTCCCGGCAGCCACAGAGTTTCATAACCTGACATTCTGTGATAGCGGGTTAATATGTCCTGTAGAGTTTCGTCCAGTGCGTGACCCATATGAAGTACACCGGTGACGTTTGGCGGCGGAATAACAATTGAATACGCCGGTTTATTACTTTTGGCATCAGCCTTAAAATATTCTCCGTCTTCCCAAAATTTGTATATTTCGCCTTCTGTAGCTTTTGCATCATAAACTGTAGGTAAATCTTCAATATTAATCGCTGTCTTTGTCATAAAAACCTCTTAATTTCTCTTGTCTATGCTTTTAAGATAACACAAACAAAGAAATTATAAAATAGCAGCGTATAAATAAATTTTATAAAATTATGTCAGCCGAATTAATATTTTCTGGTCCAGCCGTCCTGCATAATTCTAAACGCATAATCATATTCCGCATCATCATTTCGGCCAAGAGACGGGTCTGTATATTTTACGATTCTTCCCTGTCCGTTAAGTGCCCATGCAAAAACATCTACTCCAAGTTTATTTGGTTTTTTAAATCCGTTTACATCAACAAATACGGACATACTGCCGTTATTAACGTCAATCAGACCGGTTACCCCGTTATTAAGCATAAACCCACGAAATTTCCAGCTTCTATATTGACTTTCAGTAATCTTCGGCAGCCCTGTTCTATATGAGTGAATAGGAAACGGGAAACACGAAGGATCGTCAGGACCGCATATTTTTTGCATATTTAATTGCTGCGAGTACATATTGACAACTTTGTCAGAAGATGTGGCAACGTTGTCCCGCAAGTCCCAAGCTACAGGTTCACTATAATCTACCATAAGCAACATAGTAGCCTGATAGAACTCGGAATAAAATTTCTTTAATGCAACAATATTTTGTTTATCTCCAACATCCTGAATAAGAACAGGTATTGTCATCACGGCAACAATGCCTATTACGCCCATTGTAACAAGCACTTCCGCTAAAGTAAAAGCTTTTTGTGTTCCGATTTTCATAATTTGATATTTATAACTATCCGATCTCTATTCTATTGTAACATATTTTTCATAAGAATAAAAGTCTTTTAATTAATAATTATTACAAAAGGTTAAATTTTTCTTGTATGACACAGGGCAATTGCAATAGAATCAATAGTATCATCTAATTTTGGCAGTACATCCGTTTCTAAAGAAATTTTAACCATTTGTTCAACTTCTTTTTTATCTGCACGTCCGAACCCTGTTAAAACCTTTTTTACTTCCATTGGAGTATATTCCCCGATAGGTATGTTATGCTGTTCCAATACAGTTAAAATTACACCTCTGGCGTGAGCAACAGGCATAACTGTGGTCTGATTATGTACAAAAAATAATTTTTCTATAGCAGCGACATCGGGTTTTAATTCCTTAACAATTGTTTGCATATCATTGTAAATTTCGAGCAATCTTGCGGATTCTCTGTCACCTTTTTTGGTTTGAATTGAACCTGATGAGATGAGAGAACACTTTTGTCCGTCGTAATCTATTAATGAGTATCCGACAATAGCCATGCCGGGGTCTATTCCTAATATGCGCATAAGCTAATAATATCATACATTTTTAATTATGGCATACGGTTAAAATTTTTTATCTTTATTATCTGTCCATATTATGGTTATATCAAAGTCTGTTTTGTTTAAAAACGGATTATTGGCAGAATTTTTAAAATTGCAATTTTTAAAAATTTCATCGTAAAGTTTTATTTTATTGTACAGTTTACGGGTGTAATTGAACAAATGCAATATTCATCTCCAAGCTGTCTAAAATAAAAGTATCAAGTATTTACTATTATTTCGCAGATGCGAATTTTAATAATCGCCAAAAAGTATAAATTTTTATATTAAATGTTGGTAATTATGGTATTTGTGTAATATAATCGTTTTATGAAGAGAAAGTCAGTATTAACCATAACCCTAATATGTTGTGCCGTATTATACGGAACATATCTTTTTGTTGTTCCTTTTGTCGTTAATACTGCAAAGTTTGAACATTTTATAGAGCGGAGTATTGTAAAACAAACCGGGTATAAATTTGATGTGGTTAATCCTAATGTAAGAACAGGACTTCTCCCGACGGTAATAATTAAAGCCGATGAACTTGATTTGTTAAATGATGATAATTCAAAAGCGCTGGAAATTATAAAGCCGGATATTAAAATGAATCTGTTACCATTACTGTTTAAAAAGATAAGTATAAAAAATCTGAGTGCAGATTCTGTTTCGGCTAATTTTGTATACAGTAAGGAGCAGCAGTTTTTAATAGGGCAGTATCCTATTAAATTCAATAAAAAATCAAAATTTGTCCTCAGCAGATTGAGTTTGGATATCGGACCGTTTAATATAAATTTGGACGATCTTGCTCAGAATAAGCTTCTTAAATTTAAAGGGGAATACTTCAGGATATATAAATACAAAAGGGATAAACTGATTAGTTTAGCTACCGATGCAGATCTGTACGCAGGTGATAATGTTACGGATATCAAGGCCGATATCGAATTAATGCTGCCCCTAAATAAGATTTCTGAGGACAAGATAAAGCTTAATGTAGATATTGCATATCTGAATCTGGCAGATTTTACGGAATACGCAAAAACCTTAACGAACAATAAGATAACCGAATTAAGAGGTATTGTAGACATTGATTCTAAAACCGATACTGTTAAGGGGCATAAGCATATTAAAAGTGAGATAAAATTGGATAATTTCGGGATAATGCAGCGTGACAGAGCATCTTCCATATATAGCGATTTCCCAATAATTATAAATCAAGATATAGCTGTTATTAATGATGGCGTGAAGATTAATAATTTTAAAATAATCTCTGAGGGTATTGATGCGTTCGTTACAGGCGGAGTTTATAAAACAAAAGATAAATTCCCGAATCTTGATTTGAAAGTAACTGCGAATCTGGTAAAAGGCAAAAATCTTTTACCGTTATTCCCCGGAGAAGAAAATTTAAATCCTGATTTTAATTTTTATAAATTAAAAGAACACATGATATACGGTAATGCAACCGGCAATTTGGAAATAAAAGGGGTTGCGGATTATCCTAATTTTTACGGTAATATCCTTATGACGGATGTTTATCTGACAGAACCGATAAAGGATGCGCCGCAAAACGGAATTATAAAACTTTCATTTAAAGATCATACGATGAACCTTGATGCTCATGTTATGACTGCTCCGTCGGAATATGTTGATGTCAGAGGCGCTTTTAAAATGATAAGGGACAGATATTCCGACATGACAATAAAAACTACCAAAAATATTGATTTGGTAAAGGCAAAAAAGGTATTAATGCCATTAAGAGAGATTTTTAAATTTGAGCTCGGACCTGTGCCGATGATGGATGTTCCGGCAGGTTTTGGTAATGCTGAATTCAGGATTTCGGGTTCAAGAGAGGATCCTCATGCATGGGGCTATATAAATTTCAGAAACGGTACGGCATCATTTATAACTATAAATAATATGGTTGCTCATAATATCGGCGGTTGGGTAAAATTCAACGGTGATGATGTTACTTTTAAAACAACATCGTTGACTTTAAATAATTTACCTGTTGATGTGAACGGGAAATGCACAATGAAAGGTGATTTGTCGGTTGATGTTAAAGGTGACGGGCAAAATTCCGCAGATTTGCTGAAAATCATAAATACTTCTCCGATATTAAAAGAACTTCAGAATATGCTTGCTCCCATAACCTCCGGCAATGGTGCAACCAAAGTATTTTTAACGATTTTCGGACATGTTGACAGAGGTCAGGAGCCTGTATTTAACAAAGATTTGTTCGCAAAAGGTTCTGTTGAATTTATTTCGAATAAAATGACTTTTTACCCTCAAAAAATTCCGGCATCCGATGTGTCCGGTATAGTAAATTTCGACAAATATGACGGTAATTTTAACATTAACGGGAAACTTGTTAATTCCGAAATCAGTACAAACGGGGTAATAAAGAATAATATTTTGACGGCAAATGCATACTCACATAAATTTAATGCCGGAGATTACTGGACAATACTGCACATGTTTTACGGAGACAGGATATTACCCGTTCCCGGAATCAATACGGTTAGTACATCTTTTGCAGGACATTATCAGGGTGTTCTTAATATAAATAATTTTGATTACAGTAAAATTACCGCAAAAGGTAAGGTTTATAATAATTTTGGGGCAAAATCTCCGATATTTGTGAATAACAGTGATTTTGACATTAAAAACGGTCATTTACACTTATCACAGATAAGAGGAATGTTCGAGAAAAATCCGTTTAATCTGCAAATTGATATCGATAATATCATGACTCCAAAACAGTCTATCAACGGCAGTTTTTCGATGAAGAATTTTGACATTTCATCTCTGAATAGTTTGTCGATTCCGGAATATCCGCAGCTGGCTAATTTTGAGGATTTTGAAGGTCATATTGATATCGCATCAAAGATTAAAGACAATAATATCAGGTTATTCAGTCAGTTAGGAAATACTTCAGTTGTTTATAAACCGAAACAGTTAAAAATAAAAATTCAAAACGGAAATACCCTTTTTGATACAGATAGTCTGAATTTTAATAAAATCAACGCATATCTTGGAGAAATGCCGTTATTTTTAAACGGAAAAATCGGTAATATATTTTCCGAAAATCCGAATTTGAATCTGTATGCAACCGCAAAACCGACGCAGGAATTTTTTGACCAGTTCTTTAATTCAAAATCCGTATATCCAATTAAACAAAAAGGTGATTTAATTATATCTTCCAAATTAAGCGGTGCGTTAGACAAATTAAGTTCTAAAACCAACATTAAACTGAGTGAAGATTCTTTCCTTTATTATATGGGCGCATCTATCGGAGATATAGCTAATGCTGTTGTTATTGATGTAGATGCGGTAACGGGTAAAGATTGGATTACTCTGAATAATTTTAAATATGATAAAATTATCGCATCACAGAACGGACGAAAATATCCGAATAATCAATTAGCCGCTTACGGTACAATAAAATTCCCTGCGGATAGTAATCTTAAATTTAATAATTTTAAAATCAAAACCGCAAATCCTACAGATGCAAAAATTTTCAATATAATATTTAAAAAACCGGTTATCAAGCAGGGACTCTTTATGTCGGATCTTGTTATAAACGGTGATATGATGAATCCAAAAGTTCAGGGAACTTTTGATGTAACAAGTATTGATGTTCCGATAGTGGATATATCGGTTAACGATGTAAGCTGTAATTTTAAACGTGATAATATCAATGTTAAAGCCAAAGGTTCAATATTGGATAATGATGCTGTTCTGACTGCGGTTATGCAGAACAAGCTCATTCCTCCTTATGTATTCAATGAATTTAGTTTGAATTTTGATGCTCTTGATTTGAATACAATTATTTCTGCGATGGAAAATTATGAAACAACATTGTATAAGCAAAATCTCGGAGTTGAGGACAGTACAAAAGATATTGATCCGACACAAATTATCATCAAAAAAGGTTCGGTAAAAGCCTCTAAAATGAAATTAAAAGAACTGACTGCCGACAATTTCGTATCCGATTTTACAGTTAATAAGGATAAAATTGCACATGTGAACAATTATACAATGAATATTGCCAACGGAACTGTTGCCGGTGATGCCGAATATAATCTTAAAAACAATATTTTAACGTTAAATACTCGTATAAAGGATATTAATGCTCAGGCGGTTGCCGAGTCTTTATTTAATATGAAAGGTCAGGTATTCGGAACATTAACAGGAAAGATGAAGCTGGTATGCTCGGGAAAATCCGATACTGAATGTCTGAAAACATTGGCAGGAAACGGCAAGTTTGATATAGCAGACGGCAGGATGCCAAAATTAGGTTCACTTGAGTACCTTTTAAAAGCTACAAATATTGTTACCAGCGGTATTACAAGAATTTCCATAAACAGTATTATAGATTTGATTACCCCTTTGAAAACGGGTCAATTTAAGAATATAACAGGTCATTACAAAATAGAAAACGGTGTTGTTAAGGATTTGGAAATCTTCTCTCATGGTAAAGATCTTAATTTGTACCTGACCGGTTCTTACGATATAGAAACTTATGTAGCTAATATGGAAGTCTATGGAACTCTTTCCACAAATCTGACTTCCGTATTCGGTAAACTGAAAAATCTGTCACTTAATACTCTGTTAAATACTATTCCGTTCCTGAATAATACGGAATATTCACCTGAAGTCGCAGAAAAAGTCAATAAAATACCTAAAGATGATGACTCAAGTATATCAAGAATATTTGAAGCTATTATTGATGGTGATATTAACGGATTTAATTACGTTAAGAGCTTCAAATGGGTTAAATAAAAATCGCGGCTTAATGACTGTTAACATGGTATTGCAAAATTATTTTGAGCGTAATATTATGGATTGACGAAAGTTTTACGGCTTTGGTATGCCTGAAACTTTTCTGTAACACTTAACTTAACTAAAAGGAGAAGAAAATGCCAAAACTTAAGACACACAAATCTGCTGCAAAACGTTACAAAGTAACGGCATCAGGTAAAATTCAAAAAAGACAAGCAGGTATAGGACACTTGCTCCAACACAAATCAGGATCTAGAAAACGCAGAATTTTCAAGATGGTTGATGTATCTGAAACACATGTTAAACTGGTATCTAAAGAGTTACCATACAAGAAGTATTCAAGATAGGAGCAGTGAATTATGAGAATAAAACGCGGAAATGTAAGTCGCAACAGACATAAGAAAATCTTAAAACTTGCTAAAGGCTTTATCGGCGCAAGAAGCAGAATTTTTAAAGTAGCTAACACAGCTGTTATGAAAGCATTAAAATATGCTTACAGAGACAGACGTACCAACAAACGCAATATGCGCAGACTCTGGATTGTAAGAATTAACGCTGCAGTCAGAGAAAGAGGTATGAGCTATTCAAGATTTGTTAATGCTTGCAAAAAAGCTAATATCGTTGTTAACAGAAAAATGTTGGCTGAATTAGCAGTAAACGATAAAGAAGCTTTCAATGTAGTTTATGAAGCTGCTCTTAAAGCTGCAAAATAAGCTATTCAAAGCAAAATTGAATTAAAATAAAAACAGGCTTCGGAAACGAAGTCTGTTTTTTTATGGTAATCTTAACGATACAATTGCATTGATACTCCAATTCCCGCCGCTGTTGTCGCCAATATCCTGTAAATTATACCGCTGCCCTTCTAAGGATACCGAAACATCCTGACCGAACTTTTGAGTCGCACCCGCAAATATTCCCGCTCCATTTTTCCAAGTGTTGGTCTGATAATCATATTGACCTACATAGTGCGGATTTACATATATTGAAGTATTTTTACCGACAGGAACATTTATTGTGCAGGGCGAAACCCTGACCTGTGTGGAGAGAAATTTATCATCATATTTTGTTCTTATACGTACATTATGCCCGACAATGCTCCCTTTACCATAGGGATTGGATTCTTTAAAATCTATTACCCCGAAAGGATCTTTTGTAAAATCCGTTCCCATACCGATATAGGTTGATAAACCCTGCGGGAATTTTATGTCAAACCCGGCAGTAGTAAAGTTGCTGCCGTCTGCAGACTGAAATGTTGATGCGCTGAAATAGCCTTTTATTGGTTCCGGCATGAATTATTTTCCCCCGTATTGAATTATCCCTTATTTATATAAAGATTTTTCGCTATAAAAAATTGCTTGTACTTGGAAAAATTTGTAAATTAAGTTATAATGTTAATATAGCTTTTATAAGGAATATAAATATGAAATCGGCAAAAGAAGTAGCTACAGAAAATAAGATTTATGACAGGTTAAAAGATTTTCCGGATTGTCTGAAACTTGTAAAATATTTGTTTGAAGATGATGAATTGCAGGAAATGCAGGATTATTCGAACAATGTTTCAATAAAACGACTCGGTTTCAATGACCATGGGCCTGTTCATATGCGTCAGGTAGTCAGTAATGCCGTAAAAATGTTGAAAATATTGCACGAAGCGGGAATTCAAACATCTCTTGAACGGGAAGAAATCGGTACATTTGAGGACAGCATGTGTGGTGTTATTCTTGCGGGTATAATGCATGATTTGGGTATGTCAATAGGGCGTCAGGGACATGAAGAAATGTCCGTATTATTGGCTCAGCCTATTATGAACAGAACTCTGAATCATCTTTTCCCCGATGATTTGCATAAAAGAGTTATAATAAGAGCTTTGGCTACGGAAGCTATAATCGGGCACATGTCATCAAGAAAAATTCATTCAATTGAGGCAGGAATAATTCTTGTCGCTGACGGTTGTGATATGACAAAGGGCAGAGCAAGAATCCCTATGGCTTTGAATAAAACTCCCCGTGTCGGCGATATTCACAAATATTCGGCAAGTGCAATTAACAGAATAGGGATTCACAGAGGGGAAAGAAAGCCCATAAAAATTGATATTGAAATGTCGGGGGATGTCGGATTCTTCCAGATAGAAGAAGTTCTGCTTACAAAAATTGAATCAAGTCCCGCAAAAGAATATATCGAATTATATGCAGGTGTTGCCGGTCAGGAACGCAAATGTTATCTGTAGATAATAATTTAAACCGATTTTTTAAACACCGGAAAACATCCGAAAAGATAGAATTTTTCGGTGTTACCGTATTCTTTTACTTTCATAATTGGAATATTGAACAAATAATTTATTGATTTTGTTATAGTTCTTTCTTTTTGTGAAAGTTTGATACCGTTTTCATCAAAAAATTTAATTATATATTTTTTTGCATTATAAGAATCAGTCTGCTTTTTAGATGAGTTCTTTTTGACAGTTGAACCGGAATTTACTACATAGTAATAATTTGTATTGGGAACCGAAACTATTTTGTTTGATTGTTTAATAATTTCAGGAATCCACAAAATATCTTCAAAGTAGACTCCTTCCTTAAACGGATAATCTTTTACTAATGTTGTTTTATATATCTTATTCCATACATAACAGCATTTTGGGATATTACAAGCCTGCAATTTTTCTTTTAATCCGATGAATACATCTTCATTACTGTAGTAAACTCGGTATTTTTCCGAGTTTGGGCGTTTGCGGATAATCGTTGCACAAGATATATCGCTGTTGTTTTCTGTTGCTGCATTATATAATTTTTCATAAAAATTTAAATCTACAAAGTCATCCGAATCTATAAAACCTATATAGTCACCACTTGCAATTTTAATCCCATTATTTCTGGCGGAGCTTTGTCCGGCATTTTTTTGATTTCTTATTATAACTCGGGGGTCTTTTTGGGCATATTTTTCAAGGATGCTTAAAGAATTATCTGTTGAACCGTCGTTAACACATATTATTTCAATATCTTTTAAGGTCTGGTTAATCAGACTGTTAAGGCATTTTTCGAGATATTTTGATGTGTTATATACAGGTATTATAATTGATACTTTTGGCATATTTTCCCCCCTGACCAATATTATCATAAAATTTTTTATTTGACATTTTTTGTGAAATTTTATATCCTAAAACCATAGAAAAAGGAGAATTTTATGGAAAAATTTGTACCGGAATTTAAAGATGATAATGACAGAATGATAATGATTATAATGATTATTGCGTCGATTTTCTTTATGTTTGTCACGCCTATGGTTGTTTCACTGGCTTTAAAAGATCAAATAAGCGAAAGTTCTTATAATATTTCAAAAGCTTTTTTGAATTTTGAAATACTGCTTCTCATAGTATCTTTGATTTTTGTAATAATTTGCATGGTACCGATTATTGGTTGGATAGTAGGGTTTGTTTTGGGCAGTATAGTTTGGACAGTTATTTGGATTTTTAATGTTGTTATAGTTCTTATGGCTGTATTCGCAATTGCACAAAATAAAGAGGTTCAGATTCCTGTCTGGTTCAAATTTGTATAAAAAGTAATCTCTTATTGCGCGTATAAATACTCCTGTTTGTCGGATTAAACCATAAACAGAAAAATTTTTACGGGTTTAATAAGTTTTCTTTACAAGTTCCTGCAGATATTGTTTTACGGATTCTGTGATAATCAAATCAGGTTCCTTGGCTGCAAATTCATCCAAAGCCGTTATTGCCATGACATTATCTCCGTTAAGTTCGTATAATAAACCTCTTAATATTAATCCGAGAGGATTTCTGTCCTCATAAGAACGCTGAATTTGCTCCTGGGCATATCCGAGTTGGAAATAACATTGTGCAATGTTCTGATAATATCTGAAATTTAAGGGGAATTGCTGCAAAGCTTTCTCAAAACAGTCTTGTGCCAGATCAGGCTTTTCAAGTTTCATATAAGTTTCGCCAAGATTATTATAAAATGTTGCACTTGCCTGAACATCGGGAGAAAGGCTTATGGCTATTTTAAACTCCTCTATTGCTGAATAATAGGCATTTTCTTTGAGATGTATAAGTCCTCTGTTATTGTGGATATATGCGTTTTGTTCAGCATCAATGACATATACTTCATCGGTTTTTTTGTAGCCGGAAAGAAATATCGTCGAAATTATTAGAGCTATCAGACAAAACTTTTTCATATAATACCTGTTCTTTTATATAATTATAAAAGATTAATTTCCAACCCTTCATAAGCTAAAATGGCATCATTATTTTTAGTTTGATATTCTTCTTTTAATTTATCAAGCTTCTCATCATTGTATGATGGGTCAAAATGGAAGAATACAAGCTGTTTTGCATTTATTTGTTCTTTACATTCGACTGACATATCAAATGTTGAGTGTCCGTAACCCTGTTTTGGAACAAATGCGTCCATATAATCTTCCGTTGTATATTGTGAATCGTGGATGATTAAATCACAATCCTTTGCAAATGAAGCCAGCTTTCTGTCACCGCCATGGTAAGTTTCTTTATCAGATGCATATACAAGAGTTTTACCTTTATACTGAATTTTATAAATCAAAACTCCTTCCTGCGGGTGTGCGTATGAACGGTAGAACGTTATCAGGACATCATCTTCTTCAACTTCCAAATCTCTTGATGTTTCAATTCTTCTGATAATAGGATTTTTGTTGGGTTTGAGAATAATAGCATCAGTTTCACTTATGTCATGAATATTTAAGTTTCCGGCTATATCACCTAAATCAAGCGGAAAAGATTTACCAAATAGCAGGGTTGCCAATTCATCAGCAAGACTTTCATTGTAATTTACGTTCCCATATACATCAACTACGGTTGAACGAATATGGAGCGGTCTGAAGAAAGTAAATCCCTGTATATGATCGTGATGGATATGAGATAACAGTACCAGAGCCTTAATTGGGGTTCTGTCTTCATTGGTCGTGCCTGAGATTATATAATCCTGCATTAATTCATCTCCGACGTTAATCATACCGGTTCCGGCATCAATTATTATTAAATGCCCGCCTACGTTAACTTCGACGCATGACGTGTTTCCGCCATATCGCATAAAATCCTTATCCACTACAGGATAACTTCCGCGCACGCCTCTGAATTTTACTTTAAATTCACTCATATCTTTATTCCTTATTTGTTCTTTTTAATTTCATATATACCGTTTTGATCTTTTGGTTCACCCGTATATAATTTTGAAGAGAAAGCCATCATTTTTGCAAGGCTTCGGAGGCTTTCTTTTCCGACATCTTTTTGTTGTATATCGAAAATTACCTTGTTCTTTTCATTCTTAATGGTAATTATTCTAAAAGCATTAGGATATGAAACAAGTGCAGGTGAACTTACATATAAAACATTATCATGCTGCGTAATTTTATTTGCATGGTAGTGCCCCTGAAAAACTGCTATCGGGTTTTTATGTTTCTCAAGTAATGCCATGATTTCGCCGGCATTCAGCAGTCTGTGACCTTCGCTCGGAAACGGTTCAATAATCGGTACATGCATAAAAATTAAAACAACATCTTTTTTTGATTTATCAAGTTCTTCCTCTAACCATTTAACCTGTTCCGGATAAATTTCACCGTTAGAGGTGATTCTTGTATCAATTATAGAATCAAGTACAATAATCTTATATCCCTTTTGCGGGCTGAATGAGTAATATGGTTGTGTAAATTTAAAGGTATTATTTTCACTCAGAATCTCAAGGTATAATTTTTTTGTTAAGTATCCTCCAACACATGGATCATGATTCCCAAATGCAAAATACCAGGGATATTTTAAGTTTTTAACATGCGGCAATACTGCCTGTAATTCTTGTTCAAACGGCTTGTCAATTAAATCTCCGGTGAACATTACAAAATTTATATCCGGTATTTCATTAATCTGATTTATCGCATCATCAAGTAACTGAGGAGATTCTGCCGTTAGTTTGAATGTTGTGTTGACATTTCTTGTCGAAAAATGAACATCCGACACTTGCGCAAATTTTAAATCACTTGCATTGCAACATTCATATCCCCATACCATTAAACCTGCAAGAAGTATTGTAAATAAGCCGCTGAGAGCATGGGAAAGCAACGATTTTTTTCTGTTACTTTTCTGATTTATCTCTTTTCTTATTCTTTTTTGTTTGCTCTTGTTCATTCGGTTTTGCCTCTGATTGTGTTTGAGTTCCTTCTTTGGTATAAATATCCGTTACTTCTTTTCTTTCTTCATTTTGAAGTTTCTCTGTATTAATACTTTTTATTAGGGCTCTTGTTTCATTATACTTCTCATTCAATTCTTTGTCATCATCAGATAATAGGATAGCTTTATCTAAATTTAACATAGCATTACTGTATTCTTTTTTTGCAAGATAACATAACCCCAGATACTTAAATACATCTGATGTCTGAACTTCTTTTGCAACGTCATTTAATACATTGATTGCTTTGGCATAATGACCTCTTCTGTAAAGAATAATTCCATGAATCAGCTGATATTCAATATCATTATTTAGTGCCATGGCTGTTACAATTTCCGTTTCGGCATCGCTGTACTGATTCATATTAAGATAGGCTTTTGCTCTGATAGCATAAGCTACATCACTTTGTTGATTGTAATATATAAATCTTTTTATGGGTTCATTGACCATTTCATATTGTCCGGTTTCAAGATAGCAGATAGCCATTGCTAACAAAGCCTGAGTAAAAGACGGTTCCATCTGATATGCTCTGAAATAACATTCTATAGCTGCACTGTATTCTTTATTTTCTCTGAAAAATTCTCCAAGATAATGGTAGACCCAGAAATTACCGCCTTTTGTTGCATCCTGAAGAATATTTCCTTCGGTTATTCTGTCACCGGCAAGTCGGGCGGTCATAGATTTATCTAATTCCGGTAAATAACCCGTAATAAAAGATTTTTGATTTTTTGTTCCGAGCTGGTACAGCAAACTTTTTAAAGATAATGTACTATCGGCATTTTGGGGAGTTAATCTGATAATTTTGTCAAGATATTTAACCGCATCCTCGTAATCCCCAATCAAAGCATTATGAGATGCCATATCCATATAATCTTCAATAACTTCTTCACTGCCTGCGTATGCCGGTGTAAAAGCTCCTGCAAGAATTATTAATAACAAAATAACCGATTTCTTCATAACGGTATTATATCATAATTTTTAAAATCTAATCAATTTATTAAATTAATGATATATTCTCTGTCTTACAGACTTTTTCTTTCAACTTCTTCTATAGTTGAAACTTCAATTATATCGCCGACTTCAATATCATTCCATTTTGCAAACGAAATACCGCATTCAAAGCCTTGTGCAACTTCTTTAACATCGTCTTTGAAACGTTTAAGCTGATCGATAGCACCTGTATATATGGTTTCACCGTTTCTGATAAGAACAGCATCTTTAGAACGAACGATTTTACCTTCAGTAACGTAGCAGCCTGCAATTTTGGTTGATTTACCGATAGTGAATACCTGACGAACTTCAGCTTTTCCGAGTTCAACTTCTTTTGTTTCAGGTTCAAGAAGTGATAACATTGTCTGTTCGATATCTTCTAAGATTTGATAAATGATGTCATATTTCTTGATGGTTACCCCTTCTTTTTCTGCTGCAACAAGTGCATTCGAGTCTTCTTTAACGGTAAATCCGAGAATTAACGCATTTGATGCGGATGCCAGCATAACATCGGCTTCTGATATATCTCCGACACCAACGTGAATAATTTTTGTCGTAATTTCTTTTGAGTCAAGCTGAGCAATAGCCTGAGAAACAGCTTCTGCCGCACCGTGTGTATTTGCCTTAATAATAAGGTTAAGGTTCGGAATATCTTCTTCGCCTGCTGCGGATTCACGTCTGATGTGAGCCGGAAGCATAGCTTCCAATCTCTTGTCACGTTCTTTTTCTTTACGTTTTTCAACGATAGATTTCATTTCTTTTTCGTTTTTAACAACTTCAAACTTGTCGCCTGCCTGCGGAACTTCCGTTAAACCTAAGATTTCTACAGGAGTTGACGGTTCGGCCTTCTGAATTCTTTCGCCGCTGTCTGAAAGCAAAGCTCTTACACGTCCGCAAGCCGTACCTACAACAACGCAGTTACCGACTCTCAATGTACCGTTTTGAACAAGTAATGTTGCTACAGGACCTTTACCTTTATCCAAATTAGCTTCAATTACTACACCTGAAGCTTCTGCTTTCGGGTTTGCTTTCAAGTCCTGAACATCAGCTACAAGCAGAATATATTCAAGCAATTCATCAATACCTGTAGCCTGCAATGCTGAAACCTTAACAGTAATAGTATCGCCGCCCCATTCTTCCGGAACAAGTCCGTGTTCGGTTAATTGCTGTAAAATTTTGTCAGGGTTTGCACCCGGTTTATCTATTTTGTTTACCGCAACAATAATCGGTACATCGGCAGCTTTTGCGTGGTTAATAGCTTCAATTGTCTGAGGCATAATACCGTCATCCGCCGCAACAACAAGGATTGCAATATCAGTAGCTTTTGCACCCCTTGCTCTCATTTCCGTAAATGCTTCGTGACCCGGAGTATCTACGAATACAATTTTCTTTTCCTGTTTGTCATCAAGATATACTGTATAAGCACCGATAGACTGTGTGATACCGCCGACTTCGGTTGCTACAATCTTGTGTTTTGAAGCTCTGATACTGTCTAAGAGAGTTGTTTTACCATGGTCAACGTGTCCCATGATACTTACAACAGGAGCACGTTTTTTGAGGAGTTTTTTATCAACTTCGGTTAAGGCTTTCTTTTCTTCCTCTTTTTCCATTTCTTCTTCAATATAAGCTTCGAGGTCTTCTTCAAGAACTTCAAGACTATATTCTGCACAAATCTTTTTGATTACGTCAACATCAATAAGCTGGTTAACAGTAGCCATAACTCCGTTCATCATCAGGAATTTAACTATTTCTGCCGGAGTATGATTAATTTTTTCGGAAAGTTCGCTGATTGTCATCGCATGAGTTACAACAATTGATGTTATTTCTTTGACTTCTTCTTCTTTTTGAGTTCTTTTTTTATGTTTTTGAGCTGCAGCTTTTTCTAATGAAATTCTTTCCTGTTCTTCTTTTTTATTAAACTCTTTATCTTTTCTCTTGGAATTATCGGGACGTTTTCTCTGAGGACCTTTTGATTCATAGATTTCCTGAGAAATTATATGACGCTGAATAGGTTGTTTTTTTCTTTGTTCATCCGGTTTTTCGGAAACAGGTTTTGCAGGTTTTTCTGCGTTTTCCGGTTTTCCGTTAAACGATTTTTTAGGTCTGTCCTGAAATTTTGGATTTCTTCTGTCCGCAGCATTTCTTTGCGGCATGATTTGCTTGTTTTCTCCTGACGGAGAAGCTTTTCTAACGATTTCAATACCTGCTGTTTTGGGTCTTTTAACGACTTCTACGCGCGGTCTTTGCGGTTCTGCAGATTTCGGTTTTGTTACTTTTGTTTCTTCTTTTGCAGGAGCTTCTTCTTTTGGTTCAACTTTTTCAACTTCTTTTGATTTTTTTACAATGAATGCTTTCGGCTTGGACGGTTTTACCACTTTTTCCCCGTCTGCAATAAAGTCCTTAAGCTTCCTGACCTGATCAGGTGTCAAAGTGCTTGAATGAGTTTTTCCGACAATCTGTATCTTTGCAAGTTTATCCAGCAAATCTTTGTTTGAAATATTCAATTCTTTAGCTAATTCATTTATTCTTATTGTCTCATAACTCATTTATTAAATTTCCTTTCAACTCCTGTGGTATCGGAGTTTTTAATATTTTTTGCAATTTATTTTTTTTAAAAGCATTTTCAATACAAGTATTATTATAGCAAAGATATGCAGATCTGCCAAATGTATGTGCATTTCCGTTTATAACAAGGCTATTGGTCGCATGTTCTTTTGTAATTTTGATTAATTCATCTCTGTTTTTTACTTGTCCGCAACCAATACATTTTCTGTCTGTCATAAACCATCCTTATTCTACTTGAGCGAGTTTTTCTAATTTTAATTTCTGGTCGTATTCCATCAGAAGTTTAATAAGTTCATCCAATTCGCCGTCTATGACTGTCCAGACATTCAGGTTGTGGTTAAGTCTGTGGTCGGTTAATCTGCCCTGCGGGAAGTTATATGTTCTGATACGTTCGCTTCTGTCGCCCGAGCCAACCTGAGAACGACGAAGGTCTGTAATTTCCTGCATTTGTTTCTGAACTTCCAAATCATACAGTTTTGAGCGCAGAATCTGCATTGCGCGTTCTTTGTTCTGTAATTGGGAACGTTCTTCAGTACAGAAAATCATAATCCCTGTAGGTTTGTGGAAAAGACGGGCTGCTGTTTCAACTTTGTTTACGTTCTGACCGCCTGCACCGCCCGAACGAGCCGTTGACATTTCAATATCTTCAGGTCTGATTTCAATTTCGACATCATCAACTTCAGGCATAACGGCAACGGTTGCTGTTGAAGTATGAACTCTGCCCTGTGATTCCGTAGCGGGAACTCTCTGAACACGATGAACGCCGGATTCGTATTTCAGACGGGAATAAACGGAATCACCTTTAATTGAAATAATAATTTCGGAATATCCGCCTGCTTCACATTCGGTTTTTGAAAGAATTTGGGTTTGCCAGCCTTGTTTGTCGGCATATTTCAAATACATTCTTGCCAAATCGCCTGCAAAAATGTTGGCTTCATCACCGCCTGCACCGCCTCTGATTTCAAGCATAATATCTTTATCATCCATCGGGTCACGCGGAAGCAGAAGGACTTTCATTCTTTCTTCAAACTGCGGAATTTTTGCTTCGTTTTCTTCCATTTCAGCCTTTAAAAATGCTTTCATTTCCTCATCGGTTTCCGTGTGGAGCATTTCTTTGGCATCTGCTATGGCTTCTGTGGTCTTTTTCCATTCATAATATACATTAACCGTTTCTTCCATAGATTTCCTTTGTTTTGACAAATCTCTGAAACGGTTGTAGTCCTGAATTACAGCGGGGTCTGAGAGAGTTTCTCCCAACTCAATGTATTTCTTTTCTATTTGTAAAATTTTCTCTAACATATCTTTCATACTCTGAGTGTACCAAGAACATGTTTTTTTTTCAAATGCAGGTTTGTTTTGTCCCGTATTACCTTACAAGTTAAAGTCTAAAAGACTGCTAATACGCATATCAAAGGCTTTTGCAATTTGGAGCAGATTTGTATATCTCACATCTGTTTTACCTGTTTCAATGTTACTTAGCCCGTGAACGGACAGCCCTGCAAGCTCCGCAAGTTTTTCCTGACTAAACTCCCTTTTTGTTCTTTCAAATTTTATTTTTTGTCCCAATTTAACAAGGTCAATATTCATACTTTTATTTTAACCACTTGATATTTTTAAATAAATTCAGTATAATGAATATAAGATAATTATTATGAATAGGAAGTTAATTTTATGAAAAAATCTGCATTTACTTTGGCTGAAGTTCTGATTACGTTGGGGATTATCGGAGTTGTTGCCGCTTTAACTATGCCGACCTTGATAAATAACGCAAGACAAAAGGAATTGGAAGCAAATTTCAAAAAGAAATCAGCTGAGTTGCAGAATGCTCTGCAGATGGTTCAACACGACTATGGTGTTACTATATATGGTAATATAACGAATCTTTTGCGAAATAATGCTAACGGATATAACGTTACAATTGCGGAGCTTATTATTAAACAATTCAAAGAGCCTGCCAAAATTATAAATAGTTATGAAATTAATAGTGGTAAAGTTAATGGTATTCCTCATTCATATAAAAATTATAATGGTACCGGGGAGTTTTCACCTAGACAGTTAGATGATGGAACAATTTTTATCAACAATGAATTTTTTATATTTATAAATAATGATAATAATATCCGGACAAATCAACGACTATGGGTAGATGTAAACGGATACAAAGGTCCGAACAGACACGGGCATGATTTATTCCAATTCTGTTTAAGTGAAGGGGATAAGCTGGACTTTGAATGTGACCAATATACCCAAAAAGCGCTGCTAAATAAGGACTATTTCATAAAATTACCGCACTAATACCTGTATATAAGTTTTGATATGAGCTATTCATCAAAAATTTAATGCTTGATATTTCTAATTGACGTGTTAGTATAATGAATATCGGAATGTAGCACTCTGCCGAGAAAAACGATTGAGTATCGTTTTTGGAGAGGGGTAGCGCACCGCACAAAACGAAAGTTTTGTGTTAATATAATAACCATCGGAATGTAGCGCAGCTTGGTAGCGCACCGTGTTCGGGTCGCGGGGGTCGCAGGTTCAAATCCTGTCATTCCGATTTTTTGTGTCTGATTTATCCTGCTCGCAGGTTCTCACGCACGCACAACTCTAAATAAAAATCAAAAGAGTTGTTGCGTTCCTGATAGACGGATGTACGGCTCATAATTCGCCTACATCCGACTAAAATCCTGTCATTCCGAGTACCTGAGGTACTGCATTATATGCTTCGCTCGTATTATCCACAAACTCTTGTTTTAATACATTACACGCACAACTCTAATTTATCTTAGTTTTCTGGCGAATGACAGCCCTGCGGGTAAATCAAGAACAGTATGCCTGTAATCCGGATGAGCGTTTATTGCATCAATATATGGCTGAACTTTTTCTTTATGCGAAAGTACATTGTCTGTTGTGTATATCCCGCCTGCCTTTAAATGAGGATGAATCAGTCTGAAATAATCTATTGACTCGCTTTTGTTTGCATCTACAAACGCAAAATCAAACATCATATCTTCGGGCAGATATTCTAAAACGGCTTTTGCACTTCCGGGTCGAATGGTTATAATATCGGCGACCCCGCATTTTTCGAAATTTTGTTTAGCAACGGAATATCTTTTTTCATAAAACTCTATTGTGGTAAGTTTTCCTCCATTAGCTTTAAGAGCTTTACCAAGCCAAATTCCGCTGTATCCGTTTGATGTACCGACTTCAAGTCCTGAAACAAATCCCTCTGTTTTTATCAGATTATGCAAAAACTCTGCAGTCGGTCGGTAAACATTCCAAAACTGCTTTTGAGTTTTTTCGAGTTCAAGTAATGTTTCCTGTGTAACGGGGTCGAATGTTTCAAGCATTATTTTTCGCCTATTTTCTTGATTTTATTGGTTACATAAACTGAGTTAACAGGAATATCCAGCTGATTTGTTTTTATAACTTCCTGAGTATCCAAATCAAAAATCGTATAAACATTGGCTTTTGCATCAGTGATAAGTGCGATGCTTGTATCATCTATACGGGTAAATTTTGTAGGGAACTCATTTTTTGGAAGTTTAACCTGTTTGATAATTTGGTCAGTATCCGTATCGATTACGTCAATTGAACTGTTGCCTGCCCCGAGAACAAAAAGAGTATCATTATATGTAATCATATCAACAGGTTTTTCCGAAATGGCATTTTCAGACATAAGTCCCAATGTTTCATAATCTACAATTGCGAGTCTGCTTTTTGTACGGCTTGTAAGATAAACTTTTCCGTTAACGTATGCTATTTTTGATACGTTAGGAAATCTACCGATTTCTTTTAGCAGATAATCGTTGTCCAATTCTATTGCCCAAATTTCACGGGTTTGCTTGTCGTTATAGAATAATTTTGTGCCGTCGTCGCTGAGAATAATTCTTTCACACATACCGTTCAGACGGATTTGTTTTTTGATAGTCATTGTTTCAAGACTTATTACATAAAGGCTTGCATCTTCTCCGCTTGATACATACGCCATTTTATTGGCATTATCAATAATTATTTCGTCAGGATGGGTTTTAAATTCAATTTCTTTAATTACTTTATCGTCAGCCAAAGAAATTACATCAAGAGATTTTTTGTCGTATGAAGTTACCAAAAGAAATACGTCATACCCTTTTATTGTGATAGGTACATCATCTCTTGAAAGTGCGTAAGTTGCGTAACTGTTTGCAGGATCAACAACCTGAATATTTTTGGATAAATTTGATGCGATATAAAGCATTTTATTTTTCAACTGAGGAACGGCGTCCAGAGAATTTTTGTAAACGGCAGCTCTTGGCGGAGTTACGGGGATAACAAGCCCCTGTTCAACTTCAGTTCTTACATCAAGATTACCTATAATATTTTTCATTGATGCAGGTACAACAAAGTTTTTCGGTACAAGCATATCCTGCGGAAACAGACCTGTTATAAGCTCAACAGGAGGTGCAGCCATTCCTATAATCGTATTTTTACCTTTGTTATTCTTTATCATTTTGAGTAATACATAATCGTTGCTTAAAACAACGGCATCGGGAAGTTGTGCCAGAGTTTTGTTTTCCGGAATTGTATATTTAATATCAACAGGAGCTTCCGAATTAAATTTTGACGGAATTAACGGCAAATAAACATTACCGTCCGGCAGCTGAACAATACCGTCAAATCTGAAAATAGCCTGCGGATATGTTGCTTTTACGTAATCCTGAACGTTATCCGGTAATTTTGTCGCATTAGCCGGTATTGACAATGTTAACATTACAGCAAGTCCGATTAATAACTTTTTCATTACTGAAATACTCCCTTAACCTTTGATAACAAAGATGCTTCCGCAAATTTTTTACCTGTGTTTAATTCGTATAATTTCTTATACAATTCCTTAGCTTCATCGCTGAGTTGTTTCGGAATTTTTACGGATACAACAACGATATGATCCCCTCTTTGAGAAGGTCTTGATAATATCGGAATACCTGCGCCTTTTATTCTTACGGTATTACCGTTTTGAATTCCGGCATGGATTTGGATTTTTTGTTCTCCGTCTAAAGTTTTTATGGTGATTTCATCCCCTAATACCGCTTGTTCCGGAGAAATTTCAAGCTTTGTATATACATCCACATTATCTCTTGTGTAATATTCGGATGGTTTAACGTGGATTACAACAAATAAATCGCCTGCCGGTCCTCCGTTTGTTCCGGCATCACCTTCGCCGGACACTCTCATTTTTGAATGGTTATCAACTCCGGCAGGAATCTTTATTTCGATTTTCTTTTCCTGTTCAATTTTACCGTAACCTTTACAAGCTTTGCATGGTTTTGAAATTACTGTACCCTTTCCTTTACAGTCAGGGCAAGGTGAAATTTGAGTAAATGAACCCAAAGGAGTTCTTGCTACTGTCTGAACCTGACCATGACCGTGACATGTCGGGCAGGTTTCAGGTTTAGAACCTTTTTCCGCACCTGTTCCGCCGCATTCGGTACATGTTTCAAGATGTCCGAAAGTTATTTCTTTTGAAGTGCCAAAAGCAGCTTCTTCAAAGGTTATTTCAACATCATATCTCAAATCATCCCCGGGACGTGGTGCGTTAGGATCGGGACGTCCGCCGCCAAATCCGAAACCGCCAAATCCGCCGAAGAATGAATTAAATATGTCGTTTAAATCTCCAAACCCGTTTGCGAAAGGTCCGCCGCCGCCAAATCCTGCGTTTGCCAAACCATCTTCACCATACTGGTCATAAGTTGCTCTTTTATTATCATCCGACAGTGTTTCATAAGCTTTGCCGAGTTCTTTAAATTTCTCTTCAGCATCCGGGGCTTTGTTTACATCGGGGTGTAATTCTCTGGCTCTCTTCCTAAAAGCCGATTTTATTTCATCTTTTGTGGCATTTTTGTCAACGCCTAATATTTCATAGTAATCTGACATTTTTCCCTATCTAAATAATCTCTAATCTAAAATTTCTTCTTATCTTACTATATTATAATACAAAAGATTTTTTTGTAAAAAAAGTAACATTTTCTTATATTCTTTACATTCTTTACTTCTTTGGTTTATTTGGCTAAAATATTATCAAAGGGATATAAGGAGAGAGAAAGATGAATTTGGAGCATATTAAAAAAACAGATCCTGTTGTTGCGGAACAAATTGAACTTGAGTTGAAAAGACAGCAGGAAACTATAGAACTTATTGCGAGTGAAAATTGCACATCATTGGCGGTTATGGAAGCTGCAGGCAGTGTTTTGACAAACAAATATGCAGAAGGTAAACCGCATAAAAGATATTATAACGGTTGTGAACATATTGATGTAATCGAAGAAATTTGCCAGAAAAGGGCATGTGAATTGTTTGGTATGGACCATGCCAATGTTCAGCCTCACAGCGGTGCTCAGGCTAATATGGCCGTATTTATGGCAACAATGAAACCCGGTGACAGAGTTTTAAGTATGGATTTGTCCAACGGCGGACACCTTTCACACGGTTCTCCGGTTAATTTTTCAGGTATGTATTTTGATGTAAAAAGTTATGGTATCAATGAATACGGCGAAATTGATTATGAAGATGTCAGAAAAATGGCATTGGAACATAAACCAAAACTCATAATCTGCGGCGCAAGCAATTACTCAAAGATTATTGATTTCAAAAAATTCAGAGAAATTGCGGACGAAGTTGGTGCATTATTATTGGCTGATATCGCACATATTGCAGGTCTTGTTGCGGCAGGATTACATCCGTCACCTGCACCGTATTGTGATTTTGTGACCACAACTACTCACAAATCCCTCAGAGGTCCAAGAGGCGGTATAATTATGTGCAAAGAAGAATATGCTCAAGCAATTGATAAAGCGGTATTCCCTGGAATGCAGGGCGGACCTTTGGAACATATCATTGCGGCAAAAGCGGTTGCGTTACTTGAAGCATCAAAACCGGAATTTAAAGACTATGCCGCTCAGATTATCAAAAATGCAAAAGCTCTTGCACAGGGCTTAATGGACGAAGGACTTGATATTGTTGGCGGTATGACAGAAAACCATCTTATGACTTTGGATTTAAGAAAAACAGGCAAAACAGGTAAAGATATGGCAAATGTTCTTGAAGTCGTCGGTATTACCGCAAACAAGAACACCGTTCCAAATGATCCTCAAAGTCCGTTTGTAACAAGCGGTATCCGTCTTGGTACTCCTGCTGTTACAACAAGAGGATTTAAGGAAGAAGATATGACGGAAGTTGCAAAGATTATTGCGGGTGCAATTTATGCTTCCGATAACGAACAGGCTCTGAAAAACCTCAGAGAACGTTCAATGAAGCTTTGTAAAAAACATCCTCTGTATGCGGAGTAAAATTAATTAAATACAAAAACAAAAAGGTTGAACGGTTAATCGTTCAACCTTTTTGTTTAATTGATAATCTTTTATGTTTCTTGTACAATAGACATGCGAAATATTTATTTGTTACAAATAAGGAGAAAACTATGAAAAAATCAATCAGCGATTTAGGCGACGTAAGAGGCAAAAGAGCATTGGTCAGAGTTGACATTAATGTTCCTCTTGATGCTGACAAAAACGTAACCGATGACACAAGAATTCAGGCTATTATGCCTACAGTTAAGGCATTAAAAGATAAAGGTGTTAAGATTATTCTTATGGCTCACCTTGGCAGACCTAAAGGTGAATGGAATCCGGAATTTTCTTTGGCTCCTGTTGCAAAACATTTGTCTAAAGTTTTGGGCGAAGAAGTTTTATTTGTTTCAACTCCGGTTGGCGAAGGTGCTGACAAAGAATTGGCAAACTTAAAAGACGGTCAGGTAGCTTTATTGGAAAATATTCGTTACTACAAAGCCGAAGAAGCTAAAGATGATGATATGACTTTTGCTAACGAATTAGCTAAACTTGGTGATTTCTATGTAAACGATGCATTCGGTGCAGCTCACAGAAATCACACATCAACTGCCAAATTGGCTAAAGTTTTGAAACCTGCAGTTTCAGGTTTATTGATGGAAAAAGAATTAAGATGCTTATCACAGGCTCTTGATAATCCGACAAGACCTTTCACTGCTGTTGTAGGCGGTGCTAAAGTTTCTTCTAAAATAGGGGTTTTAGAAAACTTGTTAGACAAAGTTGACAATATGATTATCGGCGGCGGTATGGCTTACACATTTGTTAAGGCTAACGGCGGTAAAATCGGTAATTCAATTTGCGAAGACGACCAGTTGGAAGTTGCTAAAGCTATCGAAAAGAAAGCTGCTGACAAAGGTGTAAAACTTGTTATGGCAACAGATGTTCTTGTTACTGACGATTTTTCAGGTAACGGTACAAACAAATTCGTTAAGATTAACGAAATTCCTGACGGATTTGAAGGTGTTGATGCAGGTATGGATTCAAGAAAAGCTTTTGCTGATGTTCTTAAATCTTCAAAAACTATATTGATGAACGGACCTGTTGGTGCATTTGAAAATCCTGCATTTGCAGAAGGAACAAAAGCTGTATTGGCTGCAGTTGTTGAAGCTACAAAGAACGGTGCTACTTCCGTAATCGGTGGTGGTGATTCTGTTTCAGCGGCTAAGAAATTCTTTACTGCAGATGACTTCACTCACGTTTCAACAGGCGGCGGAGCTTCCTTGGAATTTATCGAAGGTAAAGTTCTTCCGGGTGTTGCAGCATTAGATGAAAAAGAAGTTTCAAGAGTATAATTTTTTAAAGTTAATAAAAAGGCAGATGGTTATATATAATCATCTGTCTTTTTGTTTCCTGTAAATGTTTATGTTATAATAAAAATTATGAAATACAGAGAAAATGTAAGAAATTTTTGTATCATTGCCCACATTGACCATGGTAAATCTACTCTGGCAGACCGTTTGCTTGAAAAAACGGGTACTGTTTCCAAGCGTGATATGCAGGATCAGATTATGGATTCTATGGACATTGAACGTGAACGTGGTATTACTATTAAACTCAATACAGCAAGAATGAAATATACCGCAAAAAACGGAAAAGAGTATGAACTTAACCTGATTGATACTCCGGGGCACGTTGATTTTTCTTACGAAGTTTCCCGTTCGCTTGCGGCGTGTGAGGGGGCATTGTTAATAGTTGATTCTACTCAGGGTGTTGAAGCTCAAACATTGGCTAATGTTTACCTTGCTGCTGAACAAAATCTGGAAATAATTCCAGTAATTAATAAAATAGACTTGCCGTCAGCGGATGTTGAGAGAGTAAGAGAAGAAATAGAAGAAGTTTTGGGTATTGATGCATCTCTGGCTATTCCTGTCAGTGCAAAGGCGGGAATCGGTATAGAAGATGTTTTGGAATCTATTGTGGATTTAATTCCGCCGCCTGAAGATACTACAAATAAACCGTTGAGAGCGTTGGTTTTCGATAGCGTATATGACCAATACTTAGGAACATTGTGTTTCTTCAAGGTTGTTGACGGCTCAATAAAAGTCGGGGATAAAGTTAAATTTATGGCAACAGGCAAAGAAGTTGATGTTGTTGAACTCGGATACCAAACCCCGATGAGAGTTTCCGTAAATGAGTTAAAATGCGGCGATGTAGGATTTTTTGCGGGTTCAATAAAAGAATTGACAAGATTTGTCGGTGATACTATTACAAATGCCGAAAATCCTGCGCCTGAACCGTTACCCGGATATAAAGAAGCTTTGCCTATGGTATTTTCTGGGCTTTATCCGGTAGATAATGATGATTATCAGGATTTGAAAGAGGCATTGGAAAAGCTAAAACTTAACGACAGCAGTATAACATTTGAGCCTGAAACGTCATCAGCATTAGGTTTTGGTTTCCGTTGCGGATTTTTGGGCATGCTTCACATGGAAATTGCTCAGGAAAGATTGGAAAGAGAATACGGGCTTTCAATTGTAACTACTGCTCCGTCCGTAGTTTACAAGGTATATAAAACAAACGGAGAAATGGTAGAAATTGATAACCCTGCAAATTTACCCGGAGCGCAGTACAGAGATTATATTGAAGAACCTTATGTAAAAGTTTCTATAATTACTCCGAACGATTATGTCGGAACGTTGATGGATTTGGCACAGACAAAGCGCGGTATTTTCAAGAACATGTCATATATAGATAAAATAAGGGCAAATCTTGAATATGAAATCCCGTTATCAGAAGTTATTACGGATTTTTATGATCAGCTTAAATCCCGTACAAAAGGTTATGCGAGCATGGATTATGAATTTTGTGATTACAAGCGTTCAAAGCTTGTAAAATTAGACGTAATGCTTGCCGGAGAAGTAGTGGATGCTTTATCGGTAATCTGTCATGAGGATAGTGCTTTTTATATTGGGCAAAAACTTACAACAAAATTAAAAGATATTATTCCGAGACAATTGTTTGAAGTACCTATTCAGGCTGCAATAGGCGGAAGAATTATTGCAAGGACGAATATAAAAGCATTACGCAAAAACGTGCTTGATAAATGTTACGGGGGTGATATTACCCGTAAACGCAAACTGTTGGAAAAACAGAAAAAAGGTAAAAAACGCATGAAATCAGTCGGACGTGTTGAAGTCCCGCAGGAAGCATTTATGGCAGTATTAAGCCTTGACGAGGAATAATTCTGCAATTTATTAAATACACTTGATTTTTTATAATCTTGATGTTAGATTAGAAATACAGACAAGTTATTTGGGATGTGGCACTCTGCCGACGAGAAAGATTAAGTATCTTTCGAGGAGAGGAAGGTAGCGCAGCTACCGCGTCAAATCTCAATTGACAATTAAATATCTGGGATGTGGCACTCTGCCGACGAGAAAGATTAAGTATCTTTCGAGGAGAGGAAGGTAGCGCAGCTACCGCGTCAAATCTCAACTATCCAGTAAATCTGGGACTGTGGCGCAGCGGTAGCGCAGGGGACTCATAATCCCTTGGTCGTGGGTTCGAATCCCTCCGGTCCCATTTTTTAGTGCCTATTTTATTTATTACCTGTTAGCAAACCAATTAAAGAATAGCGAAAGCCATGGATGGTCGAAGTCAAATAAAAATAAATGGTGATCCTCTATGTATTCAGGTTCAAAATTTTCCATTTGAGCCATTACTCTTCTGTTATATGCCTGTATTTTTCTGTTATTTTCCATAATGTCATTAAGCATTTTTTCCCTTGCTTTTTCAATTTCCCGCGTTTGTTGTCGTCTTTCTTCTTTTGTTAAGTCGTTCGGTGCATTGGTTTTGAATTTATTTTCCAAAACGAGTTTTGCAACCTTTGCAAAACCGCGAACCTTTAAATCAACCGAATTATAGATTTCTTCAAATTTTCCTTTATTAAAATATTCGGCTTCTGTTTTTCCGTCTAAATAATCATTGCCAATTAAAAGAGAATTAAACCAAAGAATTTGTTTTATTGATAATCTCTTTTCTGTTACATAAGCAACGTAAGAAGACAAATCAAATAAATGGTCGTTGTCAGGTATTGGTAAATCTATTCCCAAATCTTTTGCCCTTGCTTGAATTGCTATAAATCCGAAACCGTTATTATTCATCCCCCAATGTATAAAACTAACATTCGGTATTTTATCAAATACCATTTTAAAATTTTCAAGAGTTAATTTTTCTGCCTGTTCTAAAGAATTACTGTCAGTATGGTCATTTATTAAAAACCTATAACCCTTATCAGTTTTAAGATTATAAATAACTATACAAGATATTCTCGGAGCAGGACTTGACCCGTTGTAAAATCCGTCACTTGCATAATGAATGAAGTAACAATTATCTTTGTTTAATAAATTTTGTAATTTCTTATCCATATTTTTACTATAAGGTATGTGTGCGTCAGATACGGACACATTATATGGGTGGTGTTGTTTTGTGACAAAACTGTACTTTGAATTTGATGTGTGATATTATTTTGTTATGATTACATTTTTAATTGGTTTATTAATTTTATTTATCGGTTATATTTTTTATTCGCGTTATACGGAGAGTCAGTTTGGTATTACGGATAATGAAACTCCCGCAAAATTGATTAATGACGGAGTGGATTTTGTTCCGTTAAGCGAAAAGAAAAATATGCTTATTCATCTTTTGAATATTGCTGGTTTAGGTCCGATTTTGGGCGCTATTCAGGGAATTTTATTCGGACCTGTTGCATTTATTCTCATTCCGCTCGGGTGTGTTTTTATGGGCGGGGTGCATGATTATTTTTCAGGCATGCTTTCTGTACGGAATAATGGCGCTCAGATTACGGAATTAATAAAAAAATATCTTGGTAATTTTCAGTATAAATTTTTTATTGCTGTAGTTGCGATTATGCTTTTATTGCTGGCTTCGGTATTTGTTTATACCGCAGGTGATTTAATGGCGGAAAGATTTTTTGCTCAAACAGATTTTTCTCTTGATAACCCTGTTGCGGTTTCAATTTATATCGCTATTGCTTTGTATTATATATTGGCAACGCTTTTCCCTATAGATAAAATTATAGGCAGGTTTTATCCGTTCTTCGGGGCTTTGCTGTTAACCGGTACGGGACTTGTGTTAATCGGATTTTTTACGCACGGGATCCATCTTGAAAATATTGATTTCGGGCAGCTTAATCAGCATCCGATGAAACAGCATATTATCCCGATGTTTTTCATGACAGTAAGCTGCGGTTTGCTATCAGGATTTCATGCTACCCAGTCGACGATTATTTCAAGAACAATAGAATCGGAAAAAGCCGGCAGGCATGTCTTTTACGGTATGATGTGTCTTGAATCTTTAATTGCGATGATTTGGGCAGCAGGGGCAATGCATGTTTATTCATTGAACCTCGTTCCGGAAACTATGGTGGGTACGGTTAATGTTATAAATCATATTGCAGATGTTTTTGTATTGCCGGTTTTGACTTTTGTTGTAACAATTGCGGTTGTTGTTTTGCCTATAACTTCAGGTGATACGGCTCTCAGAGGTTTGAGAATGATTTTAGGCGAGGCATTTAACCTGAATCAGAAAGAAATTAAAAACAGGTTAATGATAATTGTTCCGATTGCGGTATTAATAATTTCAATAATACTTTGGGCAAAAACAAACGACGGAAGCTTTACTCTTGTTTGGCGATACTTTAATTTTGTTAATCAGCTTATTGCTGTTCCGACGTTTTTGTATGCTTCGGTTTACTTGTATAAGCGTGGTAAAAACTACCTGATGACTTTAATTCCCGGAATGTTTTATATCTTTATAACAACATTTTTTATCCTCAATTCAAAAATCGGATTTCATCTTAACTACGACTTGTCAAAAATAATGGCATTGGTTGTTGTTGTGGTAAGTTTAATCGCAATGTATAAGTATAAATTGGTAAAAGACGATGCGGATAGATAATTTCAAGGTCGAGGAGTGGTTTAATAAGTATGAATATTGGGCGAAATATGACCTTGCGGATACCTGCGTGGAATCATTATCAATAGAGGAATTATTTGAAATTGTCGGGGAAAAGGATAGACATTTATCCGATATTTTCAGCCGAAAATTGAACTATGGAGATATTCACGGTTCTGAAAGATTAAAAAATGCGATATGTTCGATGTATTCAAACCAGACCCCCGATAATATTACGATTACCCATGGGGCAATCGGAGCTAACCAACTTGTGATGCTGAGTATGGTTGAAAGAGGCGATAAAGTCGTTTCAATAATTCCTACATATCAACAGCATTATTCTATTCCAAAATCGATAGGGGCGGATGTAAAATTATTGTTTTTAAAGGAAGAAAATAATTGGCTTCCTGATTTAGATGAGTTAGAAGAGCTTGTCGGAGATGATACCAAAATTATTTGTATGAATAATCCTAATAATCCTACAGGGGCAGTTATTCCTGAGAATATGCTCATCAAGATAACGGAAATTGCAGAAAAATCAGGCGCATATATATTATGTGATGAGGTATACAGAGGTTTGGAACATAACGGAGTGATGTCAAAATCTGTTGCGGATATTTATGAAAAAGGAATATCCACGGGAAGTGTATCAAAGGTATTTTCGCTTGCCGGTTTGCGTTTGGGGTGGATTACCGCACCTGATGAAGTCATAAACGAAGTAAATCATCAGAGAGAATATAATACAATCAGTGTCGGAATTTTAGATGATTATTTTGCAAGTCTGGCTATAGAGAATAAAGCAAAAATCATAAAACGCAACCTTGAAAAAATTAATACGGGTAAAAAAATATTAACGGATTGGTTGGAAAATGAAACGTTGGTGCGCTGCGTTATTCCGCAGGGTGGTACAACTGCATTCGCAGGTTATGCCATGAACACTCCGTCAACGGAATTATGTAAAAAGCTTCAGGAAGAAACGGGGGTAATGATTTTGCCCGGTGAATGTATGGAGCTTGACGGATATTTGAGAATCGGTTACGGAAATAATTTTGAGCAGTTAAAAATTGCGCTTGAGATTTTTTCTAAGTGGCTGAGGTAACTTTTTCTTTTATGAATTTACGGCAATTTAACTGAAATCCGAATTCGTTAATCCCGTCTGAACTTTTTGCATAAATTTGTCCGCCATGCATTTGGATAATCTTTTTTGACAGATATAGTCCCAGTCCTGTACTTGCACTGTTATAGTGTGACATTCCGCCGGTAAATTTGTCAAAAATTTTTTTTAGTTTTTCTTTATTAATGTCTGCTCCGTAATTTTTTACCGTAAACGAAATATCTCCGTCAGTATTAGTTAAATCAACTGTGATTATGCTGTTCGGGTTTCCGTATTTTACGGCATTTGAGATAAGGTTTGTCATAACCCGTGTCAGCTGCAGTTTGTCCCCGTATGCGTCAAGAGAAGAACATCTGTAATTTATTTGTAAAGTCTGATTTCGTTCTTGTGCAAGATATTTTACGGATTCATATATTGTATTTAAAGTGTCCGAAATATCAAAGACTTGTTTATTTAGTCTGAGTGCGGAATTATCACATTTGTATGCGGTTAATATATCGGAAACAATATCTGCCATATATTTTTCCGAGCCCAAAATTTCTTTTAAAATTTGGTGCTGTTCGGGGTTAAGTGTTCCGAAACTCCCGTCCAATAACATTTTGAGTGTCCTTATTTGGGCAAATGCAGGAGTTTTTAAATCGTGAATAAGGGTTGCAAAATATGTGTCCTGTTCCTTTTTGGACAAAATATTCAACGAAAAATTTTCCGGTAATAATTTATTGTTATGTTCAAATTTCCCAAATACTCTTACCTGTAACAACAGGCAAAGCAAAATGACTAAAATGACAAAATACATATCCTATCCTCTACATGTAAAAATATACCATGACGAAATCAGGTGACTATTACCCGTCAGGCTAAAAATTAGAATTTTTATTTTACAAATATTAAACTTGTTATTTTACCGCTTGCATTTGGCACGGGTTTGTGGTTATATAAGTCTTGGAACGGGCAATTCCTCTTAGCCTTGTTCAAGGAAAATCAACAAGCGGCGGTTGAAATTCCGATAAACAGTACAATTAATAAGAAGGAAAAACAAAAATGTTAAAAATCAGATTAAAAAGATTAGGCGCAAAGAAAACCCCTGCATACAGAATTATTGTAATTAATTCTACAACTAAAAGAGAAGGCAGACCGATTCAGGAATTAGGTCACTATAATCCTAAGACAAAAGTTATGAAATTGGATTTGGCATCTGCTGAAGAATGGGTTAAAAAAGGTGCTCAACCGACAGAAACAGTTGCATATTTGATGAAGAATTGCAATGCTGACGGTACTTTGAACTATAAAAAGAAAGAAACAGCTAAACTTTCTAAGAAAGCTCAGGCAAAAGCTGCTGCTGAAGCAGAAGCAAAAGCTCAGGCAGAAGCAGAAGCAAAAGCAGCTGCAGAAGCTGCTAAAGAAGCTCCGGCAGAAGAAGCTGTTGCTGAAGAAACAGCAGAAGCACCGACTGAAGCATAGTCTTTTAAAAGAAATAGCATATAAAAAATCCTCGTTATCAAAACGGGGATTTTTTGTTTTGTTTATTTATATAATTTCAAATAATTAACTTTTTCCCAGCTTATGTCAAGATATTGAACTTTTGATTTCATAAATTTTATTCTTGGCAGAATAGACGGGATTCGTTTTATTCTTTCATATACGTTAGAGTCAAGCTTTCCTATACGAATGTTGACGGTTTTAACTTTTACATAAACATCAGCAGGGTTTCTCATATCAATGTATTCAACAGGTTCTTTTGAATAGCTTTCGATATAAGAAATTATTTTTATTATTTCATTTATATTATCCAGATTCCATTTTGTATAGCTAAAATGTCCTTTATCGCTTGCAATTACCTTTATTGTTTTAATATCGGGACTTAATGGCATAAATTCTTTGCCTATGAGTGTTCCGTCGGTTGTAAAGGCTGCAATGGCAGGAGCTTTTTCGCCCAGACATATTGAAATGACGGGAGTTCTTTCTTTGACAATGATATGTAATCTTGCAGGGAAAGCATATCTTCTGATATAAACATCTTCTATAGGTTTCAGAGTTTTGATGTCTTTTTCAATATCGTTAGTTTTCATCATATAAATAGGCTTATCTGATACTTCGTGCAGCTTCATTAAAGCAAGTATGCGGTAAGATTTAACGATATGATTATTTTCAATTTTTATAATCTCGTTATTTGCCGTAGTGTATGCATTTTGAGGCAGGTACCATTGAGGAAGTTTTGTTATATATACGAGCAGGAAAAGCATCAGCACAGTCATTAGAAAGCGAACGGCTTTCCGTAATATTGACTGTTTGCGTCTGCTTTGACGAACTTTTCTGGATTTGCGGACTTTTTTGACTAATCTCGCGGGATCCACAACATCCTGTTGTATATCTTTTCCTTCTTCTTCCACTATTTATTTAATCCTACACTATTTAAAATTAAAAGTACCAATTCATCGTAACTTATACCCATAGCAGCAGCCTGAGCCGGCAAGTCGCTGGTTTCAGTCATTCCCGGGCTTGTATTGATTTCCAAGAAATACGGTTCATCATTCATTACCATAAAATCAACTCTGGAAACACCTGAGCAGCCTGCTGTCTGGTGAGCTTTAACAGCTATTTCTTTTATATGTTTTGTAGCTTCAGCCGATAACGCAGTTGACGGTACGATGAAATCTGACATTCCTTTAGTATATTTTGCTTCAAAATCATACCATTCATTTTTAGGTCTGATTTCAAGAATTTCTGTAGCAAATGCTTTGCCGTCTTTTTCCAAAACCCCTACCGTAATAAAGAAGCCGTCAATAAATTCTTCTATCAAAACATCAGCATTGAATTTTGTAGCTTCTTCGTATGCGGGAATAAGTTCTTCTTTTGAGTTAACCTTTGTCATACCGAAACTTGAACCTTCGCAAACTGGTTTTGTTATAAGCGGGTATCTAAGGTTTTCGCACGCTTTGACAACGTCTTCACCTTTTTTAACGAATACTGATTTAATAAGCGGGATATCTTTGCAGGTAGATAATACACGTTTTGTGTATTCTTTATTCATACAAATTGCACTTGCCATAACTCCACAGCCCGCATAAGGTATTTTTAAGATTTCCAAAATACCCTGAACGCAGCCATCTTCTCCGTATTTACCATGCAGAGCATTGAAGGCATAATCATATTTTCCGTTTTCAAGTTTCTGAGCAATACTTTTATCAACAATTACCATTTCGGCATTGTTGTAGCCTAATCTTTTTAAAGCCTCAAAGCAGCCTTTGCCCGATCTCATTGAAACTTCCGCTTCCGATGACATACCGCCGCATAGTACTGCAATTTTTGCATTTTTATCTACTTTATATTCAATATTCTGCATAATTCAACCTCTCTTTTATTCTTATTACCCAAATATTTTACTTCAGGTTTAAGTTCAATTCCATATTTTTCTTTTACCCCTGAATACATTTTATACATTAATTCCAATACATCAAGAGATGATGCATTTTTATTTTCATTTACGATAAAATTAGCGTGATTTTCCCAAACTTTTGCTCCTCCGACAGAAAAATCTTTTGCACCGATTTCATCCAAAAGTTTACCTGCCGAATTATTTTCAGGATTTCTGAATACGCTGCCGCAGTTTGGTATAGCCAATGACGGTTGGTGAGCTTTTCTGAAAGCCAAGTTTTCATCCATTTGCTTTTGGATTAAGTCGGCATCTTTTTCTTCCAACTCAAACTCTGCCCCGATAACAAAAATATCTTCTCTCTGGCAAATCGAACTTCTGTAACCGAATTCCATTTCATCTTTTGAAAGCTCAAATACACCCCTGTCTTTTGAATAACAGGTTACACTAACTACTTTGTCACTTATACATTGTCCGTGAGCAGAGGCATTCATACAGATATTTCCGCCCAAAGACCCCGGAAAGCCAATCATAAATTCAAACCCGCTATACCCTGCGGCTTTTGCGAATTGGGCTAATTTCGGACCTTTATATCCGGCAGCGGCAAAAAAATGATTATTTTCTTCAAGCCATAAATAATCCATATTGGACGTTAAAATAATTGCACCGTCATATCCGTCTGAAGATACTAACGTATTGGAAAGATTACCGAAAACTTTGACATCTTTTTCACTAAAAATTACTTCATCAAACTCATCTACGGAAGTCGGGTAATATACTTTCCCTACTTTTCCGCCTATCTTGAAGCTTGTGAGATTTGTTACATCAAAATTTTCTTTAACCTCAACGTGCAACGTCTGCAACCTCTTTATTTAATTGAATAAGCTCTGAGCCGAGTTTATTAATAGTACCTGCCCCTAACCCTATTACAAGGTCATTTCTTTTTAATGTCGGAAGCAATTTCTTTGCAACCTCTTTCATATCACCTGACAAGTGTTCACACGGAACTGAAAGTCTTTTTGCCAAATCTTCAGTAAATTTTTCCGCATCAATACCGTCTATCGGGTCTTCCGAAGCTGCATATATATCGGTTACAACGACTCTGTCAACTTCATCAAATGCAGTCAAAAAGTCGTTCCAAAGATTTTTTAACCTTGTATATCTGTGCGGCTGAAATACCGCAACAATATTTTTGTCTTTAAAACTTACGGCAGACGATAGCGCTGCTTTAATTTCAGTCGGATGATGCGCATAATCATCATACAAAGAAATTCCGTCAAATTCACCCATTTTCTGGAACCTTCTGCCCATTCCGCTAAAAGTTGCAAAATGAGGTTTTATAAGTTCTAAATCCACACCTGCCTGATGTAAGCTTGCCAAAACTGCAAGTGAATTATAGATATTATGCTGACCTCTTAGAATTATCTTTAAATCTGTCAAAAATTCACCTTTATAGTAAATATCAAATTTTGTGTAATCCGCAATATGTTCAATATTTTTAGCAACATAATCAGCGCCATCATTAAGCCCGAATGTCATAGTTTTATGACCGTGCAGACTTTTAGTGGCTTCGCAGTCATTATTTACAAGAACTATACCGTTATCGGGCATTCTTGAAATAAACTTTTCAAAAGTTTCCAAAATAGATTTTAGTCCGTCTTTATAAAAGTCCAGATGGTCTGCTTCCAAATTATTGATAACACAGATATTCGGAACATATTTTACAATTGTACCGTCACTTTCATCCAATTCTGCGGTAAAGAATTTGCCGTTCTGACAATGAGCGTTTGTATCAAGCTCCGGGATAATTCCCCCGACAACATACGAAGGTTTTAATCCTGCTTTTTCTAATACATAAGAACTTAAACCGCTTGTTGTAGTTTTTCCGTGTGTACCGGAATATCCGATAAAGAATTTGCCTTCTCTTGAAATTTCTGCAAGCAAATCAGAACGGTGATATATTGGTAAACCCAATTCTTTTGCTCTTATTATTTCCGGATTAGTTTCTCTTATTGCGGTACTTGCAATTACAACGGCATCAGAGGGTACGTTGTCCGCACTATGACCTATTGAAACTGTTGCACCTAATTTTTTAACCTTTTGGACATATTTACTGTCGCAAACATCGGAGCCTGATACGGTACATCCGTTTTCCAGCAAATATTTTGCCAATCCGCTCATACCTACTCCGCCTATTGCTATAAAATGATATTTCTTCTTATTCAAAATTATATTCCCTAATCTTATTAAGTGTAATACTATTAATACTATTTAATTATAGTACATAAATAAATTAAAATCCCGAATGTTAGCATTTTTTTACAATGAATATAAGTTTAGGTAAATATATGTAATGTTTCATTCTGCTATGGGTAGTAACTATCTATTTCCCCGTTATCTTCCGCGGGATGAAACAACAGGTAAACTTTATTTTCTTGCGATGGCGTGGCGTTCTAAAAGTACCATTAATACAGATATATCGGCAGGTTTTACTCCTCCGATACGGGAAGCTTGTGCAAGCGTTTTCGGACGTATTTTATTCAGTTTTTCTTTTGTTTCCGATGATATATGGTTTATTGCCATATAATCAATGTCATCGGGGATTCTGTATTTATCAAGTTTTCCAGCCTGTTCAACTTGTGCTGTCTGGCGTTTTAGGTAACCGTCATATTTAATCATAATTTCTACCTGTTCGTAAACATCTCTTGAAAGGTTTAAATTTTCTGTTTCGGTATTTAATTCTTTTAAAATGTTATAGTTAATATTCGGACGTTTCAAAAGTTCAGCTAGCCTCATTCCACGTTCGATACCCTCTCCGTATTTCGCAAGGATTGCGGAAGTTTCTTCGTTCGCAGGGACTTTTGTTTCCTGTAGTCTTTGAATTTCCCTTTTAATGCTTTCCTGTTTGTTCAAAAATCTTTCATACTGAACATCATCAACAAGACCTACTTTGTGTCCTATCGGGGTTAATCTTTCATCAGCGTTATCCTGTCTTAAAAGCAGACGGTATTCCGAACGGGAAGTCAGCATACGGTAAGGATCCTGAATATCCTTTGTAACCAAATCGTCAATTAGGGTTCCCGTATAGGAAGAACTTCTGTCAAGTTCAAGCATTTCCGAACCGTTCAGGTAGTTAAATGCATTAATACCGGCAATTAAACCTTGTGCCGCAGCTTCTTCGTACCCGCTTGTCCCGTTGATTTGTCCTGCCAAAAACAGTCCTTGAATTTTCTTTGACATTAAAGAATGTGTGGTCTGTACCGCAGGAACGTAATCATATTCTACCGCATAAGCCGGTTTTATAACGTGTGCATGCTCCAACCCCGGTAAAGTTCTCAACATTTGCACCTGAACATTAGCAGGTAAACTGCTCGAAAATCCCTGAATATATGCTTCATAATTTCCTAATCCCTCGGGTTCTATGAATATATGATGAGAAGGATTTTCCGAAAATCTTACGACTTTATCCTCAATAGACGGACAATATCTTGGTCCGACACCCTGAATAAGCCCTTTAAACATCGGTGATTTGTCAAGGTTAGCCTTAATAATTCTGTGAGTTTCTTCGTTAGTTCTTGTTAAATAACACGGATACTGTTTTCTTATCGGGCGATTTGGCTTAAACGAATAGAAATTTAATATTTCATCTCCGGGTTGAATATCCATTTTTGAGTAATCAATAGTACGTTTGTCAACTCTTGGCGGGGTGCCTGTTTTGAGTTTTTTAAGGGTTAATCCGTGACGCATAAGTGACTCCGAAAGTCCAAAAGCCGCTTTTTCCCCTAATCTGCCTGCGCTGTATGACTGCAAGCCTACCCATATTCTGCCCTCTAATGAAGTTCCGGTAGTTAGGATTGCTGCGTTTACGCTGAATTCTATTCCGTATTCGTCAATTGCTCCGGTTATTCTGCCGTCTTTTACGATTATGTCCGTAATACAAGCCTGACGAAGATAAATATTTTCTTCCCCCTCAATAACATGACGCATATAATCAGAGTATTGGCGTTTATCGGACTGAGCTCTTAATGCCCTTACCGCAGGACCTTTTGAGGAGTTAAGCGTTTTCATTTGCAGATATGTTGCATCCGCAGCTTCACCCATTTCTCCGCCGAGTGCTGCAATTTCTCTGACGAGAGTGGATTTTGCAGGTCCGCCGATAGCAGGGTTACAAGGCTGCAGTGCAATATGTTCTACATCTAACGTTGCCAACAGAACTTTTAAGCCTAATCTTGCGCACGATAATGCGGCTTCACAGCCGGCATGTCCTGCACCTACCACTATGACATCATATTTATTGTTGAGGTAATTCATAATTTTATACTAGCACAAAAACACAATATATGTGCAATTTCACCCTATTTATATATACCGTATTATAAACTTATGTTAAGATTTTTATATTTTGTATATACACTTTAAGCAATTTTTAAACATCACCATACTTTATATAGGTGTAAGGGAAATTAAATAAAGAAAAGGAAAGAGGTAAACTATGGCAAGAGTTTTAATATCAATGCCTGAACGTTTTTTAGACGAAATTGACGGCGTGGCAAATCAGGAAAACAGAACTCGTTCAGAATTAATCAGAGAAGCGTTAAGAACTTATATGTACAGAAATCAGGTTCGTAATTCTAACAAAGCGTTAAAAAATGCTGAAATTTTAGAAACACTTCTTGGCTAAATTGAGAAAATAGGTTATAATATTTATAGAAAGGAATGTGGGGAAAATGGAAAAAGATATTCTTGATAATGAAAATGGTTATGTGATGTCTTCCATTGATGAATATTTTGAAATTTTGGATAAAGAAGCTCAAAAACGTTCTAAAATGGTTGCAAAGTCTTTGACTAAATATTTGAAGAATATTCAGTCTAATACAAAATATGATGAATTAAAAACATCAGTACGCTAATATAGCTTATCCGATGTAAATAGGTTGGTTGACGAGTTTTATATTTAAAAAAGATGCTTTTATGCATCTTTTTTTTATTTTTTATATCCTATTAAATCTTTTATTACTTCGCCGGCTATGATTAATCCTGCAACGGACGGTACAAAAGCGTTACTTCCGGGAAATCTTTTTTTTGAATCAGTCATGCCGTCAGTATTTATTTTTATTGGCGGCTCTTTTGAATAGACTACTTTTAATTTGGGGATTTTGCGCTTTTTTAAATCCTGTCTTATTACTCTTGCAAGCGGACAAACCGAAGTCTTGTATATATCCGCAACCTCAAACATTTCAGGGTGCATCTTGTTACCGGCTCCCATAGAAGATATTATAGGTGTTCCGACTTTATTTGCCTGCATTATCAGTTCAATTTTCCCCGTAACTGTATCTATAGCGTCAACAATATAATCATATTGGCGAAAGTCAAATTCATTTGAAGTTTCGGGCATGTAAAATGTTTTGTATGTGTTAACCGTAATATTAGGGTTAATATCCAATATGCGTTCTTTTGCAGCATCAACCTTGTATTTGTCTATAGTGCTGAGTGTTGCATATATCTGTCTGTTAAGATTAGACTCGCAAACTTTGTCATTATCAATAATATCAATTGCCCCTAAACCTGAGCGTACAAGCGCTTCTGCGGTATGCCCTCCGACTCCGCCGATTCCGAATACGGCAACTCTTGCGGAAGCTAATTTTTCCATAGCCTCTTTTCCAAATAATAATTCAGTTCTTGAAAATTTTTCCGACATTGTTTTCTCCGAAAAGTAAGCTGCTTAGTAACAGAGTTTTACCAGGAGCCGCCTCCACCGCCTCCGCCACCGCCGCCGGAATGTCCGCCGCCTCCGGAAGATGATGTGCTGACACCGCCGTTTGCCACCGATGGTGCTGAAACGGCTTGAGTTGTGGTTACAAAATTGTTAAAGCTGGTTGTGTTAAATCCAGAGCCGGAATACCAGTCAGGATTGATTTCCATAATTGACTCAAATTTATTTATCCATTTATCTGAAACATCCAGTATGTATGCACTTGGTAGAACATTGTAGAAATATTCAGGATCCTGCTCTGCTAAACGCTGTAATCTGGATTTTTCCGCAACTTCTATAAAGTGTTTTAGTCCCAACAAATCATTTAACATACGTTGTCCGGCAGGATTTCTCTTTGGTAATTGGTATAAACATATCCCTGAAGCTATAAGACCTGCAAGCCCTATAAATATTGACGGTATGTTCTGTATATGACTTGTTAAAAGAAACATTAATAAAGGTATTCCGCCAAATCCTGCCGACCAGACAATAAAGAATAAGGTAGTGCAAGCGTTGGTTCTGCCGCTGTTAAAGTATCCTATGATTACGCAAAGTGCTATTGTCGGGAATAGTATTAAAAAGAAATTTTGCGCTATATTAAAAATATTATATCCTGAAGCTGAAAATATTGTGAGGAATAATAATCCTAAAATATATAAAAACATCTTGAATTTAACTGCAAAACTTATTGAATTTTGGTAAAATATTCGCTCGCGTCTTTTGTTGATGTCGGCGATAATATTTGCACAGTCCGTGTAAAAAGTTCTTGAGTATGTTAAATCACTTTGTTGTACGATTACTGTCTTGTTTTTGAAGATTGAATTCATAAAAGTCTTTTCTTCAGGTTTTATTCCATCATAATCTTTAATTTTATTCAAAGACCATTGGTGACCGTTATCCGTAATTTTAATATATCCTCGATGAGCCAAATCTATCAAAAGTCCTACAATCCCTTTTGTTGAAGCTGTTCCTTTATATGCAAGTTCTGTTTCCAGAGGATTCATCCCTTTGGGCGGATAAAAGTTTACAATTGGTGTTACCGGTTCGTCTTTACCGTAAACATACCAGGTTAAAAATGCAATAAGGGTCAAAAGTAGCTCTAATGAGATAACTATTATTGCCGTAAAGTTAGCATGTTTCTTAAAGTATTTCGCCGGAACCTGTACTCTTACGGTTATTCCCTCTCCCGGGTTAAGTATTCGTGTTGTCTGCCCTGTAATATTTCTCTGGTTACCTACCGAATAGTAGGCTCCGCCGTTAAAACCTTGAACTCCATTCCTGCCAATGGATAAGCCGACATCAGATGGACTTATGTCTTTTGGCATGGTTACGTTGAATTCTGCCTTATGAATTGGAACTTGCCAACTTGTTCCGATTATGTTGTGGTAAAATTCATTTTTATTATCATAGTAGTTATATTTATAGAAGATAACATATTGATGCTTTCCTCTTATTAAACGTCCCGCATCTCCTATTTTTAGGTTCAAAGAATTATTTCCAAATGTTTTTGTGTAATTTTCGGAAACCCTAATATCAGTTATGTTTGCATTTTTCAGCGGGATGTCTCTATAAATCCCGTGTGACGGATTCGTAAAAAATACATTAATGGTTTCTGTTATTGCCGCAGTCTTATTCTCATCTACATTAATATTGACATAATAATTTTCTATATAAAAGTTCTCTGCAAATGCAGGACAGATGAATAATAATAATATAATAATAACCAGAAATAATTTTTTCATAATGATTATAGCTCCACTTTTATATTTTGTCTTTCCCCGTCGTTTATCTCAAACAGTCTTTCCTGCTTAATTCCGAAAATATTACAAATAATGTTTGACGGAAATATCTCCGCAAAAGTATTTAATTCACGAACCGTACCGTTATAATATTTTCTGGAGTTAGCTATATCGTTTTCAATGTCAGTATAGCCCTCCATGAGTTTTATAAAATTCTGATTTGCCTTTAAATCAGGATAATTTTCAGCAACCGCAAAAATTTTCGGGATAATTGCCCCTATCTGTTCGTTTGTCTGAAGTTTTTCTTCCATGCTCATCGCATCATAGTTTCCGGTTCTGGTTTCTGTCAGTTTTAATAAAAGACTTTTTTCGTGTTCTGAGTATCCTTTTACTAATTCAATAAGGTTAGGTATCAGATCCCATCTCTTTTTCAAATATACATCCATCGTAGAAAACGCTTCTCTAACGTAGTTTCTGTACTTTACACCTCTGTTATATACAGAAATAATATAAATTATCACAATTAAAAGTGCTATTAAACAAATAATGCTACCCATATTTATTCCTCCTTATTATATATTAGTATATATTAAAGAATAATATTTGTGCAAAATTTGTAAAGAAGCAAAAAGTCTGTAATACATGTAATTATTAGTGTTTGCCCAAAATCTTTAAAAAGTGTTTTCCCCAAAAATGTTAAGTTTTGTAACATAATATAAAAAATATATACTTTATACGCAATTTTTCATTATAAAAATACTTTATAAAGATGTAAGGGATAAGACACAGATAAGAACGAAGGGAAAAATTATTATGGAAAAGAAAGTTTACGAAGGGAAAAATTACATAGTTACAACTCTTGATGAATTCTTTGGAGATTACTCAGTAACTACCGTCGATGAATATTTCAGACTCCTTGATAAAGAATCCCAGAAACGTTCTCAGATGGTTGCTAAATCTCTGAATGATTACCTCAAACAGGTAAGAAAAACTTCAAAATACGATGGGTTAAAAAAAGCGGCATTATCTTATTAAAAGGATTTAGTACACGAAGTATTAATAGAAGTATTAATTAGGGGAAAATAAAAAGCTTACTTTAAATTATAAAGTAAGCTTTTTAGGTTTTATATTGTTTTAAAATTATTATTCAACAATTTTATCAACAACGCCGGCACCAACAGTATGACCGCCTTCACGAATAGCGAATCTCATACCTTCTTCGATAGCTACAGGAGCGATAAGTTCAACTTCCATAACTACGTTATCACCAGGCATTACCATTTGACCGTCAAATTTAATTGAACCGGTTACGTCAGTTGTTCTGATGTAGAACTGAGGTCTGTAACCAGGGAAGAACGGAGTGTGACGTCCACCTTCTTCTTTAGTCAATACGTAAACGTTAGCAGTAAATTTGGTGTGCGGGTGAATTGAACCCGGTTTGCAAAGTACTTGACCACGTTGAATTTCAGTTTTATCAATACCACGAAGTAAAGCACCAATGTTATCACCAGCTTGACCTTGGTCAAGTGATTTTCTGAACATTTCAACACCGGTAACTGTAGTTTTCTTAGTTTCGCCTAAACCAACCAATTCAACTTCGTCACCAACTTTAACGATACCACGTTCTACTCTACCGGTAGCAACAGTACCACGACCTGTTATTGAGAATACGTCTTCAACCGGCATCAAGAACGGTTTGTCTAAGTCACGTTCAGGAGTCGGGAAGTAAGAGTCGATTGCATCCATCAAATCCCAGATTTTGTCAACCCATTGATCAGCGCCACGAGCGATAGAAGGATTAGCTTGAGCTGCTTCTAAAGCTTTTAAAGCTGAACCGTGGATGAACGGAATGTTGTCACCGTCGAATTCGTATGAAGAAAGAAGTTCTCTAACTTCCATTTCAACTAATTCTAACAATTCAGGATCGTCAACCATATCACATTTGTTTAAGAATACTACCAAGTTAGGAACACCAACCTGTCTTGCTAACAAGATGTGTTCACGAGTCTGAGGCATAGCACCGTCAGTAGCTGCAACAACTAAGATAGCTCCGTCCATTTGAGCTGCACCAGTAAACATGTTTTTTACATAGTCAGCGTGGCCGGGGCAGTCAACGTGTGCATAGTGTCTTGCTGTTGTTTCATATTCTACGTGAGCTGTAGAAATGGTTATACCTCTTGCTTTTTCTTCAGGAGCTGCGTCGATTTCATCGAATTTCTTTAATGCAGCTTGTCCTTGTGCAGCCAATACAGCTGTAATAGCAGCGGTTAACGTAGTTTTACCGTGGTCAACGTGACCGATGGTACCAATGTTAACGTGCGGTTTCGTACGTTCATACTTTTCTCTTGCCATGAGATTAATCTCCTTTTTTTACTAGTTATACTACAATACTATTTTGGTATTTTAAGCCATTTAACTATAATAGTATTCGCTCAAACTTTTTTGTCAAGTAGGAGGAAGTCCGTTTTCTCATGTCTATAAGCTGTTTCGGTCTTGTGTAACAGTTGTTATTTTGATTTAATTTCCTTTGTTTGAAGCGGACAATTGTTCAATAGTATTTTCAAGTTTTTTAATTTCATCTTTATTTTGCATCAATTCATTGTTTAATTTCTGATTAGAAATTTCGAGTTCTTGGAGTTTCTGTTTCAGATAATTCGTATTATTAAGTTCATTATTTAATCTTTGGTTCAGCGTTTCATTATTTTGTATAAGTCTGTTGATATTCATATTTAATACATGTACTTGTTCTTTTAAGGAATTTTCTCTTTTTATAAACATACCTTTTACGGGGTGGTACAATTTATAATCAGGTCTTTCGTATATTCTGTTTGTTGTTAAATCGTATTCCATGTCCCAGGTGACATGTTCTTCGCAAAGAGCTGTTGCTGAAAAACCGTTATTTGTAAGTTCTGTCGGGACAAAAACTTCACAAAACGGCCAAAATGATTTTTGTTTATTTTCTACTTCCAGATATTTTTGTGCCATTTGTAGTTTTCTTTGATATATAAAATCTATAGCTTTTCCGCTCAGTCTGCATATCGGAAGTATGGATCTGTATATTGTTGTATTACCGTATGCCCATTCTATATTATGGCTCCATGGCCATTCTCCGTTAAGTTGTGTTTTGGTATATTCCTGTATTATTAAATCATTATTGTTGTTCTCAAATTTATCGAGGAATGGCTGATATGAGTCTCCGTTACAAAATACATCATATTCCAATTGCCAGTAATATTCATATTCCGGAAAATATTTTCTTACATAATAGAATCTGCATTCCGAATTGTACCACATTACTTTCGGGAAATCCGCATTAGTGTCATTGCCGGCAAAATACGGTAAATTAAGTTCGCCATGCATGTTCTTATTAAAGAAGAAACATTTTACCGAGATACCCCAAAATTCTATTTCAGAAACAGTTTCATTTTTACCTATTTCCAAATTAGTATTATCTATAACAAGAATGCAGTCACAACTGCCGACTTTCATAAGCTTTTTATATTCGCTTATGACAGCTTCGTTGACTATATGTGTTGTAATGAATACCAATGTCTTTTTCATAGTATTTTCCCTCTGATATTTATTTGGTTTTTTCCTGTTTTTTCCTGAATTTTATTTTTACACCCATAATGGTTAAAACTTTATGCCTTTTATCTGTAGAATTTTTTACGGAAAAAATTTTTTGATATATGGGCACCGGTTTTAACTTCTTTTTACCTGATTTTTTTGTTTTTGAGAAGAAAGGTGTCCGACGTGCATATTCCCAAAATTTTTCGGAATTATATGTCTTTTGGGTATTCCAGGGCTTTTTAGGTCCGCAGTAATGAATAAATTTCGGGTTGTTATATGCATTTAAGTATGTTTCGCAAAATTCTTCGGGTAATGTATCTCTGTTTTTGTTTATATCTCTGATTACCGGACTTTCTACATTCCAGCTGTTGTCAAGAAACAGTACGTTATTCTGACAGACTGAATTGAGGATACATTGATCCACATATTTAGGTTTTTGGAGGATTTTTAATGTTTTGATACATTTATTCGTAAAATTATGCTTAATCAATTCTTTTATATTCATGATAAGCAATCCTGCCTGAAAATAATTTTCAGGATTTTGAAGGTTCAGAGTGTTTTTGAAGTATGGAAACATTTCGGGATTTTTGAGCAGAATGTTAACGTAAGTATCTTTTACTGCCCCAATCCAATATTCTTTCATATCAATATCGTTTAATTTTGCAATATTATCTTTGAAAATTCCGTCACAGTCGCAATATATAATTTTCTCAAAATTTTTAAATATTATAGGAATAAAAAATCTGAAATATGATGCGAGTTTAAAATGGTTATAAATATAAAAAAGACTTAAATTTATATTTTTCATATAAGATTTCATGTCTATATATGTGATTTTTACATTATGAGTTTGTATCTTGTTTAACAATTTTTTATTAGTTTTGGAAATATCACCGTCTAAAATATATATGGTATACGGCAGGTTCTTCGATGAGTTTTCAATTATAGACTGAACTGTTACTCCAACATAAGGCGCATAATTATCATCAGATGAGATTATAATTGAAATTTCATCAGGTTTTCTTTTTTGAATTTCTTTATTTTTGAAGAACATATAATCTGAAGTTCCTTTCCGTTTATCGCTAATAAATATTGTTACCTTATGTTCCTCCTGTGGGAAATTTTTATTCCTAAAAGATTTATTTTTATTACTGATAGTTCTTCTACTTTAAGTTTCAGACTTTTATTATCTGTTTTTAGTTGGTTTAACTTTTGTTTATAGGTTTTATTTTTTTGTTTTAATTCTGCTATTTTTGCTTTATAGTCCGTCTTATCCTGATTTAATTTACTGATAAGTTTTTTATAATCTTTATTTTCCTGCTTTAAGACCTGATTTTTATTATTAAGCTCGGAATTTTTCTTTTCAAGTCTTATAAGTGCTAAAAAATAATTTGCACTATCAAGTAATGCATTGAAACTCTCACGTTTATCGAGAGTCAGATTTGACAGAACCTGGTCTGATATGGATTTAGAATTCTGTAATTTCAAAAATGTATTCCGCATTTCAATGGCAAATTCTTCTTTGTACTCATCGGCAATTCTTTTTATGTTCCATTGATATCCGTTGAATTGCATTTGCCATTTATATGGTTCAATAAAATTTTTAATATCGGGGTTATCATCTAAAAATTTGTCAATTCTTTCATATTCTCCGCATATAGCATAAACCTTGTCCTTTGCTTTTACTGAAGAATTCATGTTATTTTGGCGATAGTGAATATAAGCCTTGTCAGTCAGTACAAATCTTTTTGCGGCAGCGGCAGTCATAAAGGCAAATGAGGTATCCTGATAACTTGCGCCCGGAGTTTCCGTAAATTTGATTTTATATTCATTCAAAAAATCTTTTTTATATATGGCACTCCATATTGTAGATTTTATAAGAACAATCTCCGGATGGCTTTTTGCGTTTATTACCTGATTTATTGGGAGTTCTTTAAATCTGTCATCCGGTATATTTTTTATTTCAGGGGTTGTGTAATAGTTGTACCATTTAGACTTAACAACGTCAGCATCGTGTTCTGCCGCTATGTTGTATAAATTTTCAAACATATCAGGTTCAGCCCAATCATCTGATTCTACAAATCCAATATATTGTGCTGTTGCATAAACCATCCCTATATTGTTAGATTGACCTAATCCCGAGTTTTCCTTATGGATTACCTTTATTCTGTTGTCTTTAGCGGCATATTCATCACAAATCGCAGGGCTATTGTCAGTTGAACCGTCATCAACAATAATAATTTCAATATCTTTTAATGTTTGATTAATTACACTATCCAGACATTCTCTCAGATATTGTTCAGTATTATATGCAGAAATAATTACCGAGATTTTAGGCATTTATCAGTTCTCCTTTAATCCTGTTTTCAAAAAATTCAAAAACATTTTCAACTGCCTGATCCATGTTTAGATATTTATAAGCTCCTAGTCTGCCGATAAAGTATAATCCTTTTATTTTGTTTGCTTCTTTCATATATTTATCATAAAGCTCTTGATTTTCAGGTTTTGCTATAGGATAGAACCGTTCGTTTTTATTTAGTACAAATTGTTTCGGATACTCCATTGTTATTATTGTTTTGTCGGATTTAGTGTTCAGGAAATGTTTATGCTCGACAATTCTCGTAAAGTCATAATCATTCGGATAATTTGTCATTGCTGATTTTTGATAATATTCTTTGTCGATTTCCCGAACGTCAAATTCAAGACTTCTGTATGGGAGTTCCCCGTATTTATAGTCAAAATATTCGTCAATAGAGCCTGTATAAAATATTCTGTCATAGTGACCTGAAACGAATTTGAAGTCAGTATTTAATTTTATTGTAATATTCGGATGATTAAGGATATTTTCAACCATTTTAGTGTAGCCGTTCAGGGGTATTCCCTGATATTTGTCAGTAAAATATCTGTTGTCTTTACTTATTCTTATGGGTACTCGTGCCGTAATGCTTTTATCAATTTCCTTTGGGTCAAACCCCCATTGTTTTATCGTATAGTTTTTGAACATATATTCATAAATATAGTTTGAAATAAAAGATATATCATTATCCGGATTTTTCAGCATTTCTAAGAGCGGGATACTCGCATCATAACCGTATTCCCGTATGAGTTTTTCTTCAAGTTTTTGAGCTTTTTCGGACGGGAAAAGCTGGTATATAGTGTTAATATTAAATGGTATGTTTACGAATTTGCCGTTTATATATGCGTTTGGCATAAAGGAAAAATCATACCATTCGGTGTATTTTGATAAAAATGCCCAGACTTTTTCATTGTTTGTATGAAAAATATGAGGACCGTATTTGTGAACGATAATGCCTGTTTGGGAATCTTTTTCATCATAAATGTTTCCGGCAATTGTATCCCTTTTGTCAATAATAAGTACTTTTTCTTTTAGTACTATTGCTATTAAATTCGCCAATACAGCACCGGTTAATCCGGCTCCTACTATTATGTTCCTCATACCGTTCACTTTCTGACAGTTGTTATATTAACATAAAAATCTTTATATTATACTTTAATTCCCTGCCATGAGTTTCTGCGCAGAAATTCGTGGTCAATTTTATTTAAAGTATCAAATTTTGCACCTAACCAGTCAGGTGCTACAAGTGCATCTCTGTATCCGTTTCCGGCAAGACGATGAATGGTCGTTTCTTTTGGCAGATATTCAAGAAAATCACAAACCAATTCGACATAATCATCCATACTCATAAATTGTATTTCACCATTTTCGTACATTTGGGTAAATTTAGTACCCTCTAAGGCACATAAAAGATGAAGTTTAACTCCGTCAACTTTCAATCGGGCAAGTTCTTTTGCTGTTTCCATCATCTCATCATGTGTTTCCCACATTCCGAGTATAATATGGGCGCAGACATTTATCCCACGCTCTTTTGTTTTTTCATAAGCTTTCAGAAAACATTCGTAATCGTGTCCCCTGTTAATTTTTTTCAGAGTCTTGTTATGAATTGACTGCAAACCGTATTCAACCCAGGTATAGTACTTATCGGTATAGGAGGCTATTAAATCCAATTTTTCATCATCAACGCAATCCGGTCTTGTTCCTATAGAGAGTCCGACAATATCAGGGTGCGTAAGTGCTGCATCATATATTTTTTTTAATTCGTCAACAGGTTTATAGGTGTTTGAGTATGCCTGAAAATACGACATGTATTTTGTAGCGTTAAATCTGCCCGATACATATCGAATAGCTGCCTGTACCTGATCTTCAATGTTTAGTGTGTTTGAGTGGGTTCTGGCAAAACTTCCGCCGTCATCGCAAAAAATGCAGCCTCCGCTTGATATTGTTCCGTCTCTGTTCGGACATGAAAATCCGGCGTCAAGTGTTAATTTATAAACTTTGGCGCCGAATTTTAATTTTAAATATTCACTAAACTGGTTGTATCTTTTGTCTGTGTTGTTAAACACTACTCTGCTTTCTCATCGTTTTCATTTATAGGATAAACGTAGTGTTCACCGCATCCGGGACATACAACTTCCTGTTGTTTACCGTCTTCGGTTTGAGCTACTTCAAACAAAGTTTTACATCCCGATTGTACACATCTGATTGCCCATGTAGGTCTTATTAATCTTGCCATAATTTCTCCCTTTTTCTTATTTTACAAGTACATATTAGCATTTATTTTATGTTTATGCAAGTTAGTCCGCTTTGACTCTGTTTGGCGGATTTATTCCCATTATTTATGAATAAATAATATAAAAAAGGAGAATAATTTATGCTGAAAAATTTGTTAATTACTTTAGGGATAATTGTCGTCGCATTATTGGCTGTGAATAATACCGTTAAACATTACAATGAGGAGTTTGGTGTAGCAGGTGTTACTCCGTCGCAGTTTGAAATGCGTACGCCGGCAAAACAAAATCCCGGTCAGGCATCCATAGATTATCAAACACAACAAGCACAAAAAAGAAAAATTGAACCGGATTTTTATAAAAATCCAAACAGCCATGGTAACTATAACCGTAACCGTCATAAGGATAATATGCGGCAGAATTTTGACAAATCTAAACAGGGGAATTAATACGCGTACATCATTTCGCCGTATGAATTGTCCTGTTCTTCATCAAATGTTGTTGTTTTGTATTTGTCCCTCTGATGCTGAATTAACTGATTTTGCAAAGCCGGTACTTTAGAATCACTTTCAAATCTGAAATATGCTCCTGTAGGTGTTGTATCTCTTACAATAGGTTGCGGGTCAACAATTTTTGGGAAAAATCTGAGATAAATATTTTGAGAAATGCTTTTTGCAAGAATATCTTTTGAATATAACCTAAAATATTCCAATTTTGCGTAAGCATCGGATGCGTTGGGTGCTCTGAAATTATCTCCGGAATCGCTTATCTTCTTTTTATAGGTGTTTTTCCACATAACAAGATCGTTTATGGTATCGACCAGAACTGCATCCGTTTCCATTTGGTACGGGTAATTAATCTTGAAGTTTGTTGACAGAACAAGCATTTCCCATACACTTCTTCTTGAATATGCGTTTTCTACCGGAACATCATTTGATATTATAAGTACGGAATTGGCATTAAAAGATTTGGCAATATATTTCAAGGCTGAAAAATCAATGGATTTATCTTTATTATATTGCATCAATACGTTATTTATAGAAGTTTTCAGTTCCTGATTTCCCGCAGCGGCCTTTCTTACATAGCTGAGCGACGGGGAATTAATTCTCCCCGTTGAGTTAAAATTATCTATTACATCAGTTGATACTATTTCTGATATTTCAGGATAGCAATAATAGTTCGCACATACCTTGAATAAATCAACAGGCAGTACTACCACGTTAAATACTACTCTTGCACATACGGGTATGGCTAATAACATAACCAATATAAATGTGAAAACTATTTTATATACATTTTTCATACTTTGATTATATCACACAATTTTTCATACAGGTAATTGATTAAATTTCTTAAAAAATGAAATAAAATAATACCAAAATAGGAGAAATAGCGATGGAATATCAGACATTAATAGATAAAGCTGTGGAAGTATCAAAACACTCATACTCCCCATATTCCAAATTTGCGGTTGGAGCTTGTGTTTTAACGGAAGATGGCTCCGTGTATTGCGGTTGTAATTTCGAAAATTCAAGTTTCGGGTTAACGATTTGCGCCGAACGTAATGCAATCGGTTCAGCTGTAGCAGACGGTAAAAGGAATATTAAAGCTGTTGCAATTTATTCTCCAAATGCGGAATATTGTTATCCCTGCGGAGCATGTCGGCAGGTTATGTACGAATTCAGATCGGAAAGCGGCACTGATATTATAACGACAGGTGCAGACGGTATAAGGGTAAATTCACTGGAAGAATTATTGCCTGAGGGGTTTAATCTTTAGTAATGTTTATATTTGAAGCAATAATGAAATATCTGAAAAAGGACAGACTCATTGAGGTTTTGGATGAACATGACCGTATTCAGAGTGAAAATCTCCTAAACTACATTCCGCTTGAAGAAGATATTGAAACTCAGGAAGATTTGAACTGTGAACATATTTTTATGCCGATAGATTCTACAGGGGAAATTCTGGCATGTTCAAAATGCGGTGAATTGTGCCGTAAAAGTGAACTTAAGAAAAAAAATATTTTTAAAAAGTAATTTTTATTATCTGAAGATATCCGTAAGATGTTCCGCATTGTAATGTGCAATGCATAATATTATAATATCCGGATGATAATCGAATATTTGTTCCTTATTGTTTGCCAATATTCTGAATTCGTCATCTTTTTTTACGTTTAGAACATTATTAATTCGTATTCTTCGGGTGTGTTTAAAATTGTATGGAATAAATTTTGTTAACTGTTCTCCCATGCTTGTGCCGATAATAACAACCCTGTAATCGGCACCATCAGGATAATAAAAATCCTTTTGTTTTATGTATGGTTCGTCAATTACTTCCTGTGTCAATGCATTGGCATTATGGTATGTGAAGTGTCTGTAATTAGCATCAAGAAATCTTTTGCATAATGAATTTGGCAGACTGAAATATTTACAGGTAAATCCGATTTTATCCGTATTTTCCCAATCAGCATTTACATATTTTGTGTCCGTAATATCAAAATCGTTGTAGTCTAACGGGTTAACGTCCGGAAAATCAGATTTAATATCCTTCATCAGAGCTTTATAGGCGATAAAAGCACCATCTTCAGTCCAGTGATGGTCTGTTTTGTAATACATGTAGTTATTCTTTGCTCCGGCTCTGAGTTCATTCAGGGGATAGAGTATTTTTATATATTTTTTAGGGCAGAGGTTGATAACATATTCAAGATTAGTATTATCAGGTTTTAATATTGTATCAGGTCGATAGATACCTTCTTTTTCCGGCACTATAAGGGTATATAATTTAATATGTTTATTATTACAGTATTTATTAAATTTTTTCAATGCATTAAAATTCTTGATCAGTTCTTCCTGTTCAACTTCGTTCATTTCCCATTTTGTAAATAAGATATTCCTGTATTTATCGGCAACCTGATCTTTCGCATATTTCACATAGTGTTTATTTACATAAAACTGAACAAACCGGTTAAAATATATCAGTTTCATACGAAGGTTAAATCTGTCATCAAACCACTCGTCAAAATCCTTTCCAAAGTTGTTGTTAATCTGCAGATTTTCGGAAAACAGCTTCGGATACGGGGCAAGGTTTCTTTCTTCATTATCAGTATATATGTTTTTGTTGATATGACTCATTGGGATGAATAATAGTATAAAAAATATAGAAACAAATATAAAATCAATTTTAGACTGTGGTTTTATATTTTTCACAGTATCAGGTTTACACAGTATTTTTAGTGCCGAAAAGTAAACCACAATAGTAATTGCTGCTATAACAAGAATTTTGTGAAATGAGTGGATATTAGCGGTATCGCACAGCAGTTTGCTTATTAAGCATAAAAATACAAATAATATAGCTGATGTTATTGAAAAATTCTTATTCATTTCGTTTTTTGATAATTATTATAAATACCCGATTTACCCATATATTACACTAAAATAGCTGCTAATACAAACTCCTATTACTGATTAGTTGTCCGCAATATTTTCTGCGTAATATTTCTTAATATTTTAGTAAAAAAAGGCAATTCTTTGTAAAAGAAATACTTTATATGTATATAAAGGAATATTTAGGAAAACATATACTTTCTCATAGCTTAGGAAACAGGGAGGTCTCAACATGTCTGTTGGCGCAGAAGATTACATTGACCAACTGCTGGTCAAAAAATATGCAGAAGAAAAAGTTGATAACCATGACGATATGGAATCAATGGTTGATCCGGAAAAAATGATGGGCGCAATGAATGATTACGCAAGCATGTATCGTAATATGATGAACCTCAAACAACGTCTGAATATTGCCTGCTATGCCGTTAATGCAAGGAACGCAAAATACAGACAATCGCGCAGAGCATATTAAAAAAAGATTTTAATCCTCTTTTTTGGTATAATACTTAAAAAGAGGATGTACGCTATGGGAAAAATTATTTTGGCATCGTCTTCTCCAAGAAGGCGATTTCTTTTGGAAAAAGCAGGATATAAATTTGAAATTATACCGTCACCTTATGAGGAAGACCATACGGTAACGGATTTTTCTTACGATTTTATAGAGGGGTTGGCATCAGGAAAAGCTACAGCGGTTGTTCCGTTGGTAAAAGAGCCGTCAGTTATTATTGGTGCGGATACGGTTGTTGTTTTAGATAACAAAATTCTTGGTAAACCCAAAGATAAAACAGATGCTTTCAATATGCTGCGTTCTCTTTCAAATAAAACCCATATTGTTGTAACAGGTATTGCTGTTGTAAATTCGGTTACGGGTGAGGTTAAAAAAGCTGCATCTACGAGTCATGTTACTTTTGAAGATTTAACCGATGAGCAGATTAATTACTATATAGAAAACTTCAAGCCGTTGGATAAAGCGGGTTCATACGGTATTCAGGAAATGCCTGACGGGTATATAAAATCTTATACGGGAAGTCTGGATAATATTATCGGATTGGATGTTGAGTTGGTTGGGAAATTGCTGGAAAATTGATGATAAGGTTTCAAATATCCTCTTTACATTCAAAAATCTTTTCGATAGAATAAAGTTGTGTAACATAGAAAGGTGGTTAATATGAAATATGTATGCAGTGTATGCGGATGGTCTACAGAAAGTGATACTAAACCGGACAGATGTCCTCTTTGCGGTGCAACTACATTCAATGTAATTGACGGAAGCAAAAAAGTTTACGCTTGTGAACACAAAGTTGGCGATGGTGTTGTTGAAGATAAAGAAATTATGGAAGGTTTGAGAGCAAACTTCAACGGTGAATGTACCGAAGTCGGTATGTACCTTGCAATGTCAAGAGTTGCTGAAAGAGAAGGATATCCTGAAGTTGCCGAAGCGTATAAGAGATATGCTTTTGAAGAAGCTGAACACGCAGCAAAATTTGCTGAATTGTTAGGTGAAGTTGTAACAGATTCTACAAAGAAAAATCTTGAACTCAGAGCTGATGCAGAACACGGTGCTTGCGAAGGTAAATTGGCTATCGCAAAACGCGCTAAAGAATTGGGTTATGATGCAATTCACGATACCGTTCACGAAATGGCTAAAGACGAAGCTCGTCACGGTAAAGGTTTTGACGGACTTCTGAAAAGATATTTTTCATAAGGAAAGCTGTTTGACAAATAAAAAACGGATACCCGTACAGGTATCCGTTTTTTATGTATAAAATTAATTAATACTTTTTCTCCCAACCGTTTTCCATAATTTCAAAAGCATAATTGTATTCGGGATTATCGTTACCGGAGTAGTTAAGTGAAGGATCGGTATATCTTACGATTTTTCCCTGATTATTTACTGCCCATGCAAAAACATCTATTCCAAGTGTATTGGGATTCTTAAATCCGTTTACGTCAACAAATACCGAAAAATTCCCGTTATTTACATCAAAAAACCCGGTCATACCGTTATTCAAAATGAAACCTCTTAATGACCAACTTTCATACTGGCTCTGTGTTATAACGGCTTGTTTCGTATTATACGAATATATAGGGAAATTCATGCACGAAGAATCTCCGGCTCCGCAAATTCTTTGAATGCTTAAATGTTCTTTATATCTGTCCATTACCCAATCCGCAGATTGGGCATTATTATCTTTAAGTTTCCAATATGAAGGGTCTTCATATTCTGTCTTTATCATGTTTGTGGCATTGTAAAATTCCGCATAAAATTTCTTTAATGCAACAATATTACTTTTTTCCCCGATATTATTTATGACTGTGGGCAAAGTTAATGCGGCAATAACTCCTATAATACCAAGAGTTATTAAAACTTCTGCTAATGTAAATGCGGCCATATTTCTATTCTTATGACAGAATTTGTTTCCTGAAATTTTACGGTATGCAGACCAATTCCCGTTGCTTCTCAGCGAAAGCATAAGCATATAAATTTATCCTCCGATATTCTTATTATAACATATTCGCTATTGTTCTGCAATTATGTTACAAAGTCAGTCAGAATAATAAATTGGGAAAAGTTATGTATATACTTGTAAAATAACAATTGAACATAGTTTTAATCAAACTTAACACACCCCTTGATTTTTGATATTTATAAGTTATTATTGAATTACACTACTAGCTAGAAAAGGAATAAAATTATGGCAAAACATTGTGAAATATGCGGTAAAGCACCGATTAAAGCAGCTAAATTAACATTCTCTCATAAACAGATTGTTCATACTCAAGAACCTAACTTACAGTCAGTTAAGGCTATTGTTAACGGTCAGACTAAGAGAATCAGAGTTTGTACTTCTTGCTTAAAAGCAGGTAAAGTTCAAAAAGCTTTATAATTTTAGCAAAGGATTATTAAACAAATAACGAGTCTTTATAAGGCTCGTTTTTTGTTGTGTTAATTTATTTGAAAGGCGGAGTTTGTTCCGCCTTTTATTGTTTTACATTATATTTTCAAGACCGTATGTAAAATCGTTTTTATCAATAACGTGCCTTGTTGCAAGCATTACACCACCCATATAGCATTTTCTATCTATGGAATCGTGCCTGATTTTCAAAATCTGACCGTTTGAGCCGAATAGTACTTCCTGAGAGGCTACATAACCGGGCATTCTGACAGAATGTATATGTATATCGTTGTAGGATATTCCGCCTCTTGACCCTTTTATTGTTTCGGTTTCGGGGCAGTTACCGCCTGTGAAATTATCATTTTCTTCAGACATCATCAGAGCTGTTTTAATTGCTGTTCCTGACGGTGCATCTTTCTTTTGGTTGTGGTGAAGTTCAATTATTTCGGCATTATCAAAGTATTTTGCAGCCTGACGGGCAAACATCATCATTAAAACCGCACCCGTTGAAAAGTTAGGAGCAATAAAACAACCTGTATTTTTTTCTTTTGAAAGATTTTTTAAATATTCAATTTCTTCATCCTTTAAACCGGTCGTTCCTATAACTATTTTTATCCCGTTATTAAGGCAGTATTTTGCATTTTCAAAAATTGATTTTGGTTGGGTAAAATCTATTAAAATGTCAATCTGTTTTTCTCCGGCAGCTTCTTCTATAGATTTATAGGTATCATCTCCGGCTATATCAATGCGTGCGGCAAGCTCCATATCATTTTGAGCGGTAACAGTTTCACATACCTCTTTCCCCATTTTTCCTAAAGCTCCGCATACTGCAACTTTTATCATATTTTTTCTCCTTATTATCTTTTTCGTTTATATTACCATAAAAAAGCTTTTATATTGCACAATTAAGAATTTTTTGTTATTATGAATACAGATTTATTGAAGGAGAGAACTATGACAGATAAAAATTTAGCAGATATTGGGGTATTTGGCGGTTCCGGGTTTTATAAGTTCCTTGATGATATTGAGGAAGTAAAAGTTGAAACACCGTATGGAATGCCGAGTGATAACTTGTTTATTGGTAAAATAGGTCAGCATAGTGTAGCATTTATGCCGCGTCATGGCAGAAATCATACTATATTACCTCATTTAATCAACTACAGAGCCAACGTCTGGGCAATGAAATCTGTCGGAGTAAAAAGAGTTATTTCTCCTTGTGCATCAGGCAGTTTGCAAAAACACATTAAACCCGGTGATTTTGTAATCTGCGATCAGTTTGTTGACTGGACAGACGGCAGAAAATCAACCTTCTTTGAAGGTCCGATTGTTACTCATCCTTCCGCTGCCGATACTTATTGTCCGGAAATGAGAAAACTTGCAATTGAAACAGCAAAAGAACTCGGTATAACTGTACATGAGGACGGAACAATTGTTGTAATTAACGGACCGAGATTTTCAACAAAAGCAGAGTCACAATTCTTTACTAATCAGGGCTGGTCGGTAATAAACATGTCCGCATTTCCGGAAAATTATCTTGTAAAAGAAATGGATATGTGTCCGTTGAATATTACACTTGTTACTGACTATGATGCCGGATTGGTAGGAGATGTTCCTCCGGTTTCTCATCATGAAGTTATTAAAGTATTTAATTCAAATGTTGAGAACCTGAAGAAATTGTTGTTTAGTATGATAGAGAAAATTCCTATGGAGAGAGAACATTGTGAATGTGCTAACACAAAAGCAAGTTCGCAATTATAAAACGAGGTTTGATAAATTATGATTATTGCAATAGTTAACGGTATAAATGCGGTATTCTCACTGTTTTATCTGATTATTCTTATAAGATGTGCGTTGAGCTTTATTCCTGGAATTGATTATAAACAACAACCTTATCTGACAATCAGACAGGTTACGGATCCTTATTTGAATTTGTTCAAAAAGTTTATTCCGCCAATAGGTATGGTTGATATTTCTCCGATTGTTGCAATTATTGCGTTAGGTATAATCCAAAATATATTAATTCGTTTTATTTTGCTTATGGCAATATCAGTGAGTTAGTGATGTTGGAGGATATTTGCTTAGAGGTTTAATTTTATGAAAATAGTTATTTTTGGCGCAACTGAAGTAGGATGCCTTTTGGCAACGGAATTTTTTGAAGACCACGATATTACGATTATCGATAAGGAAGAAAATCGCAGAGATGAGTTTTCAAAATTGGATATAAGTTTTGTACAGGGCAGTGCATGTGATATGAAAGCTTTAAAGCAGGCTGATATTATCAATGCGGATATATTTATTGCCTGTACGGGTATTGATGAAGCGAATATTGTTGCCTGCCTTGCCGCAAAGAAAATCGGCGGTATTCGTACTATTTGTTTCGTTTCAAAAGAAGAATACAAAAATACCCTTTATTTTGAAAAAAATAACGGTTTGCAAGGTGATTTTTTCATTGACTATATTATATGGCCGGAAGAGTTATTAACTCAGGAAATTTTCCGTATAGTAACCGTTCCTCAGGCTTTGGATGTTGAAAATTTTGCTGATGCAAGAGCAAGATTACTGGAATATAAAGTAACAGAGAATCTTCCTATAGTGGGCAAAAAAGTTAAAGACTGCGGTTTTACCAGAGATACATTGATTGTCGGTATTACAAGAAACGGAGAATTATTTATCCCTAACGGGGAAACAACATTGCTGGCAGATGATAAACTTATATTTATGGGTACTTCACATTCTCTGGATATTCTTGCCGGTACATTTTTCCACGAAAAAGAATATGTCAGAAGCGTTGCAATTATAGGCGGCGGTGAAGTTGGGATGATGCTTGCTCAAAGTCTTGAAAAATTAAGAGTTAAGACAAAAATTATCGAGTCAAAATATGAAAGATGCGAAGAATTGTCGCAAGCGTTACAGCATACTTTAATTATTCATGGTGACGGTACTGATTTGAAATTGTTGGATGAAGAATCAATAGCAGAATGTGATGTTGCTATCAGCGTAACGAATAATGATGAAAGGAATCTGCTATGCTCGCTTATTGCTAAACAACTTGGTGTAAAAAGGGTTATTGCGAGAGTTTCAAAAGTATTAAATATCCCTTTGTTTGAAAAAGTCGGTATTGATATCGCTATTTCACCTAAAAATGCTGCTATTAATGAAGTCAGAAATGATTTGGCTGAAAATGATGTCGATATTCTTGCAACAGTTGAACAAGGTCAGGGTGAAGTTCTTGAAATCGTTGTAAAACCTGAATTCAGCGGAAAGAAAATTATGGATTTAAAAGTTCCTGTATCGGCTATTATCGGAGTAATCCAAAGACGCAATAACGTAATTATTCCAAAAGGTGATACAGATATAAGATATGAAGATATTCTTATAATATTTACCAAAGCTGAAAATGCCAACAAGATAAAAGAATTTTTTAAGGTGAACTGATATGAGATTAAGCTACCTTGTTAATGCAATAAGTTTGGTAATGATGTATATAGGACTTGTACTTCTGGCTCCTATACTGGTAGCTTTGTTTTATCATGACCAGAGTTCGGTTTTTCCTTTTTTGAGTGCAGCAATTATTTCCGCAGGCTGCGGATATTTGATGAGGAAAATTGTTCCGAAATCTACTCAGCTTGAAAACTTGAACGATATTAAAAAATCGGAAGGTTTGTTTATTGTAGCGGCATCGTGGGTGATTTTCGCTTTAATTGCTGCTATTCCGTATCCGTTTTATAATTTGTCAATTATGGACAGTTTATTTGAGGCAACTTCAGGTATAACGACTACCGGGGCAACGATTTTAACCCATTACAATTATCCCAAAGCCTTTTTCTTTTGGAGAAGTTTTACTCAATGGTTAGGCGGTATGGGAATAATCGTCATGTTTATTGCGGTATTACCACAGTTTGCGGTTGCCGGTCGTCAGATGTTTTTTGCGGAAGCTCCCGGCCCTACTGAGGATAAGTTTACTCCAAGGGTCAGAAATACCGCATCAATTTTGTGGAAATTGTATTTGGGACTTACCGTAATTCTTATAACAGCATTAATTCTTGCCGGTATGGCTCCGTTTGATGCTGTTTGTAATGCCCTGTCAACTATTTCGGCAGGCGGTTTTTCGCCGAATGAACAAAGTATTATGGGGTATCACCTGCCTGCGGTTACCTGGATAGTCGGGATATTTATGATTATTGCCGGTACCAGCTTTAACTTGCAATACAAGGCTTTGCAGACAAGAAATCCTTTGACATTTTTTAAAGATGATGAATTTCGCCTGTATTTCGGATTTATAGCTTGTATGACTGCGTTGGTTGCAGGGTTCCTCGTAATTCAGCATAATTACGATATATTGGGCGCTATAAGACATTCTATGTTTCAAGTTGTCAGCGTAATGACTTCGTCTGGATTTGCAAGTGTAGATTATACTAAATGGGGTTATTCGGCTCAAATATTATTGTTTATCGCTATGTTCTACGGTTCTTGTGCAAGTTCGGCAGGCGGCGGTATCAAAATTGCAAGACTTCTTTTGATATTCAAAATAATGAAAAACGAAATAGAGAAGATTTTGCATCCGAATGCGGTTATTCCTGTTAAGCATAACGGAAATTTGGTTCCTCCCGATGTATTACGTCAGGTTATAATATTTGTATTCCAGTATTTTGCGGTTTTTGCGGTAACCGCAACAATAATCACCATAATTGAGCAAAATCATACATTAGGTCTGACATCCGCAATTACTTCTTTAGGTAATATTGGTCCGGGGTTTGGGCAAATAGGACCTATGAGTTCGTTTGAGCATCTGCACAGTTCGTCTAAGGTTATTCTTATATTTAATATGCTTGTCGGACGTTTGGAATTGGTTCCGTTCATAGTTATGCTAAGTCCTGAATTTTGGAGTATTAAGGGCGAATAATCTGTGACAGTAGTAAAAAAGTCTATTTCTTTACTAAAGAAATAGACTTTTTCCTAATATTTATATTTGAACTAGTCAACGCTTTTAAGGATTATATGACCGTTTTCACGCACGAAGTCGAGATTTTGATTCGGGCTGTAAAGTTTGGTTTTTTCTTCCTGATATTGTTGATATTGTTTTGCTCTTCTGGCTTTAGCTTCCTGAATATCGTCGTTGTATTCTTCCTGGCGGAATTGATATTCTTGCCATTGTTTCATTTGGCTGTTTGCGTTTTGCATAGTGCCTATTTCGTTGACCAGCGGCATCAGCGGTGCCGGGTCATAAGCCATTGCAATCCCTGAAGTCATCGCCAGAACTAATGCTGCCATAATAAATTTTTTCATACAATTTCTCCTTTATTTTACGCTAAATGTTACGTTTGCTACTGAAGTGATTTTCTTTTCTATACTTGTAGTATCGCTGATACCCATATCGGATACGTCATTCGAGTCAACAGGAGTTACTTGGAATACTCCCATTTTTACGGATTGGATTTTTCCGACTCTATTGTGTGTCGCTTTTAGCATTGCTGAAGCTCTCTGTTTTGCGTCTTTTGTAGCTTCTTCAAGCATCTGAACCTTGATTTCCGATAATTTTGAATAGAAGTATGACGGTTCATATACAGTAATATCTATACCTTTTTCAATTAAATCAGGAAGTTCTGTTGCAGTTTCCTTAATAAGTTTAACATCATCCGATTTAACGGAAATTGACTGGGAAATATTATAATAAGCTATATCATTTGATGAATTCCCGTTAGGTAAAATCCTGTATGAATTGTATCCGCTTGGAGTTTTTAATTCTATATCTTCTTTCTTAAATCCTTTACTTTCAAGATATTTGATAACCTCAGGACGCTGTTTATTTATGACAGCATACGCTTCAGCTTTAGTCGGTTGTCTTGAAGCTATTTCAAATTCAACTCTCCCGCTGTCAGAAGTAACAGTTTGAGAATATGACCCGGTTACTGCGATTGAGTCTTTTGAGATTGCGCTTGTAATAATATTTGCTGCTGCAATTAGCCCTGCAGTAATTATCAGAGCCAATATAGTTACTTGAAATTTTTCAATTTTATCTGTCATAATATACCTCGATTCTGATTAATATAGTATATTATAAATTATTATTAAAAAAAATGCACATATATATAAGTTTTGTTACAGTTTAATTTTGTGGTATACTTTTTCTGTAATTATACATGCCGATGCAGGACTTAGGTTTTGGACAATGGCAAAAAAATAATTAAACATATTGATATTTGCCGATGTGGCTCAGGTGGTAGAGCAACTGATTCGTAATCAGTAGGTCGGGAGTTCGAGTCTCCCCATCGGCAAGTTTTTTATGCAATAAAAACTTGCAGCGGGTAAGACGAGAACTCTGTATTGGAGTTCGAGAGCGAATGAGCTGAGGCTGGAGCATTTTTGTTTGGAAGAAACGAAGTTTCTGAAAACAAAATGCGGAATTGCCGTTAATAGCGAATGAGCGATACAGTCTCCCCATCGGCATTTTGCTTTGCAAAATCCCAATGAAATCCTCGAACTCGTCATTTTATTTGAAGAATAAAATGACGGAGTTAACCGACAAGTCGGCATAATCTGCCGTAAGTTTCGCATATCAAATGCTCAACAACGGCAGCGTAGAGTCTCCCCATCGGCAAGTTTTTTATGCAATAAAAACTTGCAGCGGGTAAGACGAGAACTCCTTTTTGGGGTTCGAGAACGAATGAGCGATACGGTTTTTGGGTAGGATTTTGAAAACTTCAATGATAGTATTGAAATTTTCCAAAAAAAATGTTAATATAAATTTGTCGTTATTAGTGAAAGAGAGGATTGGTTTATGGATGAAAAAACTTTGGTTATTATAGGTACAATTGTGTCTATTTTTCTCGGCTTGATTGCTTCACTTATCGCATGGTTCTGTGGCGGCAGAGATTTGCAGCCGGGAGCTTCAAGAGAAGCAATTCGTCTAATGTTTAATTTCGAAATTTGTTGTTTTATTCTGATAATTGCGTTAGGTTGGATTCCGATTTTAGGACAATTGTTAATTTTAGCCCTTTGGATTGCAAACATTATATTTGCTATCAAAGCATATAATGCTGCAACTAAAAATGAAGAAGGTTTCAAAATTCCTTGCTATGAATTTATTAAGTAGTAATACTTGCAAGTTTACAGAAAATCCGCAGAATTTCTGCGGATTTTTTATTGTGTTTGATATATTAAAATTATGTTGATGAGAATAATGTAAATGATGATTTTTTCTTTGTTATAAGAGATTTTGCATTATTTATATTATCTTCAATGGATTGGATTTCTTCCATTATTTCAGCTTCTTCCCCATCAACAATATTATAAGGTGTTGCAAATGGGTTGTTAGTTTCACTTTCCTGCATTTGTTCGGCATTGTTGCCTATATATGTTGTGGTGATACCGACTTCAATCGGAACTTCCGTACCGTCACTAAGGGTTGTAATTGTTCCACCGTTTGGTACAAGCCAATTTCTGTTATACAGATCTGTTCCGTATACGATAATGTCAATACCCATAGAGAAGAATTTACTGAAATTAAGTCTTAATATATCGTTGTCATCCCAAGGATTAACAAGTTCAATATATTGTTGACTTTCGTTAATATTTTTTATGGAGTATGCGTGTCCGCCGCAAATACCGAGTTTGTAATCGGAAGTAGCAATACCAATACCCAGGTTGCTGATTTCTCCGTTCTTATATTTATTCCAAAGTGTGATTAAAGTGCTTTCGTTAGTTTCTTGGTCGGTAAGGTATGTTACTTGCTCTGAACCTGTTAAGTATCTTGCTATAGTATTATAATGAGCATTGGATACTGTTGTATCTCCGTAATCTTTGTTTTGAGAAATTAATTTGTTTAACGCCATATCCAGAATAACACTGTCTAAGTCGCCTGTTGCACCGGAATAGTTGTTAACCTCTGAAAAGCTGAGTGTTACTGAGTTCCTTCCGAAAGTATAGTTCGGGAATGTAACATTATAGCTGGAAGAGCTTTTTGTAATATTAACCAAATTGGATATTGAGCCGGTGTTTTCGTTTCCGCAGAAGGAGTTAATAATTGCCAGCAATCTGCAGTCGCCTTCAGAACCTTGTGTTGTCCAGCCGTCTATGCCGTCAAGTTTGTATTTTTCATCCTGGACTCTGCTATGTTCGCAGTTTTTAATATTTGTCGATTCGACATTACTTGTCATTGTCATAAATTTATCTGTGCCTGAGCCCATATCTATATCGTAGCTGTTACCAAACATATAAACGTAGTCATTGCCTGAACCTGAACTAATTTTGTTGCCTACCGCAGTATAGAAATTCTTCTGTACTCCGTTTACGGTTACATAGTAACCTTCCGCACCGGCTACAGATGTTTCTATTAAATGGTCAGAATAGTTTGCATCAGAAACCATACCTACCCTTATGGTATCATTACCGTCGCCTGTATTAATTTCGTTGTAGTGCCCTAGTATGATAAGGTCATCATATTGGTTATTTGAAGCTACAATTTTTAATTTGTTACCTTTAACAAGTAATCTTCCGTTTGCGAGGAATTCAAAGCTGCCTGTAACATTGCTGCCGTCTGTTGAAGATATTTTATACTGATAGTTTGTTCCGGTGAACGGATTAGTTAATGTTAATACTGTTTCTGTTGCACCGAAAGTCGAAGACCATGCCCCATCGCCTCTGGAAAGAGTTTTTGCTGATGAAAGTTGTTCCGATGGACCTGTACCGTCTGTATTATCAGTTTGTTCCGTAGTATTTGTGGTATCTGTTGTATCTGAAGTATCTGTAGTATTGGTAGTATCAGTCGTATCAGTTGTATCTGTAGTATCGGTTGTATCGGTAGTACCTGTTGTATCAGTAGTATCAGTTGTATCTGTAGTATCGGTTGTATCGGTAGTACCGGTTGTGTCTGAAGTATCTGTTGTACCTGTGGTATCGGTTGTATCGGTTGTATTATTTGTTGCATCCTGAGCTTTTTTATTAAGAATAAGCTTTTTCATCTTATGTAATATATCAGCACCTAATGTTGAAAATCCTGCATTAATCTGATTTTCAACAAATTCATCAGTAAGTGAACCGTATATTCCAACATCTTTTCCGCCGATTGTAGCATTGTCGGATTCCGCAGATGACGAAATAATGTTCATTTCAGGTCGTTCAAAATCTCCGATTTTTGAAACGCTGTTTTTCGTACTTGAAGTAGCTTCCGCAGAAGTCGTTTCGTTTTCAATCTTGAATAACCTGAGTGGTTTACTGTTTAAGGCTTTCGAAAATAAATTTTCCATAATTACTATTACGGAATTTTTTATATTTTGCTTTAATTCATTTATTTGGGTAAAATGCCTAAAACAGTGCCTTGATAACGCTTTCAGGCATATAAAAGATGTATTTACATAAGTTTACAAACATTATAGCTTATGAAAATAATTTCAGAGAAGATTTAGTATTTTTAATTATTGATTTTGCATTATGAATTTTATCTTCAATAGCTTGAATTTCTTCCGTTATTTCATTTACTTCATCATTAACAGTGAATGAAGTGTTTGCAAACGGATTGAAGCTTGTTTCGGCAGTATTATTTGTTGTATTACTTGTACGAATTGGCATAATTCTTCCGCTGTAGTTTTCGTTTGAGTTAGGAGTGCTGCTATAGAAGTTGTAGATAACACTATCATTTGTTGAATCATATTCATTGTAAATCAATTTGTCATAACGTTTATTGAATGCATATTGAGCTGCATCTCCATACAAATTAATACTTGTAAAGTAATCAAAGAAATCGTTCCAGTCTAATTGGAATGAATCGTTTCCGTCCCATGGGTTTGTAACTGATACATATTGACCTACAACACCACCGCTGATACAGTATGCGTGTCCTTCACATAAACCTAATTGTAAGTTTGATTTTGTGCAGCATAAAACCAGATTTGAAATTTGACCGTTCAGGTAAGCTCCCATTAATTCCTTGAAAGCTTCTTTGTATACTGCGGTATTATCTTCTGTACTGGTTGGGTTGCCGTATTCATCGACATAAGTAATACTTTTCATTAATTCTGCAGATTTCTCCTGACCGAATAGATGTTTTGAAATCAACCAGTTATTATCTGCACATCCCAGCATATAATTATCATGTATCGGAGAACCTGTTTCATCATTGTCTATATTATATTCGTGTCCGTAGTTTTTGCTCGGGTCTGCCAATATTTTTCTGAATGCTATTTCTATTAATACATTATCAATATCTCCGTCCGTATATGCACCATCGGATAAATCTGATGCACTTATAGTTACGGATTCTCCGCTCTTAACAAATTTAACGGTGTAATTACTGCCGCTGCCCGAAATTTGGATATATTCACTAAGAGATTTGTTGTTTTTAGCTAAAGTATATTTAAGTGAATTTAAGAATGATAAGAATTTGCAATCACCGAATTGATCCTGACATGCTCCGCCAAGTTTATTATCACTTGTTCCGGCAGCTTCTCTATCTGATAATATTGTTTCGACTCCGCTCCATCCGCTTGTTGTTGAGCCATAAGCTGCAATTGTAGCTCCGTACAATAATACTGTATCTGTGCCGCTGCCTGCATTAACTTTGTTAAGCCCGAAATTAAATACATAATCATTTCCTGACCCTGTATTTATTACATTTCCGTTTGGCTGATAACCTGATATTTCAAATCCTGTTTGAGAATCCATTGCCATAGAAATTCTGACCTGATCGTTTCCGGAATTTGTATCAACCGTGTTATTTTCTCCGATAAGTATAATGCTGTCATCCTGTTGTCCTGATGCAACAATTTTTAAATTGCTGCCTATGACGACAAGTCTTCCGTTATCAAGGTATTCTAATTGAACAGATTGTGCTGTTCCGTTTGCAGATGTGAATGTATAATAATATTCTTTTCCGTCAGCTGAATTTTCTAATTTTATGCTGACACCTTCAGAGCCTATGTTATTTATGGTTTTGGAGTTTTCTGAAGTGTTTTTTCTGATTAATGTATAATCAACAGTTTCAGGTTTAGGCGGATTATCGTCAGTTTCCGTTTCATCGGTAGAGCTTGTTGTATCTGTTGAATCTGTAGAACCTGTAGTGTCAGTAGTGTCGGTAGAACCTGTTGTATCGGTTGTATCTGTAGTGCCTGTAGTATCAGTAGTGTCGGTAGAACCTGTTGTATCGGTTGTATCTGTAGTGCCCGTAGTGTCAGTAGTGTCGGTAGAACCTGTTGTATCTGTTGTATCGGTAGTTCCTGTAGTATCTGTAGTGTCGGTAGAACCTGTAGTGTCAGTAGAACTTGTAGTGTCCGTAGAACCCGAAGTATCAGTAGTATTTGTGGTATCCGTTGAGCTTGTAGTTGGGTGTTTCTTTTTATAATCCCAAATAAGATCTTTCATTTTGCTCAGTATATCTTTACCGAGATTTGAAAAACCTGCATTTACATTATTCTCAATTATTTCATCTGACAACGAGCCATAGATACCAACTTCCTTGTCTCCGAGTTTAGCATTATCACTTCCGTTTTGTGATACTGTGTTTGCGGAGTTTTTATTGTTTTCTTGTTTAGAAGTTGAATCCGTGCTGTTTTCTTCGGGATTAAAAGTCAAATCCCTGTAGATTCGTTTCGCAAGTTGTGTTTTTAAAAAGAGATGTTCCATAATCGATATTACGGAATGTCTTACTTATATCTTTAAAACAAAAATACAAAATTTATGTCTAAAATGCAATAATAGCATTGATTATGAGCGTTTTGTATTGCTCTTAATATAAGTTAATATTTTAAAAATCGGTATATATGGCTCTCTATGCCAATGCAGTTCTGGAAATAATACTGTTATTTTGGGAAGCCTGTATTGTTCTGAGCTGGCGTCTGGCAGCCTGATTTTGGGCTTGTTTTTCAAGAAGTTTGACTATCATTACCATCCTGTCTATTCCAACTGCTTTGGTAATTTTTTTATACGCATCCTGAACCTCTGCCATATTGTTGAAATCTACCCTGAAACTCGTAACTTTTCCTTTTATTTTATGTGCCGTATTCAGGGTTCTGATAAGAAGTACATTAGGCGCGTGTCTTTTTGGATTATGTTCAATAGTATAAGTGTTATCGGTGTTTTTATATGCGAGTTTAAACCCTTCTTCATCTACAATCAAATCCCAAAATCTTGTTCTGGCAAGTTCGGATTTTGCCTGAATGAGTTTGCCCCATGATTCAACACCCTCTTTTGATATGTAGGTATTTTGAGGGATTTTAATATTTACTCCGCTGAAACTTAATGAATTGTTATAGGTTGTATTCATATAAAACTCCTGTTCGGGTTGTTCTACCTATTAAATAGAACTGAATATTCAAAATTGCCTGTCTGTTAATAATTGTTTACAAATAAGCACAGGCTGTTCTGCATGTGCCTTTTTTCACAAATAAGTCTCCGCACTCAGTTCGCTCACGCTCGAACCTGACAAGGCTCTGCCTTGTGGTTCTCGTCCCACTCCGTAAAAGCAAATTAAAAAGCAGGCTGTTTGCCTGCTCTCTAATTTGGGTCCGGTGGGACTGTCTTGTTCGCTCGCATTTAACGTGCCTTCGGTTATTTGTTACATAAACTTCGTTTATTTCACAAATAAGCCTTCGCACTCAGCTCGCTCACGCTCGAACCTGACAAGGCTCTGCCTTGTGGTTCTCGTCCCACTCCGTAAAAGCAAATTAAAAAGCAGGCTGTTTGCCTGCTCTCTAATTTGGGTCCGGTGGGACTCGAACCCACGACCAATTGATTAAGAGTCAACTGCTCTACCAACTGAGCTACAAACCCATTCGTTTGTGTTTTTATACTAGCATATAAATTTTTATTTGCAAGTAAATATGGAGATATTACCTATGCGTCAATAATTCCACCGCCAAGAACAATATCCCCGTCATAAAATACTACGGATTGTCCTATAGCAATTGATTTCTGCATATCTTCAAATTTTACCAGTACATTGCCGTTTTCAAGCGGAGTTACGGTTACCTCAGTCGGCTTTTGTGTAGAACGTATTTTTGCCTGACAATTTACGGTATCTTTCAGGTAATCAAACGGTATCCAATTCAATTTAGTCGCAACAAGCGTATCTTTCATTGTATCATCTTTGCCGCCTACAACTACTTCATTTGTATCTTTTTTTAGTTGAAGTACATAAAGCGGTTCAGAGGCGGAAATGCCAAGCCCTTTTCTCTGCCCTATGGTATAATTCCAGATACCATCATGCGTTCCAAGTATCTTACCGTTTTTGTCAACGATGTTCCCTTTTTTAGGCTGAACTTCAAGCAGCTCATTATAATCTCCCTCGTAGAAATCCTGGCTGTCCGGTTTGTCGGCAACTTTTAAACCATGTTTCTCTGCTATTGCACGAATTTCTTCTTTTTTATATGTTCCGAGCGGCAGCATAATTTTTGCCAGCTGCTCCTGTTTAAGTCTGTATAAGAAATATGACTGATCTTTACCCTCATTCAAGCCTCTTTTTAACAGGTATCTGTCGCCCTCTTTTTCAATACGGGCATAGTGTCCCGTTGCAAATTTGTCATATTCTATTCCGTTTGCAAGTGCAAGTTTGGGCAGTACATCAAATTTTATAAGACTGTTGCACCAAATGCATGGATTAGGTGTTCTTCCCTCAAGGTATTCCTTTTTAAAATTGTCCAAAACGATTTTTTCATACTGTTCTGCGCAGTCAAACACATAGAAAGGTATTCCGATACTTTCGGCAATTTTTCTTGCTTCTTCGATATCTTCTTTTTCGTCCGGACCGTAACAAGCTCCGTGAGTCGGTTTTTTATTTTGCGGCAGACTGTTTATTTTTTCCTGAATTTTCTTGTGAACTCCGCTGCTCCCCCAAATAGCCATCGTTGCACCAATTACTTCGTGTCCCTGTTCTTTCAGCATCAATGCCGTTACCGATGAATCTACTCCGCCTGACATCCCGACTAATATTTTCATAGCTTCTGTTTACCTCTTGGATTAATACTTCCCTTTAATTTTCAGAATATTATAAATAAACAGATTTTTCAATTATTTTTCTTCTCTAAACATATCAAGCAATTGATATACTACCGTTGATGGTGTCATTGCGGAAGAGTGGTCAGGTCGTACCATTTTCCTTACAAGTCGTGTTATATTTTCGTATTTTGCAGGACTTATTATATTCAGCAATTCTTCTAATTCTTTTTCTAATTGTTTAATTTCCGATGCCAAAATTTCGTCTTTTGGATTATGAAGTGCCTGTTTATATTTTTCGTAATAGGTCAGACCTTTTGTTTTGTATTCAATTATTAATTTTGCTTTTTCTATAACTTTCAGCAGTATGGCTTCATCCTCTGGAGATAATGTTCCGGCGGATTTCATTTCCTGTATTTTTTTATTTATACAGTCGATTAGGAATTGATTACCATTTCTTTGGGCAAGAACTTCTTCAGGACTGAATTGATATTGATTGAAACTTTTCCCGTCCGTAAACAGTCCGTTTATTCCGCCTATTCTGGCATTCCCTTCTATTGTATCTATGTTATCAATCAGAGATTTTTCGGCTCTGGTTAATTCTTCGCCAAACAATTCTTTTACATGTACCAAATCTCTCGGATTACCGTTTCTGCATGGTATTGTGCAGGTAAATACGATATACCTTGTATTATGTGATACCGAATATTCCACCAGAGCAAGTAGAGCTTCATCACTCGATTTGTATTGTCTTACAAAATCAGGATTTTTTCTCATAATATCTTTTAATTTATTGATTAACGGTTCTAATGATTTTTCCAGTTCAGCATACTTTTCAGGTTTATAAATTGTATAATTATTTTCTCTAAGTTTATATTTAAGTTGAATGTAGAAGTCATGAAGATCTCTGTTTAATGCTTTGTTTTTGGTATAGAGTTCGTTTACGGCAAATTCTTTAAAATCAGATTTCATTGCTGCCGGAATTTTTGGAGGTTTTGCCATTGTTGCACCCATAAATCCCCCGGAAACAAGGATTTCTTCATTTTCGCCATGCATAATTCTTCTTGATAATTCATTTGTAATCAGTTCATCTACGCGTCCCTGCGGAATACCTGCCCTGAGCAATGCTTCTTTACAGTGAGTTGCTTCGTGCATTATTACATCTTCTATTTCCATCAAACCTGCTTTGTACGTTTCCTGATTAAAGCTTATGGTATGTTGAGATACATTATATCCGCCGCCATGTTCTATTTTATCTGTTATAACTTTTATGTTGGGGCGTTGATCTTCAGGGATTCCTAATCTGTCAAAGGCTTCTTTTGCCAGCGTTTCTGCTTCTGCTTGAATTTGTTCTTCCGTTAATGCCGCACGACGAACTCCCTCCGGAGTTGCCTTAAATTGTTTGGCTCTTTCTTCCTGTCCTATATATTTTCTGCCTGTAACTTCTTCTACTTCTTTCTCTATCCGTTTAAATCTTATCGCATCCCAAAATTCGCCCAATCGAGCTTTTAACATTTTAGGTTTAAGTTGAGTTAGTGTAGCTTTCAGTCCTTTTCCTGACAGGATAAGCGATAAATTCTCTTTTATTGCGGCAAATTTATTTGCATTATTTACTTCATTGGCTATTGCAGTTTTATCAGCCTGCGAAATCAGTGTAACATCAGATTCACTCATTAATTTAGCTTCTCTTGCAATTCTTGCACCGTGTTTCAGCCCGCACATACTCAATAGTGTTCCGACAAATCCTTCTCCTATTCTGTTGAATGATTTTTCGGCATCATCAAATTTCCCGTTACGGTAATTTTTTGCGGCATCGTAAGTACCTTTACCTATCTGATAAATACCTAACACTCCAAATCCGACTACCGTAATCGGTGCTAATGCAGGGATAATCATACAGGCAGCTGCCGTACCTCCGATTATGCCGAGAGCTGCAAGAGGATGTTTAAATATAGCTGTGACAGGCGAAATCATACCTTTTATGAAATTCCTGTGGGCTTCTGATATGTCAAATTTCCCGTTATTTGACTTATCGTCTTTTGTACTTTCTTCTTTTTTATCCTCGGTTGTCTTGCTGAAAGTGTCCGGTTTTATCACCTTATCATAGGCTTTTTGAGGTGTAAAATCAGCTCCTTTATTATCCGGAGTAAAGAGGTATTTTAAATCGGTATTTTTACTGTTTATTTCTAAAGTCACAAAAATGCCCTAAGTTACACTAACATATATATAAAAGTAAGTTAAAGGCGAATTTTGCTATATTTAAAATTATTATTAAATTTTGTAAAAACTAGGCAGCAAGTTTGTCTAAGCGGCTGTTAATTTCTTTTAGCAATGCTTCATCATTAGCTTCTGTTGCGTATTTCTGAGCTTTGTTTAACAGACCTCTTGCCTTGTTTTTGCTGTCAAAACCAATCATTATTTCTGCTGCAGAAATGTAATTTTGAGCCGTTTTTATCGGTGAATCCGCATCAGAATAGTGTTTTACGGCTTCGGAGTATGATTTGAGGGCTTCCTGCGGTTCTCCAAATCTTTCGTAAGCTCTGCCAAGACTTGCTGATACATATCCTTTAACTTTGTTGTTTTGGGTTTCTGAGGCTAAATCTCTTGCTGTTGTTAAAAATTCAAAGGCATCATCTTCGTACATGTCGGTATAAATATTACCCATTTTTGCCAAAGATGTTGACTGTGCTGCACGATTATCGGTTTCTCCGCCATATCCTATTGATACAAAATAATGGTCTAATGCGGGTTCTATCTGGTTAATTTCGTCATAAATCTGAGCCATTGAGTAATGTGCTCTTGTTTTTACGTTGTAGTCAGTAGTATCTAATGACTTATGATAACTCTTCAATGCCTGTGCAGGGTAATCATAATCATCATATATTTTTCCTATTTCAAAATAAATTTTTGATTTTGTTTCTGTGTCACCTACTTCTTCAGCTCTGCTTAATGCTTTTTGGAATGTTTCAAGAGCTTTTTTAGGTTCGTTTGCGTATGCTAATTTCTTTGATTGAATGAATAATGATTTTAATTCTTTATCCTGAGGAATGAAAACTTTTGTTTCCGGAATTACAGCTTGTTCAGGCGTTGTTTCTGTTTTTGCCGCAAACACATTTTCTGTTTCCGCAGTTTCAGCCGGAGCATTTACATTTTGCGTTGTTTCGGGTGCTGCTTTTGCCTGTTCGGTTGAACCTTCCGGAAATTTTACCAAAAATTGTTCGTTAATATCATTTTCGTTATACTTGAAGTCAACATCCTGTAAGAATAATGCTTCAACCCAATTTTCAACAACTTTTGATTCTTTGTTTAAAGTTTCCGAAATGTAATTATCCAAAATTGTTGACGCATTTTTCAGGTTTGATTTTATAAGTTTTACATTTGGTTCGTCTTTAAGTACCTGTTTTTCGATAAGGTCAAGATAGCCGTTAACTTCGTCTTTTAATTCGTCAGGTGTACCTATTGCAACAGATGTGTTTTTAAAGTCTTTCAAAATTTGAGCAATATTTATGGAAACATTAGCAGTATTATATCTTAACGGTTTTACGTCATCAGCGGCAGGGGTTGGAGCAGCAGGAATGTTAGTAGTAGCGTTGTATGCTTCCGGTGCCGCATTCAAATTTACGTTTGCATATGCCGGGGTTGCAACACGGGTATTCCCGAGGATATTGCCTTTAGGGTAAACAATGTTGCTTGAAACAGCCTGACCTTGCGGTGCGGAATTTCTTGTAAATTCGTCGGTGCCGTTATCAATGTACTGAAGCCCTTTGCTTCTGCCGTTTTGAGAAGCCTGTTCTTCACGCTGAGTTTGTGCAGCTGTTTTTGAAGTGTCCTCGTCTTGTTTTCTTTTTACTAATCCCTGTCCGTCTTTTGCTACAAACGGTCTTTGATAGATACTTGAAAGATTTAACCCCATTTAGTCTGTTTACCTCAAATTTTACTAACTACTACTGTTTGTCCTTTATAACTATATAATAATTTGGTTATAATGAACTCATACTTTTAGATGAAATCTGTAGTTTTTATTTAAGGTTTTTTTTCAAAAAGTCAAAAAATAATTGCACATTTTGCATGTGCAATTATTTATATAAAATGAATTAATTACCATGGATAATCGCTCGGCATCGTCCAACCGCTAACCATAATATATGCGGCGCAGTACTCTCTGGAGCCGTTGATACATGCCTGAACGCCGTATTTTGCCTGAGAAACAGTGGGCATTTTTACCATTGCCGGATCATCGTTTTCAAAACTTATGCCGGATGGATATATGGTACGCCCGTTTCTGCCTAATCCTTTGCCATTATGACCGGCAGCATATCCGAATACGAATAAATCTTTGCCCATAGTATTATAACCTTTATAGGGTCCGTCTATATCAATAAAAATTTTACCTGCATCACTCCCCGTCCAAGCATAAGCATACCACAATACGCAAGCCCCATTTGGCAATTGCGCAGACCAACTGTATGTATTAAAACCTCTTGTGCGGGATTCTCCCCAATAATTATATTTATAAGCCGGATAAGCTTCTCCTTGATAGCACATAGTTTTTTCGGTTTCTGAAGCCTGAGGATACATTTTTGCCCCAAGTTTTTCCAAAACTAAGTAAAAGCAGTTTTCCTGATTATATTGCCCTTCAGCCCAGCCTTCATTACAAGACCATTGATGCATTGGTAATGCATCAAAATCTGCAGCAACAGCTTCGGCACCTGTTGATAATTGAGCATAGGTCTGTTTAAGTTTATTAAGTGCTACACTTTTTTGGTAGCCTTGTATTAAAGTCGGTAATGTCATTGCCGCAACGATACCGATTATGCCTAATGTAATTAATACTTCCGCAAGAGTGAACGCATACTTACCGGAATGTTTTATCCCATCCGTCTCATGCAAAAACCTACTCATCAATCTATCCTCCATATTATTCATATTTTATACATATTTTGCGGATTATGCAATATACAATGTTAATATTCCGTTCTTATATGTTCGTAGTCGTTATAATCTCCGGGTGTTGCATATTGAGAGTATGAACCCATTAGAAATCCGCCGGTAAAATCCACAACACTTCGGTTTGTGCCTTCAGGAAAATCAAGGATAGGTTTACCTTTAAGTCTGAGGATTGCCTTTCTGACTTCTCCGATTGAGGCAGAATCTCCAAAATCCGTAGATATGATTTTTATATTAGAGATGTTTCTGTTTTTATCCACTTTGAAGGAAAAATAAAATATTGTACCGTAGTTAGCATCGACATTACTGTCATCCATAATTTTATTTTGTATATTGCTTCTCCAGACGTTCCAGGCTATAAGTTCATCTCTGTATTTTCTGTCCTTTAAGTTTTCGCAAATAGGACAGGATGCTCCTGATGATACGTTAGAATTGCCGGATTGATTTTTGGATACGGATGTTGTAGAAGAATTATTTTTTGCTGTTCTTCTGTTACTTTCTTCGTGTAATCGTTTTTCCATCTCCATCCAGGCATTTAAATTGTTATCCAGCATATTTGCAACCTGCTGTAATGTTTCATCCGAATCGTTTTGCTCTGTCGTGGTTGCAGTATTTTTTCTTGTATTATTTGTTTGGGTCGATATGAATGCGGATGGTATAATTTTACTTTCCTGTCTTTGATAAGTGTTTTGTTCTGTTTGAGTGGTTTGTGTAACTTTTGTCGTGTTGTTTCTCACATCCCCGATTTTGAACAGAATATTACTTTGCAAATCTTCCGGCATACTCGTAACTGACTGAAGTTTGAAGTTTGCCGGCTCAAGAATAAAGTGCTTATGAGTTTGTGGTCTTATTGCCATTGCACATAAGGTTATGATTATTACAGATATTATTACAAATGTTTTTAAAATATTCATAATTTTATTCTTTATCAAGTTTTGCCAAAAGTTCATCGCAGGCGTGTATATCAAATTTTGTTGCGGAAAGCATTAAGGTTTCTGCTATAAGCAGAGCCGTAGGTACAAGTGCGGCTATAAAACTTAAAAATATTCCCTCAATTTCTCCGCCGATTTCTGTCATAAAATAGGATACATTCATCATAAATTCTATAAATACTATTGAGCATGCAATAGTTAAGAAAAGCTTTTGTTCGTATTCAAGTTTTTTAGCCCCTTCAATACCGTATATCGAAACTCCATGATGTCTGTAATCCGAGAAACCGTCTTGTTTTATAACTTGTGAAGCCTGTATTTTTTTACCTGCAACAAAAGCATTAACAAAGGCAAAGAATGCAAATATTATAAGAAATGTGGCAAGAACCAAAAATATCGGGCTGAATCTTAGTCCGGAAATTCTTACCCATCCTGCCGCTTCAGGGAAACACATTGCAAGGGTATTTGAAACACCGTATGCCAAGAATGGTGCGGTTAAAATTCCTATTAATACTTCAAATCCTGCCCAAAGCTGCAATGAAAAGTGTCTGTCTTTTATTCCGTTAATTTTAGCGGATGTCAGGCAGTTTGCATATCTTTCAATCCAGATTCTGTATGCTTTTAATACAGCTTCAAAATCTTCTCTGAATTCATATTTGTTGAGCATTGCTCCAAAAGCTGCTCCGTTTGCTTTATAATATCCGCATGCGATTGCAAGTGCAGTCATTATTCCGGTAAAGAAGAATGTAATAAATAATGCAAATCCGAAAAAGTCACTTATGCCCGAAAAATATATAAGATTTACGGTATATATTGCAAGAATAAATATTGATGATATCCATAACATAAAATGTTTTGCAATTTTTGTCGTTCCTGAGGTGTTGTTGTGTAATTTTTCGTAGTAAAACAAATAAAAACCCTGCTTAAGCATCATGCATATTGCAAATACTATAAATGAATATGCAATCCATGCCTGAATGTTAGTTGACAAATATATATGTCTTGCCGATTCCTGTACGGTAAGCCCCATAAGATAATTCCCAATAGCAAATGAACTTAATAATGCAGAAAAATATAATGCTATATGAAGCAGAATACTTGTACGCCAATTAGAAGTAATTTTTCCTTTTAATTCGGATATAGGATATGCAATTTGTTTGATTATTGCAACTCGGGCTTTTTCAATGGGTTCTCTTGCTTTTTGGATTTTTACTTTTACTTCGGCAAGAGCATCATCTCCGTATAAATCTCTTAATTCCTCTTCTGATAATGTTACTTTTCCGTCAGTTTCTTCAGCTTTAATTTCAACAAATTCTTCGGAATTTTTAAAGGTTATTCTGCAAATTCCTTCATTAAATACAGCTCTCTCAAGAATATCACCTTTGAAAAGTATATTTTGGTTTTTGAAGTTGTTTGTTACCTGAAAACTGTTTTTGTCTTTTTGATATTGAATACTGAAAATCAAATCGTACGGAAGATTAAGTACAAAGTCGCACTTTGAATTTGTACCGATATTTATTATTGTTTTATTTTTAAATTCTTGCTTATCTTCCGTTGAGGTGATTATTATACTCAAAATTCAATCCTTATTATCTTCCAAGTGCGTGTAAATATGAGCGGATAGCCTTATCGCAATTGTGTTTTGTTGAAATAATCAGCTTTTCTTCTCCCAAAACAGGTGATAATGTTTCTTTTACCATATCTAATTTAGACGGGTGTGCATATAAAAACATCATTGAAAATTCGGGTGCATCATTCTGAACAGTCTTTATATCATTCGGGAAAGTTGTCCAGTTAAGTTGTTTTTCGGCAGCACCTTCGTTTTCCAAATCTCCGATTACGACAACTGAGGGAATGTATCCGGATTTTTTCATTTGTCTGGAATAATTCAGAGCTTTTTTTATACCGACACCATAAGCGGTTCCGTAATCTTTACTGTCATATTTGGTAAATTCATCCATAACTTTATCTATGTTGGAGCCGTTAAATGGTGCACCTTCGTATATTAAGTATGCATCTTCAGATACTCTTATAATTTTTATCTGATCTTCCGGATCAAGCAAATTACAAATTTGTTTCAAAAGCTTTTTCTGTTCAGGCAATTCTTTTTGGTTAGATGCTGATGAATCTATTACAAACATAACTGCAGCAGGTTTGAAATTGTCGATTTTTACTTTTCTGAGTCCTGCAAATACTAATACAACAGCCAAAATTGCTGCAACTATAACCGATATTAACATTATTTGTCTTTTTTTCATACTTTTTTCTCTCTCTCTTTTGATAGAATAATATCATGTTTTTAACTTTATTGCAATTATATCCAAAACTATGTTATAATGCTATACGTCATAAACACTAGATTTGGAGAGAGTATGGAAATAAAGATTATTGAGCTTGTGGTAACCCTTATCGGGGCTTATTTAATAGGTTCTGTTCCGACAGGATACATAATTGTAAAAACCGCAACAGGACAGGATATCAGAAAAGTGGGTTCCGGTTCAACGGGTGCTACAAATGTTAAAAGAGTAATGGGTAAAAAATGGTTTTTTATAACATTACTTTTGGATGCGTTTAAAGGTGCGTTGCCGGTTGTGCTTGCAGCCGTTTTTGCGAAATCTTTTTCCGGTATAGGGTTGTTACCTGTACTTGCAGCTGTTGCGGTTATTTTGGGTCACTCAAAATCGATATTTCTTAAATTTACCGGTGGTAAATCAGTAGCATCAGGAGTCGGAACTATTTTGGCATTAAATTGGCAAGTCGGATTAATTATTGCTGTAATATGGGCTACAATTACCTATTTGTCAAAATATGTTTCTTTAGGGTCAATAATTGCATTAGCTTTGTCCCCGTTTATAATGTATTTTCTTGACAGCCATATTGCTTATACCGGATATTGTGCTTTGGGTGCTGTATATATAATATGGCTCCACAGAACAAATATTCAGCGTCTAATTAAGGGTGAAGAAAACAAGGTAAGATAATTTAACTTTCAAGTTCGCGTCTTATATCTTCAACAGTAACGTGAACAACGGGAGTATTTTCATCTTTTTTAAGGTAAACATCTTTTATTCCGGACTGAACAATAAATCTTTTACACAAAATACAGATAAAATTATGTCCCCAAATATACATGGTTGCATCTTTGCATCGGTCTTGCCCTGCTTGTATAATGGCATTTTGTTCTGCGTGAATTGAACGGCAGGTTTCATATCTGGTGCCGGATTCAATATTGTTCTCTATTCTGTAACATGAACCTCTTTCATAACAGGATTCAACTTTAGACGGAGTTCCGTTATAACCGGTTGCTTTAATTTTTTTATCTTCTCCTACTATGACTGCTCCAACATGTGCTCTCAAACAATTTGAGCGGCTTGCACATGTCTTTGCCAAATCTAAAAAATATTCTTCCCAGCTCTTTATTTCCATTATATATTCCTTACCGTTTGTAATTTGTAATGCCGGTAAATATCATTACAATATTATATTTATCGGCAATTTCAATTAATTTACTGTCATTATTACATCCGCCAGGTTGAATAATGACGGAAACTCGATTTTGTGCAGCTGCATATATGCATTCTGTTGATAACAGTGTGTTATCGGATACCATAATAGCCTCTTTTGCCGCATCGCATGCTGTATTAAGTGCTGATTCTACTGCACTAACCGATGAAATAAACCCTTGGGCAATTGCCGATGTTTTAAAATCTTTAGCAATTACAATTGAGTTTGAACGGGTGTATTTGGAAATTTTCCAGGCAAATACAGCATCTTCAATTTGTTCCTCCGTCGGTTTAAGGTTTGTGACAACTTTGAACGAATCTTTATCAAGGTTGCTCCTGTTAAAGTCCTGATATAGTGTCCCAAAAGGTGTTATATGAATTTCTTTTTGCATAAGAGCTTTATATTTTTCCAGCGGAGTATTTAATTTTACTATTTTTGTATTTGAATTTTCCTGTAATATTTCAAGTGCTTCCGGTTCATAATCAGGTGCGAATACAAGTCTTACGGACATTGAGCTGAGATGCTCCGCAACATTATAATCTACAGGTTTTGAAAATCCGAAAGAACCGTAAAACGAAGCCATCGGGTCACAGTCAAAAGCTTTTGTATATGCTTCCTGTACGTTAGGAGCCAATGCAACAGCACATGGTGCAGCGTGGTCAACTATAGCTACGGCGCTGACGTCATAAAATTCACTCAAAATATTTGACAGTTCAGTAATACTTATAATTTCGTTATATGTCAGTTTATGTTCCTTATTCAGAATTTCATAATCTGCCATACCTTCAGTCTTAAATAGTGCTGCAGCCTGCTGCTTGTTTGCACCGTATGCCAATTCCCACATGGGTTCATAGGTTAAAACTTTTTCCTGTTCCCACTCTTCATTGCCATTAGAGTTATCAAATATTTTTACTTCCGCTTTTTTTGCCATTGCTGTCTCCTTCAAATATAATTTAGCATAAAAAATGAACTATGTAAATTTATTATAATAATACATGTTGAAATAATTTTACCTTTTTTATATAATTATGGGCAGGAAACAAAATTATAAGGATTAGAAGTATGAGTAGCAATAAAATAAATGAAGGCGTAGGTAAAAAGATTGTTGAAGCTTTGAAACAACAGGCAGATGTGGATATTATTCCGGTAAAGGAAGAAGCTGCGGAAGGAAGTGTTTTAGTGCCTCAGGAACCTGTTACTGACGCTGTATCCGATGTCAGACCTTCATTTGAAGAGGCTAACAGCAATATTGCAACATTTAATTTCAATGCAACCAATGCGATTGATAATGCGTTAAATAATACAATGATGAATTTCCAACAGCAATCTCAGGATATAAATCTTGCAGCTGTTGATGATATGGAACTTCCGGCAAATGTTGGTGTTCTGAAACAATTGATTACAAAGCTTCCGGCAGGAGTATCAAAACAGACAGGTGCTTTGATTATCAAACAGACAATGGAAGCTCTCGGAATTTCTATGCCGAGTGTATTACAGGAAGCTCAGCAGGTTCAGGAAAAATTAACACAATCTGTAAGAGATTGTCAGACAAGTGTTATTGAATACAAAAAACAAATTAATGTTCTTGAATTGCAGGCTCAAAAATATCAAAGACAATTCGCTGCAATTAATGATATTATAAGTTTATTCATACAAACTAATTAATTGATATATTGTTAAATATTATTAAAAAGAGGTTCTGTTTATTCGGAACCTCTTTTAGTTATTTTCAAAACTGCGCTGTGTCTGTTCGTTGTTGCATTTTCTTTTCTGTAGGAGAAGAATAAATCATTATTGCAGCAGGTACAGTATGGCGCAATATCAATATTTTTAATTCCGCATTCCTCAAGTTGGCGTGCATTGATACGTTTGAGGTCAACAAAAATTTCACCGTTTCGGATTTCAGATAGTCCGTTAAAATCATTTACGGTGGCTTTTAACTTTTCATATACTTCTTCTCCGACATTGTAGCAGCAAAAACCTATAGCCGGGCCGATTGCAGCTGTAATATTCTCGGGTTTGCTGCTAAAATCAGAAATCATTTTTTGTACTGTTTTTCCTGCGATATTAGCAGCTGTGCCACGCCAGCCGGCATGGGCTATTGCACCTATATTTTCTGTTTCATCATAAAATATAACAGGAGTACAATCCGCAAAATTCAGGAAAATGGCAATATCGGTCGTGTTGGTAATTAAACCGTCAGTTTCGGGATATATTTTTTGTTCTGATTTTGCAAGCTGAATGTTGGACGTGTGGGTTTGTGACGGTGAAATCAAATTTTCGTATTTAATATTCAGATAATCACAAATACTATACTTATTCTTTTCAACAGTTTGAGTATAATCCGGTTCTTTTGTTTTTATGATACTTTCTCTAGTCGTAAAAAAATGTTCCGTTTTTATCATGTCGGATTTTAAAACGGTTTTTTCGTTAATTTTGGTAAAATAAAACATAATTTATTTTTTTACGTCTTCTTTAATAACAATGAGATTATTCATAATTTTCATTGCACAAGTCGGAAGTACAACGTGTTCCAAGCCGTCAGCGATGCTGATAATTTTACCTGCGCCAAGAACTACATCTTCTCCTTTATACATGAATTTGTAATCTTCTTTTCTGTCTGAACGAATAGTGATTTTGTCCATAATTTTTCCTTTCATTTGCTATATTACGTCATTTGTTTGTTTTTTTATTAATTCCCAGCGGGTCGTAAAAAATTCCTTCGTTTATAACTTCTTCGTATAAATCTTCGTCGTTTTTAAATTCTTCTTCGGTGTACGGATATAAATCGATAGAAACTTCCAAATCCGTTTCAATTTTGCCTATTATAGGCCAAATTTCTTCGCGTTTAGCCTTATCTTCAGCATCAAACAAAGCTACTATTTCAATATCTTCATCTTCATGTTCCAGTCCGTCTAAATATGCACCAAACAGATACATACCCTTATAGTCATCAAATTTTTTTCTGAACGAAGCGGATAAAAGTTTTATCACCTCATGAACTTTGTTGGACATTTTTAACCCCTTATAATTTACACATATTATATGAATGATTTCACATTATTTCTTTCGACTGTAGTTTGTTCGGCTGTTTCAAGGTTTTTGACCGAGACTTTACCCTGATTAATTTCGTCTTCGCCTAATATTAACGCAAAGTTAGCAATTTTGGAAGCTTTTTCCAATTGTTTTGTAAATTTTTTGTTAGATAAATCAAATTCAACACGTTTGCCTTGTTCTCGGAGTTCTTCAGCAAGTTTGAATGCTTCAGCCGGGTCATTTGAAACGATATATCCGTCAAGTTTTTCCGGTTCTATTTTAGGTAACAAGGCATTGAGTCTTTCCATTCCCATTGCCCAGCCGATAGCCGGTGTATCTTCGCCGCCGAGGTTTTTGACAAGGCTGTCATAGCGTCCGCCGCCGCATACGGCATTTTGTGAACCCAAGTCGTTTGATTTGATTTCAAAAACAGTTCTGTTATAGTAGTCCAAACCTCTGACGAGCAGCTTGTTTTCGGTATATTTTACTCCTGTTTTATCAAGATATGACTTTAATTCGGAATAGTGTTCCGCACATTCATCGCATAAGAAATCAGAAAAAATAACTTTTCTTATTTCGGGTTTATTGAATATTGCCTGACAGGATTCAATTTTGCAATCTAGTAATCTGAGCGGATTTTTGTCATATCTTGTCTGACAATCTTCGCATAAATTATCAAATTCCGGTTTTAAAACTTCTTTGATTTTTGCTTTATATTCTTCACGGCATTTCGGGCAGCCGAGAGAATTTAATTCGACTTCCAAATCATTAAGTCCCAAGGCTTTTAAGTAATTAATGGCAAGCAGAATAACTTCGGCATCTGCTGTAGGTTGTTTTATCCCGAACATTTCGACTCCGACCTGATGAAATTGGCGCTGGCGACCTGCCTGCGGTCTTTCATAACGGAACATAGGTCCTTTATACCAAAGTTTTACCGGTGCGGATAATCTCGCCATACCGTTTTCAATGAAAGAACGAACAACACCTGCCGTGTTTTCGGGTCTCAGGGTTAATGAACGGTCACTTTTTTCAAAAGTGTACATTTCTTTATTGACAATATCAGTAGTGTCCCCTACTCCTCTGGCAAACAGTTCTGTCGCTTCAAAAATAGGTGTTCTTATTTCATTGTAACCGTATTTAGAAAAAACTTCCAATGCAGTTTTTTCTAATCTGTGCCATTCACAGATATCTTGAGGTAATATGTCTTTTGTTCCCTTAATTACATTGATAATTTTTGCCATAAAGCAATTATAGCCATAGCGAAAAAAATTGTCAATGAATATTATAAGTTATTTGAAAATTAACTTACTAATCCTATATTTCCATCGATATCACTGGTCATATTCCAATTGTATTTTTGTCCTATATCTGCCAGTGACTGTGCTGAAGTTTGAGTCGGTTCGGATTTAAATGTTCTTGACATTGGCTGGGTAGTTGTATCTTCAACCATTGTTCCGTTTGCTATTAAATCTTCAATTGTTTCATCAAATAATTGTTTTAATTCATCGCTGTAGCTGCCGTTCGGATTAGCCTTCATGTATGCAATAGCTTCACTTCTCATTGAAGGAGTTTTTAACATATGCATTAAGATATTGTTTTTGGTTGCACTATTTACTTGTCCGAAGTTAGTCAACAATTTAATACCGAATTTGTCAAGCATCATCTGGAACAATTCCGGGCAATATCTTACGATTGCTTCCAAGAACATAACCTGCATATCTGCCGGCCAGCTTTGCATATCATTGCAAAGTCTTCTGTATAATTCTGATTTTGGTAAGCTTTTTAATTCAGCAACGTATCTTTCGAATTGGCTTCTGAATTCAGGAGTGCGTGTATCAACATCAAATCCCAACTGTTTTTTCAATTGGCGAAGAGCGTATTCTTCAATCATAGAAAGAGAATGACGTTCTTCCATAGCAATAATCTGAGTGTTAATTTCCTTTCTCATTGAAGCGACTGCGTTCTGATCCATTTTGCTAACCTGTAAAGTAGCTGCTTCAATAACGGCAACTTTACCCGTTGCATAAGAAGTTTTTAATGCTTCTGCCTGAACGGATGCATCATATTTGTGAATATTTGATGCAGCATAAACAGCTACTTCTTCATATACTCCGTTAGTAATGCTTTCATGCATAGCTAACTGATTAGAAGCATCACATTGAGGAATCTGACCGGTTAAAATAGTTAGGTTTGTAATAGCTTGGTCTCTTTCCATCAGGGTTTCAGCTCTTTCCTGTAATATACCGAAGCCTTCAACCTGATTGTCTTTATGCATTCTTGTGATAACGCCGCTTCGAATAGCTTCTTCTGATACTCTGGCACTACCTTCGGTGGCTGTTCTTAAAATGCTTGTTTGTCTGTCTTTTCCTGCTCTATCAACATTTGATGCAATTGCAATACGCTGTTCTTCAGTGCAGCTTCTGATGACTTGATCTCGTTTATCAGGATCCTCTATATCATAAATTCTTCCGACAAAAGCAGTATATGTAGAGGTTTGGTAGCATTGAAGTGCTGAAAAAGTATCTTTAAATGCTAACATTTGATCATCAGTACTTGCTTTTACTGCTAAGTCTGAAAGTTCCTTTGCTTTTTCAGGATCAGTTTGTTCAAGTTCTCTTAATTGTTCAATGGTTGTTATACCGTATTCACCTAATTTATCAAAGAAAGCTGAATTAACAACTAACATATCACCAAGAGCGGAAGCCATTGCCTGAGCTGCTTCCGGATGTGCCTGAGCTAGTGAATAATATGCATATAGTTCTGCGGTATCTCCTGCCTTAATTGCAGATGTGACATATTCATGTAATTTTGTGCCAAAATCAGGGTCATCTTTATATGTTTCATAAAAATATTCCATTTTGACGGCAGCTCTCTCGCGATCGTTTGAAGCCTGATTATATTTTTGACTATATTCTTCTGAATTTATTATTTCGTTTGCCAAATTGGAATTAGAACCGTATAATGAGCCAAATTCCTCCAAATATTTAGGATTTACTTTATCCAAAAATGCTGACAGAGCTTTTTGTTCTTCTGTTTTGTTTTCATCCGGAATTTCTTCCAATGCGTGTTTTATTGATAATCCAAGACTTACCTGTTTATTTTCTCCAGTTGTGTAATACTTAATATCAGCACCCTCGCATATTTCAGCTTGGATTCCTTTACTTTCAAGTTCTTTCTGTACTGCTTTAAGAACAAAGTTATATTTTTCATATATAGAGTTTTCAACGGCAGACATTTTTTCAGGAGTTGCTGCAATTTTTATGTATAAGTGTTTGCCTATAATATCGCTTTGTTGTGCCTGTGGTAAAGAATTTAACTTTGCAACTGACATCGGACCGTTATCTCCGCCATCATTTGCAGCTAATATTGCCAACATTTTCATTTGTAGATTCAATGATTTGTCTTTGGCAGAAATGTTTTTGTCGTTAATGTCAAGATTTATATATTGTAAAGCTTCAGCTTCACAAGATTTTATATATTTTTGTTTTTCTTCATCGCTTAAATTGTTCCATTCTTTTGTGCTTTTAGGCTTTTCGCCTCCGTATAAGAATTTATTAACAGCATATTCTTCTATGATGGCTTTTTGTTGGTCTTTTAGGTTCATTTTGCTGAAAGAAGCTGTATCATAATAATCTCTTAATGAACCATCCCATTTTTCTTCGTCTTCGTTTAATTTTGCAGCCCTAGAAGTTTCAACATCAGTTGCAGATTTTGATGTGGGTTTTGAAGATTCTGTTTCTTGTTCTGTTGCCGTTGCTTCTGTTGCTTCTGTAGAGGTTGTAGTTGCGGTCGTAGCAGTTGTTCCTGTTGAACTTGTGCTTTGAGATTGAGCTGCAAAGAAGTTAGTTGAAGCGGGTGTTTCCGCTGAACTTGTTGCAGGTGCAGTCGGAGTTGAAGGAGTTGACGCAGTAGCTTCTGTTGAACCTGTGCTTTGTGATTGAGCTGCGAAAAAGTTAGTTGAAGCAGGTGTACCATTCTCTGGTGTTGTTTCCGGAACTCTTGTTTGGTTTCCTTGTTGTTCAGGATCTTCCATTGACAAAATTCTATCCAGCATAATCTTAGCTTGACGTTCACCGTCAAGTGATTCAGCGGCTTCGGTTAATGCCTCAATACTTGTGTCAAGTTCTTCTTCGCTTAAAGAAGCTATAATTGCACCAAAAAGTTGTTTTTGTGTATCTTCAGACAATGTCCCAGAAGCAGGATTTTGAGGCTGTGGTTCAACTGCGGTTGGTGCAGCCACAGTTCCTGCAGTTGACTGTTCTGCTTTTGGCTGTGTAAGCAATTTAACAATAGCTTCTGCCTGCTGATTAACCGGCAAATTGAAAACTTCAGGATGTGCATTTACAACTCGTTGAAAATCTTCAACCTTAATGGTTACTCCTCGGTTTTTTGCAAACAGTTCAAATGCTTTAAATATATTATCTGCTGTGGTCTGTGAGGTTTGTCCGCTGACTGATGTGGTAAGCGTTGTTTGCGCAGAACCCAGTTGTATTTTATTTAATTTCAAATCCTCATTAGCCATATTCTATCCTCGGTTTTTCTCTCTAAACATGTAAAAACATGGTGGGATAAGGAATTGCGCTATATACACAAAATGTTACATTTATTTACATAGTATATATTTAGTATAAATACATATACTTATTTGTTCGAAAATAGAAATTTATTTACTCTCATATCTTGAAACTGCTGATGATATTGTTGGTGCATTATTTACTGAATTTCTGCCAAAATAATCCGTAAATTCCTTTAGCGGAATAGCTGCTGCCGATGAATTATTTGATGGCAATTTAAGCATTGCTTTAATGTTTACTCCAAAAATTTTAGGAATATAGCATAACTTGTAATTTGACATAGAATTGTTTTTCGAGACTTCTTTATATGCTAACAGATATTTCCCGTCACTTCTTTGATCCTCGCATATTGCCATTATAACTCCGGACATTACTCCCCTTCTGTTAGGTTCATCAACCCAATAATTAAAGCCGATAGATTCATAATTTTTAGCATTATTATCTTCATTGTATCTAATAACTTTCATTGTTTCGTTCTTATCTCGATGTATCGTTGTCTGTCTATCGCTTTGTTGAACAATTTCAGTTGCATTGACCGGTTCAAAGGTTATCGGACTTGATGCCGATGTGTTTGCGGTAGTCAGCGGGCTCATTGCTATCATTACTATAACCGGAACACGTTTTAAATTTGAAGATGTCCGGCTGCTTCCTGCATATTCGTTATCCGAATCATCATCATATCTTTTCCCGAAAGGAATACTGTTATTCCAAGTACTGACAGGTTTGAAACCTGTAACCGGTGTTATTGCCATTTTCATTTACCCCTATATTTAAAAACATTAATTTTATACTATTATAGTAGTTACATATTTGATTTTGTCAATTGTTATATACTATTTTAATAAATGTTTACAGAAAATCCTGTTCTTGTAATCCGTTTATGTTTGTTATATCCTTATCATGTATAAAACGTTTAGGTAGGTCGGTGTCAAATCACTGACAAATATATAAAAGAAGGAGAACAAACAAAATGGCTGAAAGAAAATTGGTCGGAACAAACGAAATGTTCAAAAAAGCACTTGCAGGCGGATATGCTATCGGTGCTTACAATGTTAACAATATGGAAATTTTGCAGGGTATTGCAGAAGCTGCAGAAGAAACTCAATCACCTATTATTTTACAGGTTTCAGCAGGTGCAAGAAAATATGCTAACCAAACATACTTAATCAAGTTGGTTGAAGCTGCATTAGCTACAACTACAGTTCCTATTGCACTTCACTTAGACCATGGTGCAGATTTTGAAATTTGTAAAGCTTGTATCGACGGCGGATTTTCATCTGTAATGATTGACGGAAGCCGTTTCCCGTTTGAAGAAAACGTAAAAGTAACTAAACAGGTTGTTGACTATGCTCACGAAAGAGGAGTTTCAGTTGAAGCTGAATTAGGTAAATTAGCAGGTGTTGAAGATGACGTTAATGTTTCTGCTAAAGATGCTAAATATACAAATGTTAAAGAAGCTGTTGAATTTGTTAAACAAACAGGCTGCGATTCTTTGGCTATCGCTATCGGTACTTCTCACGGTGCTTACAAATTCAAAGGTGAAGCTAAATTAGACTTTGAAAGACTTAAAGAAATTAAAGATGCATTAAGAGAAGCAGGATTCGGCGATTATCCGATAGTTCTTCACGGTTCATCTTCTGTTCCGAAAGAATTCGTTGAAAAATGTAATAAATTCGGCGGAAATCTTCCTGATGCTCAGGGTGTTCCTGAAGAAATGCTTAACTACGCATCAAAACACGGTGTTGCTAAAATCAATATTGATACAGACTTGAGATTAGCAATGACTTCTACAATCAGAGAATTCTTTATTGAACATCCTGAAAAATTTGACCCGAGAGAATATATGGGACCGGGCAGAACAGCTGTTAAAGAAATGGTTATGCACAAAATGCGTGACGTTCTCGGTACAGCAGGACACGCTAACGACTAATTTTTAGGTCAAAACAAGTTATAAAAAATCCCGTCTATACCGGCGGGATTTTTTATTGGATATTGTTAAATATCTGTTTAATGAAATATTTAATTTGGTATCATTGGCTGATGTCAGAGAAATTCTCAGATATATTTTTCAATAAAGAATTCTTCATTTCTCAAAAAACCGGATATTTTTTTTTATACATTCATATATTAAATAACATGGCTTAAAAAATAAAGATATAATTATTGGATAATTGAAAATCATATAATATGTAAGTTTCACTTCAGGAATACAGTTTTTAATTTTCACCTTTTGCTCCATATTATTGATTTTTTCTTTCATAAGCTTTAAACCTTCAGACTTATCTGCAAAACTCTTAGATAAAAATTTTGCATAATATATTAATAAATCCGTCAGTATTTTTTTTTGTGTTTCCTGCAGTTGTCCTTTGCTAAATATTTCAGGTATTTTTGATTCTACAAAATTTTCAAAAACAGATAATGAATCAAGTAAATTTTTTATGTTTTCGATTGAATATGTGTTAGTTATACTATCCGGCCTAATTCTATAAAGAAGCAAAATATCATTCATAAAATAAATATTTTTTACTTTGTCAATTATCTTGAAAAGCATGTATAAATCCTCATATACACGTCCCTCAGGGTAACGAATATTATCCCATATTTCCCGCTTGTACAGTTTATTCCAAACGGCAAATGTAACTTTATAGTTTGCAACAAGTTCTAATGCTTCTAATCTGGTATATATACCTTCGGGTATCAATGAATATGTTTTTTTATTTTTAAAAATTTTGTTACTTATAGTTCTATAAATGCCATGTTGAAAATTAACACAATCAACATCATTAGATAATAATGCATTTAGTGATTTTTCTATTGCTTCAGTTAAAAAAACATCATCCGAATCAAGAAAAGCAACATATTCCCCTGTCATACTATCTAATCCGGTATTTCGTGCAGTACTTAATCCACCATTTTCTCTGTGAATTAATTTTATTCGAGAATCTTTTTGTGCAAATTCTTCACAGATTATTTCAGATCCATCATTAGAGCCATCATCTACTACTATGATTTCCAGATTTTTATAAGTTTGATTAATTACACTATCCAATGCTTCAGCGAGATATTGCTTTACATTATAAACAGGGATAATAACACTAACTTTCGGTTTATATGTATCATTATTTGAAGATATCATTTACTCTTTATACTTCCATCTTTAAGTTAAATTTTTATACGCAAAGCTCAATAGTATTCGGATTTTTTATAAAATCTATGACATTAAGACCTTTAAATTCCGAAAGAGTTTTAATATTGTCTGAATTTTTGGAATTTTCTTTTGCCAAAATTGCTCCGATAATTGCTTCAAGCTCTGACATCGGCATCATGTTTACCGGTAAATCAATGCCCCACTCGTTGGTTAGTGCCTGTTGTAAAAATTTGCAGTCTGCGGGTGAACGCTCTTTAAAGCAGGAGTTTAAATGCATACTTTGTCTTGTGATATAAAGTTCAAATCTGCTTACGGGTATACCTTGTTCCGAAAGTGATTTGAAGTATTCGCTACCTCTTGCAGAATATCTTTGAGTCCAGTTATCTATATTCGGCATATTCGGATTTGTTGATACAAGCTGATATGGTTTTGATAATACTCGCCATTTCCCGTTCAGCATTGTTCTGTCCCATGGCAGAGCTACGCATATTTCAGAGTTTTTGAGTGAAGAAAAATTATCAAAAAAGAATATAATATCATTCATTTTATATAATTTATCTATTAAGATAAAATTACCGTTTTCTTCCATTACCGCAACCCCGGTATCCAATGCCGAACCGGAAGTCAGTGATAATCCTATGTAGTATTTCATAATAAAATTCTCCGTTTGTCTTGTATTTTACAAGAGAAGTCTTAATGGATTATTTATTCCATTAATTTTGTCATAATTTGCGGTCCGTCATCAGTGGCAACTACTGTATGTTCAAAGTGAGCGGACGGGGCATTGTCTCTTGTGCTTACAGTCCATTCATCTGAAGCAACAACAACCTCATCACAACCTCTGTTTAACATAGGTTCAATTGCAATAGCATAACCTGATTTAATCAGTGTCTTATCTCCTACTCTGTAGTTGTATAAGAAAGGTTCTTCATGCATAACTCTGCCGACACCGTGTCCGCCGTATTGTCTTACAATTCCGTACCCGTATTTTACGGCTACGTCTTCGACTGCTCCGGAAATATCGTCAAGTACGTTTCCGGGACGCATTTTTTCAATACCTGCGTATAGAGCTTCTTCGGTTGCTTTCATCAAACGCTGATTTTCTTCGCTGATGTTTCCGACAGCATAAGACCATGCACTGTCACCTACAAGTCCTCTGTAGGTGGCTCCTACATCTATTGCAATAATATCGCCGTCTTTTAAAACCACGTTTTCCGACGGAATACCATGGACAACCTGCTCGTTAATTGAAGTGCAAATACAAGCAGGGAAACCGTTATATCCCAAGAATGTAGGGAAAGCCCGATTGTCCTTGATAACTTTCATTGCAATAGAATCAAGTTCTTTGGTGCTGATTCCGGGTTCTACAACTTCTTTCATTTTCTGATGTACCAAAGCAACAATATGCCCTGCATGGCGCATCAGTTTTATTTCTTCTCTTGATTTTCTTTTAATCATTTACTGCCTTCAATAGTCTTTCCCATACTTCTGAAATATCACCGTTTGCGTTTATTGTCTTCAAAACGCCTCTTGATTTATAGTAATCAATAAGCGGTGCGGTTTCTTTGAAGTATGTATCAAATCTTTCCTGCGCAATTTCTCTTGTATCATCTTTTCTTTGGGTTAATTTTTCTCCGCATTTATCGCAAATACCGTCAACTTTAGGAGCTTTTGATTTAAGGTTGTATATTTCTCCGCATTTTGGGCAGGAGCGGCGGTTAACAATTCTTTCTATAAGCATATCTGTGTCTATATCAAAATAAATTGCTTTAAAACTTGTTTTTTGATTCCCGTTTATTGAGTCGTTAATCCCGGTTAAAGCATCAGCCTGTTCAAGACTTCTGGGGTACCCGTCAAGGATATAACCGTTTTTGCAGTCATCCTGAGATAATCTGTTTTTAATGATTTTTGCAACTAATGTTACGGGTACGAGATGTCCTTCATCAATATATAGTTTAGCTTCTTTCCCGGCATCCGTATTTGCTGCAATTTCTGCTCTCAATAAAGAACCTGTATCAATATGCGGAAAATGTAAATGTTCTGCGAGCATTGTTGTTTGTGTTCCTTTTCCGCAAGCCGGAGGTCCTAAGAATATAAGCTCTTTTTTCATATTGGGACTTTCTCCTCTGTGTTTATCTTCCGAAACTATAATACTACAGGAAAAAAACAAATTCAATCAGGTTTAAAAAGTTTATTTTATAAAATTTTATCATTGAGGTTATATTGTCTTTGACTTTTCATAAAAAATCGTTAATGCATGGGCAGGTAGTTCGTATTAAATTTACATTTTCTTATACTGCAAATGTATGATTTTTTGCGAGATTACAAACATTATTTATAAAAAGCGGTTACAATAAAATGTAGAGGAGGTATAAAAATGTCAAGTTATATTCCGAAATATGATTTACAAAGCAGAATTTCAGGCTCAAAAATCGCTCCGGGATTTGGCGGAATACCTTCGGCACGTCTGGACAGCATTGATAACAAAAAAACAGCAGATTTCAGGACTGTTTTTGAGGGGATGGTTGATAACTTAAATCAGGAACTTAATGCGCCGGACGACCTGTTAAAAGACGTTATGTCGGGAAACAAAAATGTTGATGTACATGATGTAATGATTGCAATGTCAAAATCAGAAATCAGTATTAATGTTGCAACAACAGCGGTAGGTAAAGTAATTCAGGCATACGATAAAATAATGCAAATTCAGGTATAGTGTAAAGTGTAAAATTAATCAACAGACGGGGATAAAATGGAACAACTTCAAAAGTTAATGGAAAATAAACCTTTATTTTACGGGATAATAGCTGTAGCCCTGATAATCATACTGGCTATATTTATTGGGATAGGCTCATCCGTAAGTTCCGGCAAAAATAAGCCTGCCGGAGTTGAAGCTGAGGTTAAATTAAAGACTGATGTTGATTTGTTAACTACGGATAATATAGGTAAGGCTATTGAGATACAGGCATTACTGGCAAGATACGGTATTGCTGTTTCCCGTTCATTAGACGGTACAAAGTCAAGATTATATTTAAAAGCCGGAGATTGTGTTACAACAGGTAAAAAATGTACCAATATTCAGCGTGATGAAGCTTTATTGCAAATAGTTCAGAGCGGACTTGTTGATCAGAATGTCGGGTTGGAAATCTTTGATAAAGGTGATTTTACATCAACAAAAGAAGATAAAAAAATCAGATTAACCCGTGCGGTTAACGGTGAGCTTTCAAGATTAATCAGAAAAATTAAACCGATTGAGAATGCTTCTGTATTTATTTCAATTCCAGAGCAGACATTGTTCACTTCTCAGCAAAAACCTGTTACCGCAACAGTACAGGTTGTAATTCCGACAGACCAGAAACTCGATCAGTTAAAAGTTAAAGCTATTACAAATCTGTTATTGGGAAGTGTTTCGGGATTGGAAGCGGAAAATATTGCAATTACCGATACAAACGGTAATGTTTACCATAGTGTAATGAATGCTTCCGATGAATTGCTTGCCAAGATAGAAGAAAATGATAAATATATGCAGCAGAAAGTTATGCAGCAATTAGACAGACTCATAGGAAAAGGTAATTATGTAGTTACCGTAAGTACATTCCTGAGGGAAACTCCTGCAGAAAAATTCAGTACTACTTATGACCCGAACAGCAAAACTTCTGTTGCGGAACAATCGTTTACCGAAGGTTTGGGTGATCAAACCGAAGATAATAATTCGGCAACAAATGCAGTTAGTGTTTATTTGCCGAACGGAATGGCAAATGCAAACAACAATTCAAGTCAGAACAGAAGTTACTCACGTTCTGCAACTGAAACTCAGTACGGTGTAAGTAAGACTGAAATGAATGAATACTTAAGAGCCGGAATGGTTGAAGATGTTTCTGTTGCTGTTACGTTGGAACGTTCTGCTCTTCCTGCTGATGTGACATTACAAGAAATAAGACAGCTTGTAGCAAGAGCGGCAGGTCCGAAAGTTAATGCGGCAAATGTTTCTATAGCATTTTCCGATACGGTTGATCCTTATCTTGCCGCAGGCAGACAGGCTAACCTGCCAAAACCTGATGAAAGCGGTAATCCGTGGTGGCTTGCGGTTGCGTTAAGTGCAATCGGTTTGATAATCGTATTCCGTGCAGTATCCGGTAAAGTTCGTCAGCTTCAGGAGGAAAATGCAATTGAAGTCGAAAGATTAAGACAGAAAGAATCCGAACAAGACAGAGAACTCAGCGATGTCAATATGCGTACTGCACAGCTGGCTGACAGACAATCAGAACTCGCTCAGGGATTACTTGAACAGCAGCAGAGAGAATATATCGGCGAAAGAAGCGAAGCGGATATGCTTGCAGCTCTTGAAGGATTATCCTCTACTCTTGCCCATACCGACGGTGAGCTTGCCGGTGAAAGTATAAAGAGTTGGATTGAAAATAACGGTTAGTAACTTAAAAGGGGAAAGTAATACAATATGACAATAAAAGATTTTGATTATAAAGGATTTGCGGAAAATCTTGCAGGACAGGCAGCAGACTTGGTTCCAAAGGAATTTAATGATGCCGAGAAAGAATACGTCACAAATACCCTTTTAAACTTTTCAACAATAGCAGGTGAAGCATTATATCAAGATCCTGACAATTTAGGATTTAACGTTGATCAGGCTACGATGATTACTCAGATTATTGCCGAATGGTCTTTCCATAAATCGGTTGATTTGATTCGTTCGGGGATTCCGCAGCAGTTTTGGGATCCTATTATGCAAAAGATTGCATTTACAATATTTGAGATTTCAAAACAGACTTTTAAACAGGGATTGCCGCAGGATCAAATACTTCAGTTAATTGAACACCATGTTAAAAAGACATATTTGGACAGTATTGCGGAATTAAAAGAAAAAGGCTATATCGACGAAGGGCTTATGGAAAAGGCGGCAGCACAATCAAATATAGATGCCGTAATGCAGCAGATGGAAAATTCCGGGGAAGTTCAGCTTCCTCAGCAAGAACAAGGGCAGCAGGCTCAGGTTCCGGCGGCTCAGGAAGCTCAGGTTCCGGCAGCTCCCGGACAAACTGCTCCTCCGGCTCCGGTTCAGGCTCAGCCTGCGAATATTCAAAATGTTACAAGTATTAAATATGAACCGCCAAAACTGTTAAAACTTGTTACTGTTGCAATGCTGCTGAAACGAATGGAGGATGAAGATCAGGTTCAGGAAATTCTTGAATGTTTCGATCAGACTGATGCGGGTACCGTTATCAGATATATGTATACAGACGGCATTGAGGGAGAAATGAACCCTAACATGACCTCAAGATTTCTTGATGAAATTGCAAAAACTTTACCGGAAGCAACTGAAGTAAGTAAAAAGCAATTAATAAAACGTGTTCAGGATTCTGTGGACGCTATCGGAAGAAATATTATGGAACGTAAACTTCAGCTCGAACGTCATAAAGTCCGACAGTTCGTATTTAACGCAGTTGAAGGGGAATATTATAAAATTTCACCAAGAATTGCAAATATTATTGCCCGATACCTCGAAAGTATTGTATAATATTTTTAAATCATGATTATTAAAAAGAAAAATTTAGATAAGATTACGGGACCTGAGGAGCAGCCTGCGGAGGAATATTCGCAGACCGATAATTCTGCGCAGTATAATAACGGAGTTTATCAGCCGCAGTATTATGAAGACCCTGAAGAACAGTATTATGAGCAGGAAGAAGAAGTTCCGCAGGAGGAGTATTACGAGCAAAATGCGCCCGAAAACGGTTATGATGAAAATGCGCAATATGAAGAATATCAACAGGAGCAGTATCAGGACGTAAATAATCAATATGAAAACGGTCAGTATAAAGATAATCATGATGAAGGCGAATATGCCGAACAATATCAGGAATCCGAAGAGGTAGAACAACAATATACAGAACCCGAACAACAGCAATACATTGATGAGAATGTTCCTCAGGAAGAAGAAGTTTATCAGGAACAGACCCCTCCTCCCCCTCCGCCTGTGCAGCAAAAACCGGCACCTCCGCCGCCAAAACCTGCTCCGCCTCCGCCAGTAAAGGAGCCGGAGATTAACTTATTTGATTTGGACAATATCGATTTCAGTCAAAGGCAGGAACGCCGCAGAGGGGATCGCCGCAGAGGTTTTCGTCGTGTTGATGACAGAAATTTAGTATCCCGTGCAAGAGAAGAAGCTGATGCTATAAGGGAAGCTGCTATGAAAGAAGGATATCAGGCTGGTTTGGAACAGGCTCAGGCTGATATTGCAGAGGTAAAAAATGCACTTGCCGAATTTGTGAATGCAAAACAAGAGGTTTTTGAATATATCGCGCCTGATATTTTGGAAATAAGTGTTGATATTGCGCAAAAAATCATTAAAAAAGAAGTAGAGCAAAGTCCTCAGGTGATTTTTAATACTATTGTTGATGTATTAAAAACATCTTTGTCAAAAGAAGAAACCAAAGTAACTTTAAGGGTAAATCCCGCAGAGTTAAATGAGGTTAAGCAGGCTATCCCGCATTTGGTTAATTTAGCGGGTATAGACACAAAAGTAGTTGTATTGGCTGATGAAGATGTAACTGAGGGTGGTTGTCAGGTTACAACAACAAACGGAATTGTTGATGCGACAATAGAGTCCAGAATGATGGTAATAATGCAAGCGTTGAGGGAATTGTAACGAATGGGTCAGGGAGGCGGAAATAATCCTATAAGCGAATTGTTTTTAGCAGTGTTTGTATTGACACTGATATTAATTTTGCTTGTTGAAATGCCTAACTGGGTTATCAACGTTTCAATATGTTTGAATATTACACTCGGGATTGTCCTTTTGATGTTCGGTCTGTACGTTCAAAAACCATTGGAATTATCATCATTCCCGTCAATTATTCTTCTCGGTACAATGTTCAGACTTGTACTTTCTATTGCTTCAACGAGGTTAATTCTTGCAAGAGGGGAGGCCGGTGAAGTAATCCATGCTTTCGGCACATTCGTTACCGGCGGTAATATGGTCGTCGGTGGTGTAATCTTCCTTATTATTACGGTTGTTCAGTTTATGGTTATTACAAAGGGTGCCGAACGTATTGCGGAAGTTTCTGCACGTTTTGCATTAGATGCTATGCCGGGTAAACAGATGACCATTGATGCGAACTTTAATGCAGGTTTGATATCTCCGGAAGAAGCTACAAAACAGCGTGAAGATTTATCCCGTGAATCAAGCTTATTCGGTAGTATGGACGGTGCGATGAAGTTCGTAAAAGGGGATACCATTGCGGGTATTATTATTGTATTAATTAATATCATAGGCGGTTTGACAATCGGTTGTGTTATGAACCAAATGCAGATTGAAGATGCGGTTCAAAAATATACCGTATTAACAATCGGTGACGGTCTGGCTTCTCAGGTTCCGTCTTTGCTTATGTCAATTGCCGCAGGTATATTTATGACACGTTCATCAGCGCAGAGTGCTTCATTAGGTGCTGATGTTACGGGTCAGATTATGACAAAACCTTATGCATTATTTTTCTCGGCAGGGTTTCTTGCGTTACTCGCAATTACCGGTCCTATTACGGGTTTGCCCTGGTTTCCGTTTACTATTTTTGCAATAGGTTTGTTTGTTGCAGGTTTCTCCGTATTAATCAATGCGGATGTTCAGTCCCAATTGGGTCAATTGGAAAATGTCCGTCAGAATATGCAAGACCTTGTTAATCCGAACAGAATGTATGAACGTTTAGGTGTTGACGTTTTGAGCTTGCAGGTAGGTTCAAATCTGCTTGTTATTGCCGATCCTGATCAGGAGGGTCAGTTACTTGCAAAAATTGCTGCATTACGTCAAAGGGTTACCGACGAACTCGGTTATATTCTGCCAAACATAAGAATTATGGACTCATCAGCTCTTGATGCCAACGAGTATTTGCTTGCAATTCGTGGTAATACTGTTGCTACAGGTTATGTATATCCGGGTCGTGTAATGGTCATTGCCGATCAGTGGGATAGCGTAAAATCAGAAGTTCCTGAAGATGCAATTATCGGTATTGACCCTACATATCAGACTCAGGCATATTGGCTCAAACCTGAAGATGCAAAAACTGCACGTTCCGTTACGGCGGTTGATTCAACAGATGTAATCGTTACGCACTTGCAGGAATGTGTAAGAAAACACGTTGATGAAGTTATGACAAAGACCGATGTCTTGAAGTTGATGGAACTCGTTCGTTCTCAAGACCCGACACTTGTTAATGACCTCGTTCCGACTATTATTTCAACAAGTGATTTGAGAAAGATTTTTGTTAACCTAATCAGAGAAAAAGTTTCAATTAAGGATATTATCTTTGTATTTGAAAGACTCTGTGATTACGCAAGATTTTCAAAAGAACCTGATATTTTATCAGAGCGTTTAAGAGCCGCATTAGGTCGTCAGATTTGTCTGTCAAATGTAAGTGATGACAATATCCTGTATGCTTTGACACTTTCTCCCGATTGGGAAAAGACTCTAGATGACAGTTGTCAGAGAACAGAATTAGGTACAATGTTCCTGCTCAACCCTGTTCAGGTACAGGAATTAATTGAAACAACGGCAAATACTTTGATGCGTGCGCATCAGGCTTGCGGACAGCAGCCCGTAATCCTTTGTTCCCCTAGAATAAGACTGCCTCTGTATCAGCTTCTTGAACGTCATATTCCGACTATTGTTGTAATTTCTTATTCCGAACTTATAACTGATATTAAGGTTGAAGCGGTTGATACTATCGGTGACAGTTATGCCGTATAAAAATAATTAAATATATGAAACAAATACTGTTATTTTTAATAAAAATCTATCAGGCAATATCAAGGCATACACCGCCGGTATGCCGATTTACGCCGACGTGTTCGGAGTATACCCGTCAGGCAATAGAAAAATACGGGGCATTAAAGGGTACTTGGCTTGGGATTAAACGCATATCAAAATGTCATCCTTGGCACGAAGGCGGATATGACCCTGTTCCGTAGTTACCATTTATATTTTTCAGCCAAAAATTTTAAATCTTCTTCTGAGATTTCCATTGTTTTTACATGTTTTAATGAAGGGTACATTATGCTGTTTGGGTTGTCTGAGTGACCAAGTCCGATACTGTGTCCAAGTTCATGAAGCATAGTTGTAAAGACTTCATCATCAGTCAGTTTTTGTGTGTCGGTGGCATAACTCGCAATATAAATTTCGGCTTTTTTAAATAGCCCGGAATTTCCTTCATAAATTGATTTTGTTATTCCTACTGCAGTATCCTTTTGAAATTCAGCCGGAATTTTTTTAACAAAATATACTCTTAAATCAGCATTTGCCGGTGATATTTGGTACTTGAATATTATCCCGTTACGAGTCATTGCTGACCATCTGTGGCAAGCACGTTTCATTTTTTCTGTATATTTATGATCCGGTTGAATATATGTCTTAATTTGTGTCGGGTTATTCCAGGAAGCTTTTGAAATATCCGATTCCGCATAGGCAATATTAAAAAGCAGAACAATGCCGACTAATATAATAATAGAAAATATTTTTTTCATATATACTATCCTTCTTTGTTAGTTTTATATATCGGCATATATTTTAAATAATTTAATAAATTCCGATTAAAATTATAAAAATTTTACAAAAAGGATTTATTATATTAACTATACTATAGCTCCGTGGCTTGCGTCAGATACGTTTGAGGCATATTTTGCAAGATAGCCTGTTTTAACTTTTGACTCATACGGTTTTAGGTTTTGCCGTCTTTTTTCAAGTTCTTCTTCCGAAACGAGAAGTTCAATAGAACGTGACGGGATATCTATCTTTATTTTATCTCCGTCTTTAATCAGGGCTATAACCCCGCCGTTAGCGGCTTCAGGGCATACATGGCCTACACATATACCGTGTGTTGCGCCGGAAAATCTTCCGTCAGTTATAAGTGCGCAGCTTTTACCCAACCCTTTCCCGACAAGCAAAGATGTAGGAGCAAGCATTTCTCGCATGCCCGGTCCGCCTTTCGGGCCTTCGTATCGTATGATAATAACATCGCCTGCTTTTATGGTATCTTCCTCTAAGGCTTTCATTGCTTCTTCTTCGGAATCAAATGTTTTTGCAATTCCCTCAAATGTATAACACTCGGGTGCTACTCCGGAAATTTTTATGACACAACCGTCTTTTGCAAGGTTGCCGTACAGAACACCAAGACCCGCCTGTGAATATGAAGATTTGTCGTATTTCGGGATAATATTTTCATCCGCATAAGCTGATTTTGCTATTTCTGAAACAGTCAGACCTGAAATGTTAAGTGTATTATTTAATTTTGCAGGTTCGTATAAGCTTTTTAGTACAGCGGGGATTCCGCCGGCCTGATGAAAATCTGTCATAGTTAAGGTTGATGACGGATTAATTTTTACTATCTGGTGAATTTCTCTGCTTAATTTATCAAAGTCATCAATAGTAATATCAAGTCCTGCAGCATTTGCTATAGCAAGTGTGTGCAGGAAGGTATTTGTTGAACCTCCGATAGCCAAAGAGGCTTTTATCATATTTGTTATACTGTCTTTTGTAATAATGTCCGAAGGTTTAATATCATTTTTTACGAGTTCTACAATTCGCATACCGCTATCGAAAGCTATACGGCGTTTTTGGGAAGATACTGCCGAAGCTGACGAACAATAAGGAATACTCATACCCAAAACTTCGGTTAAACATGCCATAGTGTTTGCGGTGTACATACCCTGACAGGCTCCTGCTGACGGGCAGGAATTTTCTTCCATTGCAAGCAGATGTTCTTCAGTAATTTCACCTTTTCTGAATCTTCCGACTGCTTCAAAAGAACCTGTTACCATTGTAAGTTTATTTTCACCGCGGCACATACCGTCAAGCATTGGTCCTGCGGTTACAACAATAGCGGGAATATTTAATCTTAATGCACCGATTAACATCCCGGGAGTGATTTTATCGCAATTTGACAACAAAACCAAGCCATCCAGCTGATGTGCGGCAGCCATCGTCTCAACGCAGTCCGCAATTAAGTCTCTTGAAGGCAGGGAATATCTCATTCCGCTGTGTCCCATAGCAATTCCGTCGCATACGGCGGGAACTCCGAAAACAAAAGCCTGTCCGCCGCCCGAGTGGATACCTTTTTCAATCTGCCTTTCAAGTTCTCTCATTCCGATATGACCCGGAACGAGGTCTGTAAATGCACTTGCTATCCCGATAAACGGTGCATCCATATTCTTTTTACTGACTCCCGTTGCCATTAAAAGTCCTCTGTGCGGAGTTCTTGCCAGTCCTTTTTTTATGTTGTCGCTTTGCATAATTTATCCCTTCTTAAATATCAATATATTTATATTATATGTCAAATTTATTTTGTGTAAATTTGCATTGAAATAATTCCTAACAGAAAATCTTTTTTCTTTTTCAATTTAAAATTTTCGGCAGCAAATTCTTTTATAATTTCATCAGGTTCGGGAAATTCTTTTTTTGAATTGATTAAGTATTCATAGGGTAATTTATCTTTGTAAAATAATTTGATTCCTGTTTTTGCAATAAAATCAAAGATTTTTGATGGGAAATTCTTAACCCCAAAGTCAAGATGAAGAAATTCTCCGTCTTTTCTTAATACCCGATATGCCTCTTTAATAGCTTTGGTTCTGTTTTGAATATTCCTTAATCCGAATGTCATTGTAATTGTGTCAAAAGAATTATCCTCAAACGGCAAATCGGTTGCATCGGCTTTAATGAAGTGAACTTTGTCACTATGGCAATCATTTGCTATTAATAACATTTTTTCGGAGAAATCAATTCCCGTTATATCCAAGGCATATTTTGTTTTTAACAGAATTTTTTCTATATCACCCGTTCCGCAGCATATATCAAGAATTTTAAAATTGTCTTTCAGGGTAAGGTTCTTTAGTGCAAGTTTTTTTATCCGGTTATGCAATCCCAGAGAAATAATATTATTATTCCTGTCATAGTTCAAGGCAATATCGTCAAACATTTCTGAAATTTTTTCGGGAGTTTTATCTGTTGTCATATTTTGTAACCTTTTTGATTAATATAAATAATAGCATATAATAGGCATATGAAGATAGTATTTTTACCGATAGATAATCGTCCTGTATGTTATCAGATGCCGAAAATGATTTCGGCGGTGAATAAACAGATTGAATTGGTTTTGCCTCCGAAAAATTTGTTGGGAAGTCTGACGGAAGGTGCAAATGTCGAAGGTCTGTACGGCTGGCTGGAAAATGCTGTTATCGGTGCGGATGCGATTATTTTATCTCTTGATACCATTGCTTACGGAGGGTTAATCCCGTCAAGACGTTCGAATGATACTTTTGAAAAAATAAAGGCAAGAGTTGATAATTTGGCGGAAATTCTTAAAAGAAGTCCTGCAAAAATATATGCGTTTTCTTCTATTATGAGAATTTCCAATAATAATATTAACGAAGAAGAAAAAGAGTATTGGTCAGAATACGGTGAACAGATTTTTAAATATTCATACGATCTTGATCTGAATGGTGACGCCGATACGGATGTTCCTCCCGAAATAATAGAGGATTATCTGACTACCCGCAGCAGAAATTTCAATATAAATAAGTTATATCTTGAATATCAGAAAATCGGTCTTTTTGATACTTTAATTTTTTCAAAAGATGATTGTGCCGAATACGGGTTTAATGTCATGGAAGCAAAAAAACTTGAAGAATTGGGCGGGTTTACAAAGACGGGTGCCGATGAAATACCGTTATCATTGCTTGCCCGTGCATTGAGGACATATATAAATGTTCATCCCGTATTTTTAGAGCCTGATGAAAAACATTTGATTTCAAATTATGAGGATGTTTCTGTTGAAAAGTCCGTATTGGGTCAGTTAGAGCTTGCAGGTTGTAATATTACGGATGAAAAAAGTGCGGATGTTTTGTTGTATATAAATAATTTCAGATCCCGTCAGGGCGAAATAGTTATGAGGCGGGATACGGAGTTGTTTTCAGGAGAATGGGAAATTCCTGCTTTACCCTATATGATAGCGGATGTTCGTTTGGCAAACGGAGCCGATAATAATTTTACGGATAAATTATTTGCTGCCGGTTTGGGGGATAATTTCCTCGGTTATGCAGGCTGGAATACTACGGCTAATACTTTGGGAAGTTTGATTTGCGCAATGAAGTATGTCTGGCATGCAAAAAGAACCAATATGTTTGATGAAAATGCTTTTAAAAAATTTGAAGCCGTTAGATTTTTAGATGACTGGGCATATCAAGCCAATGTCAGACAAGAATTATCCGAACCTAACGGCGATATAACCGAAAAAATGTCCCACTATGAAGATATTGTGAAAAAGCAGTTGAATATAGAATTTACGGCAAAATATTCTTATCCGTGGAACAGATTGTTTGAGGTAGAAATTGAGCTTAATTGAAATAATTTTTCTGGCTGTAGCACTCGGAATTGATTGCCTCATTGTTTCGTTTACTCAGGGGTTGATATTTACCGAAAAGAAAAAACGTAATTCTTTTTTACTTGCTTTAACAATGGGTTTGTTTCAGGGTGGAATGCCGTTAATCGGATATTATCCTACCGGCTTAATAAGTAATTATCTTATGAAATATTCTGCAGTTATTGTTTTTGCAATTTTTTTGGTATTAGGTTTAAAATTTATTGTTGAAGCATATTCAGCCAAAGAGGAAACGCCTGTATGTAAAATAGGTTTCAGGTGTCTTGTAGCTATGGGAATTGCAACGAGTATAGATGCTCTTGGCGCAGGCGTAAGTCTAAGACTCGTCGGTGCTGATATTATCTTATCTGTTTTGATTATTGGTTTTGCTTCTTTTGTTCTGTCGTTAATAGGATTTTGGACAGGTAATAAAATAACAAAAATTCCCGCAAAATATCTCGAAGTATCAGGCGGGCTGATACTTATCGGATTAGCAATAAAAGCATTATTTTAACTAACCGTTTTCTTTCATTTTTTCGATTATTTTATGTAAATTTGTGGAATGAGATGCTTTTAGCATTATGCAGTCTCCGTCAGCCAAAATTTCCGGTAATTCTGCATACAGAGTCATTACATTGTCATAAATTTTTGTTTCATAACGGTCTTTTATTTCTTCATATAATGCCATTATTTCTTTGCCGCAAAGTAATACTTTGGTTGGATGTATATTGTCAACGGGAATTGAAATTTCACGGTGATATCTTTCTGATTCCGTTCCGCATTCTGCCATATCTCCAAGTATTAAAATTTTATTTCTGTCAGGGAAATTTTTGCCGAAGGCTGTAATTGCAGCATTCATTGATAGCGGGTTTGCGTTGTAGGATTCATCAACAACCGTAACTTTTTTCCCGTTTTCAAATACAAAATCAAAATCTTCTCCTCTGCCTTCAAGAGTTTTGAAATTTTTCAGTATTTCCAGAATTTCTTCCATTTTGAAATTTTCTTCCAATGCAACTGCTATTGCCGCCGCCATATCAAGCATAATGTGTTTTCCGACAGTTTTATTTAGGTTATATTCCTGTCCTTTAATAATAAACTTGTGTTCATCATCACAAATAATTCTTATATCAGCTTGTTCATTTTCTCCGAATGTAATAACTTTCAGGTTTTTACTTTTTGCAGCTTCAAGTACGACTTCAAAATAATTCATTTCGTTATATAATATTGCGGTTTGTCCATCGTGCATTGAGTTAAATATACGGCTCTTTTCTTCCGCAATATCTTTTAACTGCATATCCCCTGCCAAATGAACGGGTGCAACATTTGTAATTATTGCACAATCAGGTTTTGTTATTGCGGAATTCCGGTTCATTCCGCCGCCGAGAGATGTTTCTATAATCCAATAATCGCTGTTAATATCAAATTGAGTCATATTCCAAGATATGCCCCAAGTTGTATTTGTTTTACTTTCAATATTTGAATTTGTTTTATATTTTGAAGAGAGGATATCAGCTATTAGCTTTGTGGTAGTTGATTTCCCTGAGCTTCCCGTTATGGCAATAACTTTGCCCGTATATATTTTTCTGATATACCTGGCCATATTAATTATTTCTTCTCCGATATTCCTTTTAAGTTCGATTATCGGTTTATTATATTTAAAGTAATTAACTGCTTTAGTGGTCATGATTGCCGAACATTCGTCAACCAATTTGGGCAGATGCGACAAAAGAACGCCCCGGGCTTCTTTCGCTTCCCGCATTAAAATAATATTTCCTTTTTTAAAGTCGCAGCTTTTGTGCCATATTGCAAGACCGCTGGAACTCCAATCTTCAGGAAAATTGTAGGTCTTTATATTATTACCTATGGCTTCTTTCAGTTTCTCTTCATTCCAAAAATTCATAAGTAAAGTTTACCATATTTATATTTTTATATCAACAATATTGAAGTGTTCATCCCATTCTATCTGTCCTGACAAGTCAATGTTGTGGTAGTTATAGGGATTTTCAATATATTGTGATTTGAACATATTATTCTTGCATAATCTCTTTATAATATCAGGTAAAAGGGTTGTGCTTCCCGCTAATGTTCCGTTCTTTGATGTTGCCCTTTCTCCGTTATAAAAAACTTCCTCATCCGCAAATACAAATTCTTTCATCCCGCTGTTTGTACAGGGTAGGCAGTCACTTACCAACAAAATTTTATCATCGGGTTTATTTTTAAATAAAAGTCTTAATGCGTTATCAGAAACATGTATTCCATCGGCAATGACTTCTGTGTATAAATTGTCATCAAGCAGTGCAGTCATTGATGTGGAGTTTTCTTTATGAGAAAGTTCTTTCATTGCATTGAACATGTGTGTTACTCCGGAACAGCCTGTCAAATCACTTCCAAGACAATGACCTGCCTGTACTTTTATTCCTCTCCGGTTTAGGTAATCAATTAAACCTTTGTCTAATTCAGGAGCAAGTGTAACTATTTTTATAAATTCATCTTCTATTTTTTTGAAATTTTCGGGAGTTAATGCTAAAAAATGTTTTGGATTATGTATTCCCTTTTTGGCAGGATTAAGAAATATCCCTTCAAGATGAATACCAAAAATTTTTGCCATATCTTTTGATTGTCTTTTTGCGGCTTCTTTAATTCTTGCTATAGCAAATTTAGTGTTTTCAAGGGTGTCTGTAACAATTGTCGGGAATATTCCGCCAATACCGCGTTTATACATTTCCTTTGATAAATATAAAATATCATTTACTTCTGCGGTGTTAAAGCAAACACCGAAGCCTCCATGAAAATGCTGTTCTATTAACGGTTTTGTATACATAATATTCCTCGATTCCTTTTTTGCTTGTAACGGAGCTGTTTTGGCGTGCGGAAGTGCTTGCACTTTTGTGTAACTATAGAGCTTTGTTGGACCAATGTGTCTGTAGATTACATTTAACATGTGAGCACTATTCCTCACTATTTTTATTTGTTAGATTGCACTACCTTCAAAGACTTTTCTTGCTTCTTCTCTGTCGTCAAAATGAATTGTGCGGTCTTTTAGTATTTGGTAATCTTCGTGACCTTTACCGGCAATAACGATAACATCATTGTTTTCGGCAATTGTTTTTAATAAAGCTATAGCCTGACCTCTGTCCGGTTCTACCGTAACTTTTTCCTGATTTACGGATTTAAGTCCGGCAATGATATCTGTTATAATTTGCTGCGGATCTTCACTTCTCGGGTTATCGCTGGTAATTACTATCTTGTCAGCAATTCGTTCAGCAATTGCTCCCATTTTCGGACGTTTCGTAGCATCTCTGTCTCCTCCGCAGCCAAACAGGCAGATAAGTTTTCCTTCTTTCGGTGTTATCTCTCTTGCTGAGTTCAGGACATTTTCAAGTCCGTCGGGAGTATGTGCATAATCTACAATAACAAGCGGTTTTTTCGCAACTACTTCAAATCTTCCGGCAACCCCTTTAACATTTTCCAATGCTTTTAGTGCAACTTTTAAATCAATACCTGCTGCAATAGCTGTCGTAATAGCCGCAAGAACATTATAAACACTGAACATTCCATTCATATGAAGATTAACCGGAAATTCTCCGTCTTTCGTAACCAGCTTAAATTCTGCACCATTCAGCGAGAAATGTATGTCTTGTGCCTGAACATCTGCCGATTTTTTTACGCCGTATGTATATCTGCGGATTCCTTCAGGTACGGCATTTAAAAATCTTTCTGCATATTCATCATCTGCATTGATAACGGCATAAGCACCTTCCTGCAATCCTTTGAATAATAATGCCTTTGCTTCAAAGTAATTATCCATTGTTATATGGTAATCAAGATGATCCTGAGTCAGGTTGGTTAAAACGGCACCGTCAAAGCAGCAACCGCCTACACGATTTTGTTCCAATGCGTGTGAACTTACTTCCATAACTACATTGTCAATTTTTTCGACATCTTTGATCATTCTTAATGTTGCCTGAAGTTCGGGAGCCTGCGGAGTTGTGTGTTTTGCATCTCTGTATTCCCCCGTCGACGATAATTTGTAGCCTAATGTTCCGATTAATGCACATTTCTGTTCATTTTGTTCAAATATTTTTTGTATAAGATGTGTAACTGTAGTTTTTCCGTTAGTTCCCGTAATCCCGATAAGGTTTAATCCTCTTGACGGGCTTGAATAAAATCTGTCAGCAATATTGGCTATTTGATGACGGGTGTCTGAAACGACAACCTGGGGAATTGATTTATCTGCTTCTACACCGTGTTCAACGAATAATGCTGTTGCCCCGTTTGCTATTGCATCTTTTGCAAACATGTGACCGTCAGTATATTCGCCTGTTAAACATACAAAAATATCACCTTTTTTGGTAGTTTTTGAGTTATATGAAATACCTGAAATTTCTACGTTTTTAAAATTTATCAGGTCTTTATAGTTTAAATGTTCAATCAATTCATCAAGTTTCATCTTATCTCCTTTGTTATTAGTGATGTTCGGAAGGTGTTTTATTCGGGGTTACGTTTTTATCTGGTTTTAAATCCAGTATACGGGCAACCTGTGTCGTAACTTCGTGGAATACCGGGCCTGCTACCGTATTCCCCCATATTGCACCAACTTTTGCGCTGTCAATCATTACATATACCAAAACCTGAGGATTTGTCGCAGGCAAATAGCCGATGGTTGAGGTATATGAGTATGGTGTATAACCTACCCCGTTTTCTTTAGGTTTCTTTGACGTTCCCGTTTTTGCAGCAACGTGATATTTATCCATTTTTATTACTGATTTACCGTTGTTAACACTCTTTGCAAGCAGTCTTGTAACGGAATGAGCCGTTTCGGGTGCTAATACCGGTGTACGTTTTATATATAAAGCTTCTTCTTCGGGAGTATATTTTATAACGTGAGGCGTTACTCTTACCCCGTCATTTGCTAATGCGGATACTGCCGAAATCATCTGCATTGCGGTAACAGATGTTCCGTATCCGTAAGACATTGTTGCATGGATACCTTTATCCCATACCGTATAATTCGGTAACAGCCCTGAAGATTCTCCTGGTAAATCTATACCTGTCTTTGCCCCAAACCCGAATTTCTTTAGTTCACCGTAAAATTCTCTCGGAGTCATAGTTCTGGCAACATTTATTGAACCGATGTTACTTGAATGTTCAAATAGATATTCTAAAGTAATATGTCCCGGATATGGGTGAACATCGTAATCGTAATTCTTAATTTCCCAGTTCCCGATTTTTGTTTTACCTGTGTCAAGTACGGTGGAATGTTCGTTTATTTTGCCCAAATCCATTGCACTCGATACTGTAATAGTCTTAAATGTTGATCCCGGCGGAAATACGTCTGTTAACGTCCAATTTTTTATTTGCAGCGGGGTTGCGTTTCTGTAGTTATTAGGGTCGTATGTCGGATAAACCGCATAAGCAAGAATTTCCCCGTTTCTCGGATTCATTACAATGACAGTTCCTCTCAATGCCTGTTTTTCAAGAACCATTTTTTCAAGTTCTTTTTCGCATACATGTTGGATAGCCGCATCAATAGTCAGCGTTACATCCTGCCCTTTGGGGTTTTGTGCAGTCGCAACAGGGTCAGTTGAAAGATCGTATATAATTTTTCCTTTTTGAGTTTTTTGGTATCTTACGGTATTTTCTATATGTTCAAGTTTATCCTTTGCAGCATATTCTATTCCGTTTGCTATATCCGCATCAAAGTTATAATAGCCCAGAACGTGAGCTGCCATTGTTCCCTGTGGGTAAACTCTGGTGTTCTTTTTGTCAAGACTTATTGCCCTGAAATGCTGGGCAGCAATTTCTTTTGCAGTGTTTCTGTCAACATCTTTCTTGACTGCAATTATTGCATTTTGGCTGTTCAGTTTTTTTAGTAATTCGGCTTTTGACATCTTCAAAATCGGAGCAAGTTTCGTTGCAATTGTTTCAGGTGAAGATGAATCATTGTCATAATCAACGGGTCTTGCAAATACATTATAAAACACGTCATCAGTGGCAAGTTTTATTCCGTTGCGGTCGTAAATATCTCCTCTTACCGCAAAATTTTGTCCGGCACGCTGATTTTTTGCTTTAATCTTGTATTTTTTTATGTCTATTACCTGAATAAAAAATAAATATATAATCAGAGATGCGGCGAACAAAATAAATATAGCGTATAATGCCGCCAAAACAGAATCGAATCGTCTGTTTCGTTTATTTGCCTGTCTTGCTGAACGTTCTGTTCTTCTTTGTTCTTCCAAGGTCACATCTCCCTATTGAAATTTTATCATAAGTATTTTTGCAAGACTTAAAATATTAACGAATGTTTACGATATTTATGCTATAATATTGTTATGATAAAACGAATTTTAATTGGGGCGTTATTAATGTTTGCTGCTTGCGAAGCTTATGCTTTGGATGTTGTGTATCCTAAGCAAAAAACAGTAACAATAAATTCTCCTTCAACATTTTTTATAGGTTCTTCGGATTACTCGCAGCCGCTTTATATAAACGATAATATTGTAGAAGTGCATCCATCCGGCGGTTTTGCGCAAACCGTTCCTTTGGCGGTAGGGGAGAATAACTTTACAATAAAATCGGGTAACAGTATTTTAAATTATAAAATAATCAGACCCAAGCAAAAGTCCGATGTTTCGGTATCCGAATTTAAAAAATATGACACTCCAAAATATATTATATCAAAATCAAACGGAATGCCTTTAAGAACAACCCCTGTTGATGCAGGAATAAACAGGCTTGCACATCTGCAATCCGGTGTCGTAATGATTGCAGACGGAGAACAGGATGACTTTTACCGTATAAAATTAGGAGATGATAATTACGGATGGTTTGCAAAATCTTATGCTGAAATCAATTCAAAGGCTCAAAATGACGTTTTTCTTACGGGGGCAAATATTGATTCGGATGATGAATTTTATATTTATACTTTTAATCTGACATCAAGAGTTCCGTGGTCTGTAGAAGAAAACGGAGATACCCTTGATATTTCAATATACAATGTTGTAAATGCACCAAAAGATAATTTTTACAGGATTAAAGTTCCTTTAGATAAAATATTGTACGGGAAAGATTTAATCGGTTACAGCGCATATTATTCGGGTACGGATTTTATCGTTAAAATAAGAAAACCCCTTAATATTTCTGAGGATAAACCGCTTAAAGATGTAAAAATTGCCATTGATGCAGGTCATGGTGGTTCTGAATTCGGAGCAACAGGATGCCTCGGAGATTATGAAAAAGATATAAATCTAAAGTATGCAAAAGATTTATATCACAGTCTGAAATCTCGTGGTGCGGATGTTATTATGATTCGAGAGAAGGATGAGGATGTAGCTTTAAAAACCCGTACAGAAAAGGCTAATGAGGAAGGTGCGGTTATTTTTATTAGTCTGCATGGCAATGCCCTGCCCGATTACAAAGACCCGCTGGCAATTCATGGTACGGAAATATATTACTATTACAAACAGGCAAAACCTTTAGCTGCAGCGATTATGTCCGCAATGATAACCGAAGCGGAAGTCAAAAATAACGGGATTATTCAGCAGAGTTTTGCGGTGGTAAGAAATACTAATGCGTTGAGTATTTTAATTGAAATCGGATATTTGATAAATCCTTATGATAATGCACAGATTATTGATAATGAGTTCCGTAAAAAAGCCGTCGAAGCTATCTCCGACGGGCTTGAAAATTATTTAAGAGGTCAAATCTGATTATATTTGACTATCTTACGGATTTTTCAGTTGCATTCAAATATTTTGCAACGTCTTCATATTGCGGACAGAAGGTGTATTTTTTAATGTTATCAGCCAAATAAACCACTTCTTTGTGAATTAAATCTTTATCACCCTGATGTAATTCAATATAATGTTTTGATGCATCTATAACAGAGTCTATCATGTTGCAGGCATCCAGCTTATCGTATGTGGTTTTGGGTTCTTCCGCATATTTTATTAACTCTTTACATTGTTCATTTCTTTCTTCAATATATTTGTTTTTAACTGCAATATTTTTTGATTCATACATTTGTTTAGCTTTTTCGGTATCCATACAAGCGTTTGATGAAACAAACGGTGAATTCGGAATAACCGCCAATATGAAAATTATAGCAGATACTATTGTTAAAGCTATCAAGATGTATAATCTGGTTTTGTTTTGTTGTGCCATTTTAATCTCCTTCTTCTTTAAAAAAATTATATTATCATGTTACACATATTGTCAATATCGGATATGTCATCTTCCAATAATGATTTTTGATAGTATTCACATTCTTCTGCAATGCCGGCTATATCATTATATTTTGGGGATTTTAACATGTTCGGCATATTTTCTGCCGAAAAATTTGTTACGATATAATATTCGTTATTCTTTTCTGAAATATTTAATATACCGTTTTCTTCCGCCAAATCCAAAAACAGTTTAATCATATTTACGGATTTTCCCAAAAAGCTTGCACAGCGTATTAAGTCAATTTTCCCGCCGTTATTGTTGCAGGCAAATTTTATCATTCCTGCAATATTTTTCAGAAAATCTTTTTCGTCATAATACTGAATATCATAATTCATAAAATGGATAGCTTTGGGAGAGGCTGTTCTTATAATGGATTCAAAAGTTTCTTTGTCTGCCGGATAATCGAAAAACATTATTGCATCACAGTTTGTTATATTGTTTCTTGATACCGTATTTTGGCTTAAGTCCTTGTATTTGCTTAATTCATCCCGTATCTGTTTTTTCTCCGCAAAAATTTTAATATCCAATTTTGAGTTTTTTACATAATCATTAACCTGAGGTAAGATATCTGTTTTTTTTCTGTGGTCATATATTTTTATTGTGGAAATTTGTTCGGCTTCTTCATCATGCAAATCCGGTGAATGAATATCTTTTATCATTAATTGTACGGAGGTGTTACCGTTAAACTCATTCAATTCAGGTGAAAAAGCTATATCAATACTGCAATTTGTGTCCAGAGATATTTCCGGGCAATTCCATTTTAAACAGGTAAATTCTTTTCCGTCTTTTTCGATGATTAATTTAAGATGTTTTTCCTTTAATATGATTTTTTGTTTTAAGATGCAGTCTGATATTGAGAATATCGGGGTAGGATTAGATGCTCCGTACGGTTCAAGTTTTACCAGTTCATCCGGCAAATCTACAGTAATTTCGTCCGGGGTCAATTCCATATCAATATTTATGAAAGGTTTTAGAACTCTGCCGCCGATAGCTTCTTTTATAACCTTATTAAGTGCATCTTTTACTTCATTAAAAGAATGTTTTTCCGGAGAAAATACAAGACCTGCCGCAAGAGCATGTCCTCCAAAACCGTCAAGTATTTCACCTATTTCGCTTATACATTCGTACAAATGCACACCCTCAATACCTCTTGCCGAGCATTTTATTTGGTTTGTTTCTTCCGAATATGTCATTAAAAAAGTCGGTTTATAATATTTTTCGACAAGTTTTGATGCAACAATACCGACAATTCCGACTTGCCATTCTTTATTGAAAAGTATTATCGCAGGATTTTTGTTTCCTTCTTTTTTCAGCATATCGTCTGCCTGTTCGAAAGTTTCCTGCGTAATTGTCTGGCGTGCGGCATTCAAATCATTCAAGGTTTGGATAGCAAGTTCAATTTCCGAATGATTATCCGATATTAAAAGTTTAACAGCCGACTCTACGGTGTCCAATCTTCCGGAAGCATTAATTCTTGGTGCAATACCAAAAGCAACTGTTTCTGAATTTAATGGTTTCCCTTCACCCAGTTTTGCCGAAGCCAGCAATCTTGATAAGCCGTAATGTTTGCCGTTTGAAATCAGTTCAAGCCCTTTTGTTACAAAATACCTGTTTTCTCCGATAAGCGGTACAACATCGGCTACGGTTCCGACGGCTACAAAAGGCAAAATCTCCGGAATATAGTCGAGCTTGTTATAATAATTCAGTAAAGCTTGTGCTAACTTAAATGCTACCCCAACCCCTGCAAGTGATGTTAATGATTTTATCTCTTTTGCGGTTAATTTTTCATCCAAAGCATTCGGAGATTTTGGGTTAATTATAGCCAATGCTTCCGGTAATTTTTCGGGAGCTTCATGGTGGTCTGTAATAATACAGTCAATTTTAAAACTTTTCAGAAAATAAATTTCTTCAATATTGCTTATTCCGCAGTCAACCGTAATCAAAAGTTTCGGTTTATGATTTGTCATTATTTTTACAAGTGCTTTTGAATTAAGACCGTGACCTTCCGTATCTCTGTTAGGGATGTAAAAATCAACATTTGCCCCTATATGTCTGAAAGTTTTAATAAGTAATGAAGTAGAGGTTACGCCGTCTGCATCAAAGTCCCCGTATATTATAATTTTTTCATCATTTTCTATTGCTTCTGTTATGCGTTCAACACTTTTTTGCATATCACAAAAAACTTCAGGTTTTGTTAACTGCATTTCAAGAGGATTTGTAAATTCCTTAATTTCTTCCTCTGAATTAATCCCTCTTGCTGATAAAAGTCTTTTTATAATCGATTTTTCATTAGGGTCTGTTTTGCTGTATTGCCATTCTTTAATTGTCATAATATCCCCTTTTATTTGATTATACCACGAAATAAAGAGTAGTGAAAATATGTTTTTATTGTATGTAAATCTATTATCGACTGTTTATATAAAACGTATATTTTAACTTTTGTAAATTTATTCACCAGAATTAGTTCTAAAGGATTATATTTTTTATCCTTTTGTGTTATATATTTTAATGTCAGAGTAGGATTATATAAAAAAAGTAAATATGTAATTTTACAAACAGATAGATATGGAGGCATTAATGTCAGTAGGTCAATTTGTATTTATGTTACACAGCCACCTTCCTTACTATAGAAAAGCCGGTATGTGGCCTTTCGGGGAAGAAAACCTTTATGAATGTATGTCTGAAACTTACGTTCCGCTTTTGAACGCTATTTCAGAACTATATGAAGAAGGAGTTAAGGCAAAATTGACGGTAGGTATTACCCCGATTCTTGCAGAACAGTTAAACGACGAGCATTTGAAAAACGGTTTCGTAAAATACCTTGATTCAAGAATTGCTCAGGTCGCAAAAGATTTAGACAGATATCCGGATGAGAAAGTTCCTCATTCACAACATTTGAAATATCTGGCAAAATATTATTTTGATTGGTTTAACCATATCAGAGATTCATTTGTAAATAAATACGGAATGGATTTGATTGGTGCTTTCAAAAAATATCAGGATTTAGGTTGTATAGAAATTACAACATCAGGTGCTACACACGGATTTTCTCCGTTATTGGCTACCGACAGCAACCTGAACGCTCAGTTCAAAGTCGGTTCTGATACAACAAAAAGATTATTTGGTAAAAAAGCTACCGGCTGCTGGTTACCTGAATGTGCTTATCGTCAGGGCTACGAATATGTTGGCAAAGACGGTCAAAAACATTGGAGACCGGCTATTGAAGTTACACTTCAAAACAACGATATTGAATACTTCTTTACAGAATCTCATGTAATTGAAGGCGGTAATTCAATAGGTAACAGACGTGTAATCGGTGTTTATGGAAACATTGAATACATTCCGCTTCCGGACAGACCGGCTACTGGTTATGATACATATTCAGCTTATTGGTTGCCTGACGCTCAGGTTGCCGTTATGGGCAGAAATGACAGAGCAGGTTATCAGGTATGGTCAGCTGCTGACGGTTACCCCGGTGACGGATGCTTCAGAGAATTCCACAAAAAAGATGATAAATCGGGTATGCATTATTGGAGAATAACTTCACCTAAGACTGATTTAGGTGATAAGATGTTATATGATCCGGTATTGGCATTGAATAAAGTTAGTGAAAATTCTGATCACTACACAACTTTAATTTACCACTTGTTGAACGATTACAAAAAAGCTCACAACGGTAAAGAAGGTCTTGTAATGGTATCATTTGATACAGAGTTATTTGGACACTGGTGGTTTGAAGGTATTGAATTTATTAAACAGGTTATTAAGAAATTCAATTCATTTGTACCGGATGTTGAAAGAATGACAGCAGGTGAATACTTAAAGGCTCATCCGCCGACGGAAGCTATTCAAATTCCGGAAAGTTCCTGGGGACAGGGCGGACACTTCTATGTATGGCAGAATCATTTAACAGAATGGATGTGGCCTATTATCCACTCTTGCGAAAAACGTATCAACAGTATTGCGGATAAATATCCTGAAATACCTGAAGATAAATTATTACACAGAGCATTAAATCAAATGGCAAGAGAAAATCTGTTGTTACAGAGTTCTGACTGGCCGTTCCTGATTACGACATGGCAGGCTAAGGATTATGCAACAGACAGATTCAGAGAACATGTTGACAGATTTGAAACAATCTGCGATATGATTGAAAGCGGAAATATTGACGATGCTAAATTAAGAGAAATCGAAAGCATTGACAATTGCTTCTCCGTAATCGATTACAGAGTATATCAATCATTAGAGGATGGTGTTATTCCTCAACAATCAAAAAAATTAGCTCCGTTATATGCAGACTAATTTGATAGACTGATAAACTTTTAAAGACCCTGAAGATTATTTCAGGGTCTCTTTATTTGTATGTATAAGTTCCAGGCTCCGCTATTTGTTTATATACGTTATAAAATATTATGGGTGAAAACCCGAAAACAAAAATTTTTACTAAATTTTGCATAAGAGTATTGCAAAAAAAAAATCAGCATATTATAATTATAACTGTCGACAGACAAATGACAAAAAAATATGGGAGCGTAGCTCAGTTTGGTTAGAGCGCATGCCTGTCACGCATGAGGTCGCGAGTTCGAGCCTCGTCGTTCCCGCCATTTAAATCAAGAGCCTTTTTAAAGGCTCTTTTTTGTTGCCCTGATTGCGTTTGGATGAGTTCGAACCTATTGTTCGATTGAATGTTGAGCTTATTCATCTCTAATACGTCATAGAACACAGGATACAGAGTTATATCTATATTTTGGGCATTCGCTATAAAGTTCGAACCTATAATTTCACAAATGGTTCTTTTTTCTGAAGGGGTAGCTTTTAAGAAAATCTTGCTTGCATTTTTACAGAACTTCAATATTAAATCAGATTGCTTGTAAAATTCATCATCAGCCTTATCTATGCATGCTAATTTTTCTCTTAATTCGGTTTTTTCGGCACTTAACTGTTTATATGTAGCGTTCCACAACTCGTCTTCACTACTATCAGCATTTTTAAGCATCCTTTTGTAACCATTAGCTATCATGCGATCTATTTCTTTGATACGTTTATTTATACTATCTTGTGAGGTAGAACTGTATTCATACTTTAGGTCATGAATTTCTTTTAAACTACCTTTTATTTCAGTTATTAGTTCTTGAGGTAAATTTTCCAATCCTTTAAGAATTTCCAATATAAATTTCTCAATTTTAGTTTCACTTATATAAGAAGCCTTCTTACAAGTTTTAATCTTGCCTTTTCATATGCAATGGTAGTAAATATATTCTTTTCCACTTGGTTTAACTTTTCTCTCAGCGGTGTAACTACAGCCACAAACACCACATTTAAAAAGTCCAATATAGGGAAATTCTACATCATGTTGTCTTGTTGTATCATTAGCATTGTTTAATTTATCTTGTGCAAGTTGAAATAACTCTTTGCTAATTAAGGCTTCATGTTTACCATTTGGATATATTTTTCCTTGATATATATAATCACCCACATACATAGGATTTTTAAACATTCTTTGTATTGTAGATAATGCGTACTTTTCACCTTTTTTATTTCTTAATCCTTCTTCATAAAGAACATTGTTGATAGCAGAAGCCGATAAATTATCATATACAAATAAATTAAATGCTCTGACTGCGTAATCTGCACGTTCAGGATCTTTAATAATTGCATGTTTATTTGTTCCATCATCACCATACATATATCCCAAAGGTGGATACAATGCATACCCTTGTGAAATACGTTCTTTTATACCTTTTGCCGATTCTTCTGAAAGATTCTCGACATAGTGTTTTGCTAATACTACTTTAATATCGTGTATTAGCGTGTCATTTGACTTGGAATTTTTAGAAATAATGGAATTTTCTTTTACAAAATGAATTTCCAATCCTTTAATATCACCGATTGAAGCATAATCGCGTAAATTTCTATATAGCCTATCTACCTTTTCAACAATAATACTTCTTTCTTCTTCGTGTTCTTGAAGATAAGACATCATTTTATTAAATTCTGCTCGACCTTCTTTTTTGGCAGTTTTAGCTTCAATAAACTCTTTTACAATTTCAATATTATTTTTTTGTGCATATTCATGCAGGAATTTGATTTGGGCAGGAATTGACCACCCTTCATCTTCCTGTTTTTTTGATGATACACGTGCATATAATACAGCTTTTTTCATATTGATATATTAGCATAAAGTTATAAAATAGCGTCAACTGAAGATTCTAATCTATAATAACGGATACATATTTATATAGAATTAAAACATTCAATCTGTCCCCGCTCACGCGGATTTTAAGAGGGGTTTTAGGTGGTTGAAGTATTGAATTTTATGTCTGGAACCATTTTCGTTCAACGTCCCTCGCGTGGGTAGGGACAAATATTTTATGCTAAAATACAGATGTAAAATAAGGAGAGAAAATTATGCCATATATTCAAGCAAGATTAACTATCAAATTAGATGAAGCACAAAAAGATAATTTACAGAAAAAACTGACAGATGCAACTTCATCTGCTTTATCAAAACCAAAAGCCTACATAATGACTGAAATTGAAGACGGGAAATCTATTTATATGGCAGAAAATAAGTTAGATAAAGGTGCATATATATCAATAAAAATGCTTGGTTCTACAAGTAAACCCGCTTGCCAAACATTAACTCAAAGTATTTGCAGTATTTTGGCTAACGATTACGGTATTGATGGTTCAAATGTATATGTAACTTACCACCCTGTTGATTTATGGGGTTGGAACGGTTCAATGTTTTAGATACACTGGTGAAGTTTCACTTCTCTATAATGAAAATTTCCCTTTAACCAAAGCAGGGCGAAAATTCGTCTATATGTGAATTTTAACAGATTTTGGCAGAAAAGGTAAATAGTCAGATTTTACAGTAATAATGTGTGTTTGAGCCTGTTTTTATATATGTTTATATAATATTTCCCTATATAAGTTAGAAAGTTTATTCTTCAAAAATGCCGTCAAAATCTTCAATATACGGTGCTGCATACATGTTTTCTAGAATCATTCGGTAAGTTAAAAGCTCTTGTCTGTCAAATTCCATCATTGCTTTCGGATAAATAGAACCGATTATTGTTCCATAATAATTTGCCCCGTACTCATCCTTATCATAAAGGTGAGGAAACAGAATATTTACCATTTCTTCCTTACGTTTGTCGTAGCCGTCTATGTAGCCAACAATTACATTGTGGACTTTTTTATCATTAAAATCTAAGCTTTTAATTTTATCCACAACCTTTTTATAATACTCGTGGTAATGTTCGTATCTTTTAGCACTTGCCTCATCCATTTCAACTTGTGAATAAGCATCCTTAAATAGTGCCTTGTCATAAGGTTTAAGACTTTTTATGTTCAAATTCTGCATCTGATAGGATTTTATATAGACAGTATTATTAAACCAATCATTATGAGCAGTAGAAATTCCTGCAACAAAGATACAAATACCAGCCAAAATACTTCCAGCAGTGATTAAAGATATTTTTGCCAATTTATTTAGTACGGGCAAAATAACCTTATGCTCGGGTTCGGGTGGTAAAAGATGTTCAGGATCATAACAGCTTTGCCACTTTAGAATAGAAAAGCCAAAAATTTTGTGTGTGCAAATAGTTCGTCCTGCAAGAACTTCCTGTTCTTCGTTATCATCTTTAAATTCGTGGTCATAAATTTCTATGTTATCACGTATCCGTTCGTGAATTTTTATGCCGAGAATTTTTAAATCATCAATTTGGCTTGTTTTGTGTTCGTACATCTTTCCTTACCTTTTAAACAATTTTACCACACGTTCAAGGAAATTTTTAAACCAATTTTTACGACTGTATTCTTTTCTTAATCGTCTGATTTTTCTCTCGTGCCTTGCTTTTTCTACATAGTTATAAATAATCATAAAAATTTCTCCTTTAACTTATCGTAAATTATTTCATCTATAATTCTAAAGGCATCAGGCAAAGATATTTGTTGTTCTAACTTATCTAACAGGCTATTATTATTGAAAACAGTGGTATCAAAAACCAAATCTTCTATAATTCTGAAAGCCGAACGTGCAGCAGATAATCTTTTTTTCCCTTCAAAAGTAAACGGAGTTGTTGCAATAACAGATATATCTTTATTTTGGTTTATAAGGTACCTTATAATGTATTGCCCCATATCACAGCCAAAGTTTCCACCCAAAGGCAAAATAACGACTATATCATTTTCTCCGTCTAATACCCTGCCAATAGATGCAAAATCTTTAAAAAGCAAAGTTCTTGTATAAGAATTTTTTAGATTTTCTTCATCATTATCAATACACAAAAATTTTAAATCAGGTTCATTTCTACGGATGTGATTGAGAATTTTTTTGCTTGCACCACCTATTCCTACTATTGTTGGTTTATTTGACATATCTAACCTCCTTGTACTTTTATTTTAAAGGTTTAATATGTCAATTCAGGTCATATTAAAAACTAATTAATTCATTATAAACATCTATAGCAAAATTATCACTCATTCCTGAAATAAAGTCTATGATTGCATTTTTGTAATCTGTTTCTTCAGAAATATTATAAATCTTCTTGTTTGCTAATTTCTTTTCGGTTTTCAAAGCTAAATTATAGTCAGAATATTTAATCAGCCATTCTTCAAACTCTTTGAGCAGTTTTGGATAAAGTTGTTTTTCCTTAGTAATATTACCTTTAATATCAGGATAATATTCTGAAAGTTTTTCAAAAATCGTTTCAAGAACAAGAGTTGCATATTTTTTAAACCTTAATATACGAGGGTGATAGTATATATTCTTGTAATTGAATTTCTTTATTAAATTCATTACATTATAGCAATCATCAGAAAAGCACAATCCTGTTTCAGTTGAAGAATTTTGGCATAAATCCATAATAAATTTATGAATAAGAACGGTTGTATTTATTTCGGATAATTTTATATCAGGGTATGTGGTACAAACAATATCCAATAATTCTTTAAGATTTTTGTCGGTTAAAATTCCATAAGTGCAGGCATCTTCAATATCTCTGCCTATATAACCGATTTTATCAGAAATTTTTACAACACATCCTTCGTAAGTATATGCACCAAGTTTCCCACCTTTTTGGATTGTATATAAATCGACAGCTTCATTACGAGGCTTTATAAATCTTTCATCAATTTCTCCGCAATGGCAGACAATACCATCTCTAACTGCATAAGTCAGGTTCAAATTTTGTTGAACACCGTCATAGTCAGGCAATGTTTCAATTTTATCAATAAACCTAAGACTGTTATTTTCGTGCCAAAATTCGTGCAAATTATTTTGTTCTGCAATATTTTGCAAAACAGTTTCCCCGTGATGGCCGAATGGTGCGTGCCCGATATCGTGTCCAATAGCAATAGCTCTAACTAAATCCAAATTAAGATTTAGCAATTTTGCAATAGTTTCGGCAACAGAGGCAACGTGAGTAACGTGTTCAATTCTTGTGCAAACGTGGTCATTATGCGGAGCAAAGAATACCTGAGTTTTATTTTTAAGCCGTCTGTATCCTTGTGAATGCATAATGCGTTGCATATCTCGTTCAAACGGGCTTCTCGGATCATACGGTTTAGAATAAATCGGTTCAATACGAGAGATTGCCTGTTCCCATTTGGGGTTATCATTATCCATTTTTACTTTTGAAAAATCAGGAAATATTGTCATATTTGCTCCTTTATATTCTGTTCATATCACAAAAGTCTTTATACGCACAATATTCACAGGCTTTTGCATTATAACTTGGTTCAAATTCATAAGATTTTATTCCTTTAACTGCATTTTTGAATTTCTCAACTGCATTAAGAATTTCTTCATCAGTATATTTTATACCTTCATTTTTGGATAAAAAATCCTCGGGATAAATAAATTTTGTAACAGAAACTTTTTTTCCTGTAAGTTGCTCATAAAAATACTTGTACCAAGCCATTTGGTTATAATAATCTTCATGTTTTCCTTCAGGTTTTATGGTGCTATTTTTGTTATTTCCTGTTTTATAATCATAAATTGCAAAAGTTTCGTCTTCACACTTATCTACTCTGTCTATTATTCCATAGAATTTTGTACCATCCTCAAGCACGCAATTTATTTTTTCTTCTTGTGCGATTAATTGATTTGGGGTTGTATTTATAATTTGGCAATAATAATTATCAAGAGCATTTTCACCCCTAACTTCAAAATTCTTACGCTGTTCATAAGATTCCATCGGTAATTTATCCAATTCGTCTTTAAACCATTTTATAACTTGAGATTTACTAGGATAAGTTTTATTATTCATTATAAATTCCATAGATTTTTCACAAGCTTTATGAATTGCACTACCATAACTTAGGAAATTCGGGTTTCCGTCTTTGGTTTTAAGCCCTAAAATATCATCATAAAGATATTGTCTCGGACAAGCAAGATACTTATTAATTGCAGTTGCTGAAAAAGCTCTATCAGCAAGCCGTGATTTAATAAGTTCTTCAAAATCTTTTCTATAATCATAATCTTTTTTTAGTAAAAGTTGATTTACTTGTTGCCAATAAGAATGTTCATCATATTCAAAAGGTTCAGATTCATGTTCAAATATATCTTGAATATTTACAATAAACTTGGTTAATTTTCTTGGCTTCTTATTAATAGTTTCAGGATAAGACATTCTCAGTGTATGTTTTGCTCTTGTCATCGCTACATACATAAGTTTTGTTAAATCAGAAGGTTTAACTTCATTATCCCACTCATCTTTTGTTTTATATTCGGAAATATCTAATGGAATATCGGGTTTGTTAGCTTTTCCACTTTCCCACTTATAAGTTTCAAGAGTCGGCATATAAACGTATTCAAATTCACGTCCCTTTGATCCGTGATAGGTACAAAGCTGAACCGCATTAAGAGTTACAGGGGCTTTGTCCGTACAAATTCTTTCTTCATCTTCCATAAGAGATTTTAGATAGTTATAAAATTCTTCAAGAAAACTTGTTCTGTATATTTCGGAAAAACCTTCAGCTTCATCAAGAAATTTCTTAATCCCAGCAATACTTTCAGTTCTGTTAATTTCCGTATTCAAATAATAATTAAAAATACCTGTTTTTGAGCCGATTTCAAGAATAGTATTTTTAATATTTTCCTTTGACATGTATTCTCTTAAATAATCGTAAGTTTTTAAGAAATTATCAAATTTTTCAGATTCCACAAACCTGTTTCTATCAATGGAGCGTAAAACTTCAACAAAAGTTTTACCTTTTGAAACTTCATCATACAAAACCTGATAATCTTTCGGGTGAATATCAAAAGGTTTTGACACTAATAGTTCAAATATTCTATATGAGTGCATTTCTGGATTAATCAAAAATTGTATGTAAAAATAAAGAACATTAACGGCAGGAATTGTAAAAATATCTTTTCCTTCTTTAAGTTCATATGGAATATTCCTTATTTTTAGCATTTCTCCAAAAGTTTGTGCCTCAGCATTTGAACGGGTAAGAATCGCTATTTCTGAGTATTTTTTCTCCCCTGTTTTTTTATCTTTTGGACAATTATCAGAATTAACAAGCTGTTCAATTTCATTTACAATTTCAGTATATTCTTGCATAACATCAGCATATTTGTAAAATCTTACGGGTTTATCTTTTTCGATAATTTCTTCATTTTTGGCAATAAGATTTTTGTCTATAGGATTGCCATCTTTATCTTTAAAGTTATGAGAATTTACCAAACTCAAAGGATCTTGAGCAATAACAGCTCGGGATGCGTCTAAAATGCTTTGAGTTGAACGCATATTTTCTTTTAAACAAATAATCTGTGTATCAGGAAATTCTTTTAAGTAATTTTCAATAGTTTCAAGCTTTGCCCCCTGAAAACGGTAAATAATCTGATCATCATCTCCCACAACAAAGATATTTTCTGTTTCAAGCGCATGTGAAAGCGCAAAAACAATTTCATTTTGAGATTTGTTTGTATCCTGATATTCATCTACCATTATATATTCATAGCGATTTACAATATCTGATAAAAATGATGGTGTTTTTTCAAACTTTTCAAGCACCATATTTATCATATCATTAAAATCAAGGTACCTTTGAGAGTTCATTTTACTTTGGTAAAGTTCGTAAAACTTCCAAAGTTCTTTTGCTTGTTCTACTTTTTTTATGGCATCATCACGTTTATCGTAAGGTGGTTTTTTATATCTTTTATTTCGTCCCTGTTCAACATCGTCAATAATAGCCTCGATTCTTTTTATTTCAGGTTCCCAATCAGGATTTTCTTTTAAATTTTTAAAATATTTTTCTTTTGTCAGACGGTTTTGTTTTATAGATGATATTTGATTTTTTATTTTATTTATATAGAAATAAGGATCATTTTTTTCTGTCCTATAATAAACAGGATGAATTTCGTCAATACATTCTTTTATAAAAGCTTTTGCAACGGGGTCAGAGATTACTTTATAATTAGATGGAATTTCAAAATCTTCTGGAAATTCTTCAATAATATCGCAACAGAAACCGTGATATGTAAAAATCTGTACTCCGCAAGATATAACATTGAGTTCTTCTTCAATACGTTTTTTCATTTCTGTCGCAGCAGCATCGGTAAAAGTAAGACAAAGGATTTTTTCAGGCTCAACACCTTTGGATAACATATTTTTAATACGTTCAATAATTGTAAAGGTTTTTCCTGTACCTGGACCCGCCAGAACAAGCCATTTACCCGTAATATTATCTATACACTCTTGCTGCTTTTTATTCGGTATTTTTTTTGTTTCAGTTAATTCCATAATTCTTACCCCACTTTTTGACTAAATTATATCACGAAGTTTAACATTAAAATCCTACTGTATTTTGTAACTCTTTGGATTTTTTGACTTTTACTTCAGCATTGAGCATTTTAGTAATTTCATATAAATCCTTTATCCCTAAAAAGTCAATTTTCTTCTTTACGGTTGCAAAATCCCCCGCCGTCAAGCCTTTAATATTTACTTTTGCATCTTTTATCCCAAAGAAATGCTCTACTGCGTGGTTTACCTGTTCTGTTGTCATAAAGTCAAAACGAATTTTGAAAGTGAAACGTCTTAGGCTTGCTTCATCCAAACTATCAAGTAAATTTGTTGTACAAACAAACGGATATTCATGTGATTCCATCCACGTCAGCATTTCGTTAACTTGAGTTACTTCAAAACTTCGTTGTGCATTATTTCTGTTTTGCAAAAAGCTGTCTGCTTCATCAAAAATAAGCATTGCTTTTTTTGCTTTGGCTTCTGCAAAGGCTGATGCAATATTTTGTTCTGTTTCCCCAACCCATTTTGAAATAAGGTCTGATGCCCGTTTAAATACAACTTCAACCCCTAAAGTATTGGCTAAATATTTTGCGTAAAGGCTTTTTCCTGTACCTGGCTCACCGTACATACATAATGAAAAATTCAATTTCCCCGATTTTTGAATTTTTTGTGTTAAATCATCTATATCCATATCTGTATTAACAAGGCTTATGTCGTAATTTTTAACATCAAATTCTTTTTTTGTTTTGACGTTCTTTTTCTTTGTTACAACACGGGCAACATTTTCTATAAAATCTTCAAAATCATCTTCATTTCCGTCAATCATTTTTGTTGATTGAACAGCATTTGCTATCAAAGATGGCGGAATATCATAAGTTTTATTTAGTTCTTCAAGTTTTGTTTTTTTAACTTTTAAATTATTCTTTTTCAAAACTTTTTTCCAAATATCCAGCCGATTTTCTTCGGATAATTTCTCAAACTCGATAGCATAAGTCATTCTGCGTAAAAATGCAGGATCAACATCATAAATATTATTCGTTGTCCAGATTACAGGAACTGCCGTTGTTTCTAAAATTTTATTCAAATATCCTTTAGAAGCATTACCAAAGCAAGAAAATCCTCTGTTCATAACGTCTTCTGCCTCATCAAAAAGAATACAGGAATTTTTTGCTCGAGATAAAATATGCTGTTTTGAATATAAATCAACGAGCCTGTCTTCTCTGTTTGCCTGTTTATAATCTTCTTTTTCTGCTTTTACGGCATAAATAGGAATAGATGCAATATTTGCTGCAAGTTTTGCAAATTCCGTTTTGCCGACACCAACATTTCCGTATAACAAGATATTTACACCCTTTTGTCCTTTTTTAACGGCTGATTTTAAAATTTTAGTAACTTTCTTTTGTTTATCTTCAATATGCTTAAAATCAAGTTTGGTAAGTGTAGATTTTTCGGCATCTCCTAAAAGTATGCTTATAATTTTTGAGGTGCTGTTGCATCTTGGGTTATCAAAAACTTTTAATACATCAGGACAAATTTCAACATTTCCATGTCGCCTTGCTATAAGATTTTTGTAGTACAAATTATCCGTAATTCTGTCGGCACGCCCAAATCTTATACCCAAATATACTCTTGTAAATATCTGTAAAACATCACCATCAAAACATCCGCAAAATTCTTTAAAAATGTTATTTAATTCTTGAATTAAGCAAAACTCAAAAACAGCTGCCTCATCCTTATCCAAACAATAAATATCTTTTATCATATTTAGCTGCTTTTCGTATAGAGTTTCTTTTACAGGTAGTTTTTCTTTTAGGCTAATAAGTATCTTTTTTAATTTCTTTTTAAAAGATTCTATCTGCTTGTGATTTTCCAAAATAAGTTCGTTATCTTCATCATAATCAAAATTTTTTCTATCAATCTTAAATTCATCAAGGAAATAGTCAAATACTCCATCAAAAGAATAATAAGAAAATTTAATATCATTAATCATCTTGTCAAAATAGTTTAAAAACAGTCTTTTTTCATAGTTATTCATAAGTCATACTCCTTTTGTCTAAAAATTACATGCTTATAATATCAGTCAATTATGTCAAAATAGGACAGATAAAATTTTAATTTTGTATGACCTAATATGACGGGGTTGCATGCTAAGATGAATTCAAAAGGAGAAAAATTTATGTTAGATGAAAAGTTATTGGCAGATGTTTGGGAAGATTTGGAAAATCAAAACAAAACATTTTTTGAAACAGGTTTTGAAGATTTAGATTGTGTATTGGGTATTCAGGAGAAAAAAGGTGCAGTCATTACAATCGGAGCAAGACCTGCTATGGGGAAAACTACTTTTATGCTCTCGATTATGGAAAATATTTTGTTAAAAAATAAAAAATGTATTTATTTTTCACTTGAAATGTCAAAGGAACAACTTGTAAAACGATTTTTATTCCAAAGAGCAGAGGTTAGTTTTTTAAAATCAAAACTAAATAATCTTGTTGCAAAAGATTGGCAAAAATTAGCTCAGGCAATGGAAAATCTGTCAAAGTGGGATTTAAAAATTGACGATAACTCAGGAATAAAAACAGAAGAAATAGAACTTGCAATTAAAGAATTACAGCCTGATGTTGTGTTTATAGACTATTTTCAGCTTATGGACGGGAAAAAGAAACAAGACAGATTTGTTCAGATTGAAGATATTATGAAAAATTTAAAACGGATTGCAAAAGAAAATGGTGTGGTGATTATTATTGCATCTCAACTATCAAGAGCAGTAGAAAACAGATACGACAAACGACCTTTATTATCAGATTTAAGAGAATCAGGAGCAATTGAAAACATTTCTGATGTTGTGATTTTTCTCTACCGTGATGAATACTATAATTCAAGAGAAGAATATGATGAATTTCGACCAAAAGGCGAAACAGAAGTTATCGTTGCAAAAAACAAATTTGGTGCATGCGGTGCAATACGTTTGACATTTAAGTCTAATATCCCAAAATTTTACGGTCAAATTGTGGAGAGTGAATTTTAATGTATTACAACGGCAACAAGGTATATTTAACACAAAAATTGTATTACACAGTCTGTCGTATCGGCAAACGTGTAATTTTAGCACCGTGCGATGAATTAAAAAAGAAACAAAAATATTTTAAAACGGCAATAAATTGGGTTTATCCGTTAAAAATGAACACATTTAAAGCAGCAAAAATTCACTGTGGCAAAAAGTATATTTTGAAAATGGATATAAAAGATTTTTATGGTTCTGTACCGTATTCGTTTATAAAGCAAGTTATAAAAAACGTCTGTAAACGAATTAAAAATGCCGATATAAATTATTACCTAATGATAACAACGGTTGAGGACAAGCTCCCGACAGGTGCACCGACTTCAGCTCATATTGCAAATGCTTGTTTTTCTCCGATTGATAAACGAATAAGAGATTATTCATTGATGTTCGGGGTTGACTATTCAAGATATATGGACGATTTGACGTTTTCTTGTGATGATAAAGATTTGCTAAATATGATAGAAAAATTTGTGCAAAAGACTTTGACAAACTTTGGCTACAAATTGAATGACAAAAAGACAAAATATATTTCAGATAACAAACAACAGAATGTTTTAGGACTTGTTGTTAATAATGATACTGTGCGGATGTCAAAGGATTTTAGACGAAAATTACGGGCAATGATACACAGTTATTCTGTTTGCAAATCGAGCGGTTCAAAAGAAATTGATCTGAAATACCGAACCTGGGATGAAAATTCTCTTGCCAAACTCAAAGGTTACCTTGCCTATACAAAACAGGTTGATACTAAAACTTATTATAAATTGATGCATTATGCAAAAAGTTTAAATGTTAATCTCTAATGTTCCTAATACTATCCTTTTTATTTACTCTAACCTTTCCGATCAAAAAAGCCGACCTGTGAAGGTCGGTTTTTGAAAGGGAAAACGATTTCGACCGAAGGGAGAAATCAGTTTCGCCTCTGTTATTATTCATGGTCGGGCGAACCACCCGCCGATAATTTTATATTAGCATGCCACTATGTCAATTTAGGACATGGTTATGTAATATTTCCGTAAATTCATTTATATGATCTGAGATTTTTGTTAAATCCTGATTTAGTTGTATCATAATCCTGTGTATTAAAATATCCGAATTATCTGAATTCAACTCAAATTTTGGAATTTTCGGTACAACAAAATATTTATCCTTAATATCTTTGTTTGACCTAAAATCTATATCCGCAGGATAGAATAAAATAGCTTTATCTGTATTGTGTAATAAACAATATGTACAAACTTGATAAATATCAGTATTTAAAAATTCACTATTACCCCCCGAATTAATTTTATATTTTGTATCAAGAATAATCTTGTCTTCGTTATCATTTTTTTGTATATAGACATCCACAAATGTATTTCCATATTCTTTTAAGTTATCTACATTTCTTAAAAGTTTTTTATTTTTTTGATAGTGTGGAGTATAACCTATAACATGACGTTTTATAACTTCATACACAAATTCTTCAAATAACAAATTCATATCCCATAAAAGAGTTATATTTTCGATTGAATTTTTAGAAATATCAACAGAAATATTTTCCAAAAACATTTTTGCGATCATAAACGGGTGTGAAAATAATTGTTGATTACGGGTAAGAATAATTTTATCAGCCTTATATTTATCATATCTGACAAGTGGCAAATCGCAAAAATAATTCATTATAAATGAAAGAATTTTTCTGTTTTCGCTGCTACTTGAAATATTAAACAAGCATTTTGAAACGAATAAAAACAACTGATTAAGCTTGTTATTTTCAGAAAATTCATCATATTCACAATAGAATTTTGCCTGATTTGCACAGTTATAACGGATATTTTCCGTAAACTTCAATTTCCCCTTAAGGTAATTCAGATTATCCTCTTCTCTAATGTAATTTCTTGGAGTCAGACGTTTTAGACATTCAAATAAGGATGTTGCATATTCTCTGATTAGAACTTCTAAAAATGGGTTTTCGCAGTGGTTAATATCTGCGTGTTCTGTCATTTTTATTTCTAATTTCTGAGTTAGAGAAATCATATATATAAGATTTTTTACTATATATTGTCCATTATCTTTAATGTTTTCACTTTTGCTCAAAAGTTTCGGCAAAATATCAAGCTGAAAGTTTTTATACTTAATAACTCCGACATAGTTTTGTGTTACAATTCCATCTTTCGTAAACAATAGGGCATTAGATAAATTTTGCTTTTTTAAATAATCTTCTAGTCCGTCAAGAAATACTTTGTATTCCTCATCTGTTTCAATACAAAGCATTTCTTTATCTATTGGCTCTTTATAACAATATTCACATTTTTGTAGGAAATTTATCATTCATTTGGCTCGACTTCTTCAGTTTTGACATTTCTAATCTCCGCAGGAGAAATAATATTTTCCCCTACGCATTCAATCGCTGTTCTGATATTAAAATCATTATCATTTATTCTAAAACTATATCTTTTAGAATTAGTATTATAATCACATCTTAATGATAAAGCAGGGTCTTCTTTTATAAAACTATTATTGATATCTATTATATATTTTTTGTTTGATTCATCTTTATCATTATCAATAAGTACTGATAGCAATTTATCCCAATCATCGTAGAAATATTCATTTAATAAAGGTAAAATCTCGTATTTGAATACATCTTTTAAATCAGATTCTAAAATATAATCTTTTTTGTTTCCATTTTCATCTTTAAGTAAGTTCAAGAAATAACTATGCCCAATTTGATGATCAGGGTCGAGAAGATATGAAATACGTTCATTTAGAGTTTTTAATAATACTTGCAAGTTAATTTTATATAACTCAGTTTTATCATTTTTACTATTTCTTACAGTGATTTCATAATTATCATTTTTGTCTATCAAAAGTTCTGGTTTTGGCATCATTTCAATAAATTTAAATCTTCTACGCAGCGCAATATCTACACTTGCAATTGATCTGTCTGCAGTGTTCATTGTGCCGATTATGTATAGATTTTTCGGAACAGTAAATGGATCCTTTGAATATGGTAAAGTAACTGTCATATTTTCACGTTTGTCTTCTTCAATAAGAGTAATCAACTCTCCAAATATCTTTGAAATATTCCCGCGATTAATTTCATCTATTATCAAAACTGCATTTTTAGATTTTTGTTCTTCATCACCATTTAATAGTTTCATAAGATTATTTTCGTTTATTTTTTCTTTATACATTCCTGTAATTGTTGGTGCAACAAATTTTGCACTATACACATAGTCAGATGATATATTGATATCTTTTTTTATCCATTCAACTTTTCTTTGTTGTTGCCCATTTTCAATTTCATCATTATAACTATAATCTCCAGTAATTTTTGCAATTGCCTTAATTGTATTTATTGATCCTGGAATAATTGCTATTACATCTTTTCCTTCTTTTAAATCATCATCAATCCACTTTTTAAATATGTTTAGTTGTGAAATACATTGTTTACGATGAGGATAATCTGCGGGAATTAATTCAGATATTTTATTATTATCACAGTTTTCTAGATTAATTTCTTCACCCCAACCAATAGCAATACAATCATTTTCAAGACAATATTCAAATAAGTCATTATAAGGTATTAAAATTTTGTATAAACTCAAATTTTTAAATTTGAAATTGTATGAAAATTTTTCTTTTTGTAATTCTTTTGCAGAATCACATATTTCCATAAAACTTCCTTTTTCTAATTTATATGATAATTCACTTGAATTTAAATCGGGCTTAATACCTTCAACAAACTCTTCATAAGAATATGATTGATGAAAAGTAACAAATTTGATAACTCCTTGTTTCCTTAATTCTTCAAATCGTTGTTGTAATTTTTTATAATTTAGGATGCTTTCATTATAAAATTTTAGATAATTATTAACTATGGTTTCAATCCATTGATGTCGTTCGTATTTTTCCCAAGTATTACTGTTTTTAATTTTTTGGGAATATTTATCTAATTCTTTTTTTGTTGTTACATTAAACAAACTGTATTGTTGTTTTTTTAATTCATCTTCATATTTTTCTAATTCACTAAAAGCATTATTTACATAATCTTTTGAAATTTTGTCTTTTCCGCTTGGAGGATTTTCAAAAAACCACTCTTTATATCTTTCAAAAGACGGTTGTTCTATTGCTTGCAAAATTTTCATAGCTTCAATAACTGTATTATAAGTTTTACCTGTTCCTGGCGGACCATATAAAATTTGATTGAGTGGTTGTGATTTCATGTCTATATCTCCATTACTATTTGGTTCAGAACAAGGATTGGTATTATATTTTTTCATTTTATTAATAATCTTTTCCCTTACTTGTTTATATACTTTATCTGAATTGAGCTCAAAATTTTCATCATTGATAGTTATGATAATATTGGCATATGCTTTCGTATGATTTGTAACCTTATATAATTCTTCATTTTGAAAATATGCAATACCCTCTTTTTTGTTTAACTTCGGAGGAATTATATCAGGACTTAAATTTAATAGTTTTGCAAATAAATTATAGCTATATTCCCTATTTTGTAATCTTTTTAAGTGTTGAGAATAAGAGTATTCATAAGGAAGCATTTTTGTCCCTATTGCCATGTCTGTACAATATTTTTCATAATAATCCCATTTTGGATGCTTACTATTATGAGTATCTATATTCTCAGAACTATTATTATATTCATTTTGAGTTATTTGTGTATATGGGAAAAATTTTTCTGGATTTATCAAGTATAAAAAATTTGATAAATAAGTTAAAGCAATTTCTTTTTCATCAAGTACTTCATCAAATTTTTGTGCATAATTTTCTTTTTTATTTTCATACAGAAATTTTGACAAATCCCATTGATTTTTAATTACATTAGTTGAACGTTGATAATAATATTGCATGCATAAGTAATTTCTATGGTCGACAGTTGGTATTCCATCAAAATCTGTTGGTATATTTATCCCTTGTAAATTCATTATTTCTATTGTTTGTTTACACAAGTCATTTTTATTTTTAAAATCACGGCAATATTGTAATAAAAATGTTATAGGGCTAATTTCTATTAGAGGACAATTTTCTCCTTGATTAATTTGGTCATGTATAGCTTCGCCAAAAATTTTATTTGCAATATTTGCAAGAGATTTTGCATTATAATTTTTTTCATGAATAGCATTATGTACTGCTTTAAAAAATGATATCCACGTATAATTTGAATTTATATTTTCCATTATTTACCCCTTCTGTACTTTCAACACATTCTCTAACATCTCGATATATTCTTTTTTTAGGCTCTTGGGAGAAATTATTTGCACTTTATCACCCCAACGGAAAAGGTGCCAAAGGATTTCAAGTTCACCTGATGCCTTGAATTTTACCGTTACCGTTCCATCTTCATTCTTTTTAACTTTTTGTGTCGGATGGAAATTGTAGTTCAGAACATCTTCTGCAACATCTGCCGAGAATCGCAATTCCACCTTCATTATCTCATTTTGATAAATCCCAAATGAGCGGTTTGCGTACTCTTTTATGTCAAAATCACCTTTATCAAAAGTTTGGTCGGTCAATTCAACTTCTGCCAATCGGTGCATACGATAAACATACGGATCGGGTTTGTCGCCCTCAACCCCGATTAGATAAACATTTGAACCATAAACAATCCCGTACGGAGAAAGGATTTTATCCCTGCCGTCATATTTACATTTGATACGCAAATTTTCTTTTATAGCCTGTCTAATTGTGTCTAAAACTCCAACATCAACTTTGTAGCTTGGTTTTTGGGTTACGGCAGAGCCTTCGGTTTTTAAGAGAATTTCAATAGCATCTTCAATTTCGCCTGAATGCTTTTTAGACAGTGCTTTGAGCTTTTCAATTATACCATCAAGCACATCTTTTTTGTTATCAAGTTGCAATCCGTTTTTTATCCCCTCAAGCTCTGCAATTTCATCTTTTGAAAACGAAATAATTTCTTTCAAGTGGCTTGAACGTGAAAATCCCCAATGTTTTTCCCTGCCTGAGGTTTGGAGTTCTTCAATCTGTGGAATTTCCCAAATAAGGACATCTCGCAGACGTTCTGCTGAGCGTCTTGAAACCTCTAATTCTTCTTGAATATCGTTGAGCGTAATCCCAGAATACCTTGACTGCATCTTGATAATTAGGTTCAAAATCTTGCCCAACTTCGGATATCTTGCTTGATCTTCTGCCATCTTCATAACCCCACTATATAATATAACCCTGTCAAATTAGGACATATAAATAATAGCAAAAGGAATTAGTTTTTACAAGTTCAAAATTTCACCGTCTTTTAAAATCTTTATCTCTGCATCATAGAGTTGAGAATATTTTTGAGGCATTTCTGTATGAATAGGAATAATAACTTTTGGCTCAATTTTTTGCACAAATTCCTGCAAATCCATAATATACGCATGACCTGATGTGTGGATATGTCTGATTTGCGGTTTTAAAATATCAAAATAAGACGGATTATCCAAATATCCGCTCCACATTGAATAAATGTACTCGATTTTTGAAACATCATAAATGCTTAAAATCTTATCACAAATAGCTTTTGCAGTTTTTACAACATATTTTTCAGGATAAGATAAAATTTCTTCAACGGAGATTTTTTTGCTTTTGTAAGTGAAAAGTTTTCCGCTGTCTGCCAAATTTTCTGTATGTTTACCCCCGCCAAAATAAACTCTTATATTATTCCAATTCCATTGAGGAATGTTTTTGCTTATTTCCTTAAAATTTTCCAAAACAAAACAAGTATAAGGATCAATTACAAGTGTTTTTTTAGTTTTTAAACACGCTTTGTAAACCGAAATAAATCTGTCTAAATTTTGGGAAGAAAAACTCACAAAACAAAGTTTGTTTGTTGTAAAAACATTAGCCATTTCATCAAAAACATCATCCTCTGTTTTTATCTTTTGGTCAGGTCTATCGAGTGTTGAACCTTCCATAATCAAATAATCTACATCTGTTATTTTAGCAAGATTTTTGCTCAAATATGAGGTTCGCCCATGAAAACGCAAATCTCCTGTGTATAAAATCTTTTTGCCGTTATGAATAATCTCATACGCAAGACTACCTGCAGCACTATGATCTACATTACGTGGGATAATCGTAAAATCTCCGATATTTACGGGCTTTTCAATTATATTCAAATTCAAGTCTGAATAATTATCCTCGCCTTTAATTTCTGAAACATTTTGAATAATATTTGCAGTTATTTTGCTTGTATAAACAGGAATTTCAGGATTTACAGAATCTAACAAACCATAATGGTCAGGGTGTGAATGGGTAATAAAAATTCCGTTAATTTCTGATTTATCATTTTTATACAAGCCATTGATATTTAATTTAATATTTTCGGCATCGTTTAACGGCAAGCCTAAATCAAATAGAAGTCTTGTGTTTTTATCCCTAATTTCAACACAACTCCCGCCAATTTCATGTGTACCTCGGTGGATGATTAGTTGCATATTTCTTCCCAAATTCTTAACTCCTTACAATATACATTAAATATGTCTTTATATTTAATCAAATCAATAGAAGCAATCTCTTTGTAACAATTTGATTTACGATTTACGGGTTTAAATTTCAAATCTTTAGGAATCGCTCCATATATATTTTTTTCCCAATCAGCAAAACTAATATTAATTGTCTTCAAGCATATGTTACAATTATAATTTTTTAATTTATTATTTAGAGCTTTTAATAAATTTTGTAACTGCAGATTATTTACTGCATTAAAATATTTAAAATATTCAGTTGGAGCTAATAAAATAAGCTGTCTAATATTTGTTCTATCTTTATATAAATAGTAATTTTTCAAAAGTTCTATTATCGCATATAATGGAGAATCTTGAGTATTGTTCCAAGATTTTAGCTCTATAAGTGTTGTAATTTTGCCAAATTTCTTTTCTACTACATCTGCAAGTTCCTTTCCTTCTGAATTTTCTCTCAAAGGCTCTTGATTAGATAAATTTTCATTGTATAAACATATTAATCTTTCAAGAGCTTCCTCTTCTCGCCAAAACCAAATTCTGCTGTTATTTTTTACTACAGTAATATTTGTTTTAGATTTTGATATTTCTGCTAAATTCAAATCTATATTTAATTCATCTTCAATATCTGTAATAATTTCATTGGCTAAAATTTCAGAATTTGTAAATCTATCCCAATATTTTTTTGTTCTTATCCATCTGTTATCTTCATCATCATTTCTGATTCCTTTGATATTTTCTTGAATAGATGTAATTATTTTTTTTATATTACTTTCTGTCATTCTTAACTCCTTTTATAAATATCAACACTAATATTATAAATACCCACTACGTCAGAATAGGTTGTATCCAAATAGTAACAAAATTACATACATCCTGCAAGTTGCATTTGCAAGTTTTACTTGAATTTTTTAATTAAAATAAAAAACTCAAATATGGTGCATAAGTTATGCAAATTAGATAGTGTAACGGCTTGCCCTGCATCGGATAGGGCAAGCTATGGGAGAAAAAGAGGGATAAAAGATGAAAAATTTAGTGGAACCGATTAAGGACAAAAAATTAGTAGAGGAAGTAGAGAAATATTTGGCAAAACAAAGTCTGCGAAATCAACTCATTTGGGTATTTGGCTGCAACACTGGGTTAAGGATCAGTGATATTTTAGGGTTGAATGTCGAAGATGTTGAGGGAAAATGTTTTGTCGAAATTAGGGAGAAGAAAACTGGCAAATATAAACGATTTCCTCTGAATAATAAACTGCAAAAACTGATTAAAAAATATCTTGTAGAACGTGCAAAAACTTATTCGGTTACGGGAGATAATCCATTATTTGTGGGTAAAAAGCATCATCGGCTTGACAGGAGTCAGGTTTACAGGATCATCAATGCGGCTTGCAGTGAGGTTGGGATAACGAATAATGTCGGATGTCATACGATGCGGAAGAATTTCGGGTTACATTTTTATAAACAGTATAACAATATCGCACTATTGCAAAAAATATTTCAGCATTCGGCTCCATCAATAACTTTGCGTTACATCGGCATAACTCAGGACGAAATAGACGAATCCTACTTAAACTTTGAACTTTAACGGATATACAACCAAACTCATACAACAGGATATTTATGCGGTTGTAAAAGATTTAAAAGGGAAACGTGGTAAATGTTTCCGAGTTTTGAGAAACAAATAAAATTTTAGCTTTATACATCATAATATTTTGATATTTTTATGATAGAATCTACTTGTAGGAGTTTTTACATCAAAATAAATATGTGGTTGTAAAAATTTTCTTGCCGATTTCAACATCACAGGAGAGTTAAGAATGGCAAATCTGATAAACGAAAATATACTTCAAAATTGTATTGATAGATTTATTTTTCCTGAGGGCGAAAAAAGAAAAAGAATTGATGAAATTATTTCATCTTGGCAAAATTCATTGGAAAACGGCAGATTATATAAAGAAACTGCCTCAGAAACAGATTTTTATAAAAAATTCTTTTGTGAGATTCTGGGATATGAAACGAAAACAGATGTAGAAAATACATGGACAATTGAAATAAAACCAAAGACCGATGTCGATAGTAAAGAATCAGATGCCGCATTAGGTTTCTTCCAAGATAAGAATAAAAGGAATATAAGATGTGTAGTAGAACTTAAGGATGCAAGTTGTAATTTAGATGCAAAACAACAAGGAAGAGAAAGTAAACTTACCCCTGTACAACAAGCATTTCAGTATTTAACAATGAATTCAGATTGCGATTGGGTTATAGTTTCTAATCTTAAGGAAATCCGTTTATATTACCAAAAACAGACTGCTTTTGAATTATTTGACATTTCCAAATTGAATTTAAAAAATGAATTTGAAAGGTTCTATTATTGTCTATGCAGAGAAAATTTAATTGATGAAAATAAAAGATCCGTAATGGATAATTTGCTTAAAAATTCTAATGAACATGAAAAGCAAATATCAGATGCATTTTATAAAGATTATAAAAAATTAAGAGAAAAGTTATTTAATCATATTTGTGAAAATAACAATGAATATGACAAAAAATACTTACTAGAAAAAACTCAAAAACTGTTAGATAGACTTGTTTTTATAATGTTCTGTGAAGATACAAAGATACAATTATTACCAAATGAAACAATAAAAAATCTTTATGAGAGAACCAAAAATTTTTCATTTTCTGATTTTCCTTGTAAAATTTGGGAACAATTTAAAGATTTATTTAAAGCAATAGATAAAGGATGTTCCAATCCCCCTATAAATAGATATAATGGTGGAATGTTTGCCCAAGATAATGATTTAGATAATTTAGTAATAAAAGACACTATTTGGGAGGATGTTGTTGCACTTTCTGAGTATAAGTTTGAAAGCGATTTAAATGTTAATGTACTAGGGAATATTTTTGAAAAATCCATAAAGGATTTAGAAAAGATAAGAAATGAAATAGACGGTGTAGAATTTAATGCTAAAAAATCACAACAAAAAACTGATGGTGTTTATTATACTCCTGAGTATATTACAAGATATATCGTTGAACAAACTGTAGGAAAATACTTAGAAGAGCATCCTGATAAACTAGAAACTATTAAAATTTTAGACCCAGCATGTGGCTCAGGAGCATTTTTAAATCAAGCACATAGTTTTTTAAAACAACAATATAAAATTAATACATACAATCAAATTGAAACTGAAAAATTTAAAAAAGGGAAGAAACAGTTAAATATATTCAAGCACTCAAATTTGTTTGAAATTGATAGTTCTATACTTTTGAATAATTTATTTGGAGTTGACCTTAATCAGGAAAGTGTTGAAATTACAAAATTAGCTTTATGGTTAAAAACTGCAAGAAAAGATAAACCTCTTCAAAATTTAGATGCGAATATAAAATGTGGTAATTCCTTAATTGATGAGGTTAATATTGCAAAAAATAAAGCTTTTAAATGGCGTAAAGAATTTAAAGAAATTATGGATAATGGAGGTTTTGATATTATTATTGGTAATCCTCCGTATGTAAATATTAGTAATATTGAAAATGATGAAGAAAGAAAATTCTTACAAAACAAGTACAAAGATAGTGCTATCAAACGTTTTGATTTATATACATTATTTATAGATTTGTCATTATCATTATTAAAAAAAGATGGTTATCTATCTTTTATTATTCCGTATCCATTTTTATCGCAGGATTATGGAGAATTATTAAGAAAAAAAATTCTTGAGAAATATTCGATTGTAAAAATTGTGAACTTACAGCATATAAAAGTTTTTGAGGATGCGGAAGTAAAATGTATTATAATAGTTATTAAGAATGCCCAAAATAATAATATATGTTTATTGTCAGAAACATACAATGAAAATGATTTTAATCAATATCTAGAGTATAGCGAATTCCCAACTCAAAATTGGCTCAATACGGAGAATGTTCAGTATAGATTAGAATTATTTGGAAAAAATAAAACAATTATTGATAAAATGAAGAAGAATAACTTATGTTTTGGCGATTTATTTTATATAAGCAAGGGGGCATCATTACATAGTGAAAAGTTCAACAGAAAAGGTGCGGATTATATTTCAGAAAAATATGAGATAAACAAAAAACCTTTTCTTCAGGGGAAGGATTGTGTAAGTAGATATTGCATAACTAAAACAAAAGGTGTTAATTATAAGCGAGAAGAACATTATAGACCTATGTTTCCAGAATTGTTTGAAAATGAAAAACTTGTTATCTACAAAGTAACAGGAGATAAAGGTTTAATTGTTTGTTATGATAATCAAAATCACTATACTAATGATAGTTTATATCTAGCGGTACCTTACAAACATTTAAAAAACACATCTCTGCCAAAGAGAAAACCAGTATCCAAAAACGAAGTTATGTTATCGACAAAAATTGATATAAAATTTGCATTATCAATCATTAATTCAAAATTGATAAATTATTATTTTAAAAAAGTTTTTGGCTATAATTTAAATGTTTATCCTGATGATATAAAAAGACTACCAATCCCAAATATTTGCAAAGAAAAACAAGAAAATCTTATTCATAAAGCGAATCAAATGATTGAGTTAAACACTCAATTATATTCAAATATTAATAATTCTATTGAACTAATTAAATCTGAATATCATCCTACAAAAATATCCAAAGACCTTGAAAAATTTTATAAACTTGACATAAACGAATTTTTCAATGAATTGAGTAAGCAAAAAGTAAAATTATCTTTAAATAAAAAAGAAGAATTAATAAAATGGTATAATGAAAAAATAGATTCTTTAAATAGAATTCAAAATGAAATAAACAAAATAGATGATGAAATCAATAAAGAAGTTTATGCTTTATACGGTCTATCTCCAGATGAAATCAAATTGGTAGAAAATCAAGTTTAAAATTATGTTAATATTTCCCTCTCAGCACTTTCATCTTATACAGTATCGAATTAAGTTCGGGGTTGGGGTGCAGGGATTGGATTGTTTGAATTTCTGCGTCTGTAAAGCTTACTATCTCTCGCATTGAATAATTTGTAAATCCCCAGCGTTTAACTTTGTTTTCTTCACTAACTACATCTACCTGAGAAAATTCGTTACAAATCGCATCACGCATACGTTCTGCCGTTCTGCGTGAAACATTAAACTCTATACATATTTCGTTTAGGCTTATCCCTCTTGGTTCTGCCAACATCATATGTAATAGCTGCATAAAATCCGTCATTCTTGAATATCTTATCGTACCACTCATATTCCTCCTATAAATTAAGCCCATTGAAAGCGTTATCAACACTTTCTTGTGTCAATCCTATATACCTCATAGTTACGGCAACAGAAGAATGGTTAAGTGCGTGCATCACAAGGGTTATGTCTTTCGTGTAATTGTATAACCAAAAACCACATGTCTTTCTAAGTACATGTGTTGAAAAATGGATTTCAGGGTACAAATTCTCCACAACCTCTTTTAGCTTTCTATAAGCCTGTGATTGGTCAATATATTGGATATTCCTTAGCTTGTCTTTTCTGTTGCTGAAAAATAAATAATCGTCATCTTTAAGTTTAAATTCTTTGATGTAATTAGCCAAAACAGCTTTTAATCCGTCATTTATCGGAAACTGTTTGCGTTTACCTGTTTTTGTTTCTGTTGTGTGGACATAACCCGTTTCAACATCTGACACCCGAAGTTTTAAAATATCCGAAATCCTGAGAGCCGTATTTATCCCCGTACAAAAAAGTGCATAATATTTTCTTGTCTTTTTAGTATTGAGTGCTGTCTTAATACCTTCAATAATAGAACGATCTTTTATTGGTTCGGCTGCCGTTGCCGTAGAAATTTCTGATTCAATTCCCGTATTTTTATCAATTCTTAAAAAAGTTGTTTTTCTTTTGGCCATTTTTTACCTCAAATTGTCTCGCTGCCTTCATCTTAAGAATAACGCATGTTTCTCCAAAACGCAGCTCAATACTATGAGTTTTGTTACAAAGAGACGCATTTGAGCGAGTAAAAATTAACCTCAAACACAAACAGGGCAAGCGATTAAGAGGTATTATAAAAACTCATTAAAATCCTAAAAGTATGAGTTTTTGAAAATTTTATAAATTATTTTCTGTATATTTTAGGGTTATTTGGCTCATACAAAATCCAATCACAAATTTCATAAGAATCGTGATGCTTTTTGTACTCGCTATTTTGTCCAACATCTTCATTATTTCGGCGAATTTTCCTATTATAAACCTTTTTCAAGAATTTATTGGTCGCAAGTTGTTGTATAGGGTGCTTTTTTCTGCTTCTTGTCATATTTTTATAATACACTATTACAATGTCAAATTAGGGTGTATAAATTAGGCTCTATTCAATACACTCAAAACAATCTGTTTGACGGTTTCCATTTCTTCGGGTTTGGATGTTGCAATAAGTAGCGTCAGAGCAAACAGAGTTGCATTATCCAAAATCGGTTTATCATTTTTATAAAGTATATTGTTTTGATTGAGAAAATACAGAAAACAACTTGCCCCGATGCGTTTGTTCCCGTCAGCAAAACTATGGTTTTTCACAATCAGATATAAAAGCATTGCTGCTTTCTCCTCAAGTGTCGGGTATAGTTCAACACCGTCAAATGTTTGGTAAATCTGATTTACAGAACTTTCAAAACTATCATCTTTTGGTACTGCAAACACATCTGATTCAAAATCCGATTTCATATCATTTATTACTTTTAAAAATTCTTCTTTTGAGATACGTTTTGCTTCGGTTTTGTTCAGCCCTTTTGTATCAAGTTGTTTATGATCATAATCATCAAGCAAATTCAAGCCCAAAGCAAAATTGTGCAAAATTTTTGATACATCTTTTGCAACATCAAGGCTGTCGATTTGTTCAACCAAACTACGTTCCATAAGAGCGATAGAATTTTTCAGGGTAGAAATTTGTGTTTGTTGCTCCTTTAATCTTTTTTCGTTGAGAACATAGCCCTTTGTCATAAAATCTTTCAAGACAGATGTTGCCCATCTACGAAATTGTGTCGCAGTTTTGGATTTAATTCTGTACCCGACAGACAAAATCATATCAAGGTTATAATGTGCAATATTTCTTGAAACCGTTCTGTTACCTTCTTTTCTAACTATTAAGAAATCCTTAATAGTTCGTTCTTGTTCTAATTCTTCTTCCTCATAAATGTTTTTAATGTGCATATTTATGTTAGGAACCGTAGTTTCAAACAATCTTGCCATTAAATCTTGAGTAAGCCAAATGGTATCGTTTTCTAGCCGTGCATCAAGACTAACACTGCCATCAGCCGCAGTATATATGACTATTTCACCTTTGTTTAATTCTTCTGCCATGTCCTAAAATCTTTCAAGCCAATTATAACACGAATTATTTATCCTTTATGCCATATTTATTTTTTACATACTGTTCATATCGTTTTTTGTCTGCATCTGCATACTGTTGCATTTGGTTAATCATACGATTGCAGGCATCATAAAAGCAATTTTTATCAACAAGGATATCAAAAACTGTTTCTACATCCTGATTTCTGTAATCCTGTTGAATAAGTCTGATTTTATTATCCCTTACCCACGCAAGCCATTTGAATGGTGAATACTCATCATTTATATAAACTGCATGTTTATTGCTTTCTAATTTCTCCAAAAATTCAGGAAGGTATTTTACAAGCAACTGAGCAACAATTCCCATCTCATTCTTTTTGTCGGGAGAAAATATAGTAGTAATATCTGTCCAAAGCTCTTCTCCACGATAAACCTCATCATAATCAACATCATAAAAATCTTTTTCATCTTCCCATTCCATAGATATTTCAAATTCATCAACGGGTGCGGGTTCATTTTCAGGATACGGTATTTCTTCTTCAGGCAAGTAATATTTGCCATTAAAAAGAACAATGCTTGTTAGCAAATGTAAATCATCTGCATAATAAGTTGATAAATCCTTGATGCTATATTCAGAATATCCTTGACCTTTGGCATAATCTTCCCACTGTTCTACGGGCAAATCAGGTCTTTTAGATTTCCAATGGTCGTTTTCATCCTTTTTGTAAAATAATGCGTAGTTATTATTTTTCATTTTATTTCCTGTGAGTTTTGGAATATTCCTTATTAGACATTTTATCAGATAATTGTAGTCCGATAGTTTCAATTGCAAATTTAAATTTGCCAAAGTCTGTGTCAAAGAGTTTTTCGTACTCTCTAACCCAGTATTCTTCTGAGTAATTTTCTTTTACATAATCTATCAGGTGTTTTGTCTTGAATTTTGTTGTCTCTCGGACAAGTAATTTGCTTCACTGCGTTGTCGCAAATTATTGTCCTCACATACTCGAGTTTCGCTCGCCTTTTTAGGCTCACTCCACTCTTACACAAAATCCACTTACTGCCTGAGCATACAACTTTTCCGTTTTTTAGTAAATATTTCAATTTTAATTTTTCCTTATGCACATTTTTTGATTTCTCTTAAATAAATTGTGTTTAATAATCCGTCAAGTTCTAATATAGAAACTTTTGGGTAATATTTTTTGTAAAAGTCCTGATATTCCTTATCTGAATATACATCTTTGATTTTGCAATATGCCTTAATTTCTGATAAGAAAAATTTACTTACACCATTGCAATTAGCAATTAAAGTTAAATTTTTACTTTTTCTGCTGAGATATTTTGCCAAACTGTAAATAAATCCTTGAGTTATTAACGAAAAATTACGAATAACAACAATTATTTCACTATAATCTTTTGTTAGCTTAGAAAATAACTTCTTATTCTTGTTAAAAGCATCCATCCCAGCCCATACATCTCCTTCTCCAAATATATTAAAATTATAGGCCTCATCACAAACATAGTCATCAATAGGAATGCATACATTATTTATATTTATTTTAGAACTTGCAACAATATTATTTGTGTCATTGTCTAAAGTTATTATCAAATTTTTTGCCATAAAATACTCCTTTCAAAAATATTATATAATTTGAATATGACAGATTAGGACATGCAAAATTAGCATATTATTTTTTTTGATATAAAATTTAAATAAACAAAGAGGTTAAGCGATAATGACTAATGATTGCACAGTTTTGGAACTGTTAAAAAGTTTTTTAAAAGATGAAATCGTTAATAAAGAAATAATATGTAAAAATAAATCGGATAGCGATAAAGAACCTTTGGATTCTTGGTTTAAGTGCCACATCTATAACGAATATAGTTTACAATACGAATTAGCGGTGTATTTAAGAAATGGTTTAAATGCAAATAGTAAAATTTCTGAATATGAAATTTTTTTCGAAAAAAATATTTCTACCTTTATAGACAAATCTGAAGAAAAGTTTGGAAAAGAAGATGAAAAACACAAACATGAAGTTGACTTAATTGTAATTAGAAAAGATAAAAATAAAAATCCAATAGAAAAATATGCCATAGAATTAAAGTTTCCAATAAATGGGCAATATCCAGAGCAAATGAAAAAATTTATTGAAGACATGAAGTTTATGAAAAAAATTAAAGATATTTGGGATGATGAACAAATAAAAAATAATACATTTTGTTTAACAATGGTAAATGATAAAAATTTTTATGAATTAACTGGAAAAGAGAACAATAAGTCTAATAACTACGATGTATACCAAAAATTCAGGATGAAAGATGGCAAAATTTATAAAAAAATCGATGAAAATGGTATCAATTTGAAAATATTTTGGAATACATTAAAAAAGTTTGAAAATTCATACACAGACGATATAAAATGTTTCTTAATTGATATAGGTAAAAATGAATCTTGCGAAATATAATAATTACCCAACTTTGACATAATTTGGAATTTCTGAGAATTCTGTGTAATCACAATGATCGGTTGTAAGTTCCAACTTGTAGCCATTTTCAAAGATAAACCAAATCTGTTCAAACATATCATCACCGTCTTTTCGTTCTATTCCTAAATGGTCAAAGTTCATAAAATAAACTTTATCGGTCTTATGTATTTTAATATCCACAAGCCTTTGCCCTATTATATTTATTGCAAAGTGTTTACTAACATCAGCTCCAAAATCTTCAATATTAATTGAATTCATATTTACATTGACTAAAGAGACTGTCCAATATTCAATTTCTAATCTTTCACCTTCAAAATCTAATATTACGGGAGAATCAAGCCGAAGCGATACATCTCTGTCTTTCCATTGATAATAAGCAGGCGGATTTGCTTTTTTGCCATCATTCAGCCATTCCCCATTTTTGTATTCATAATCTGTCATATCCCAATAATAATTATAGAGAGTACCCGTATAAAATATTCTATCAATAGTTTTACCGATTATTTTATCTTTTATTGAATTAAAATATTCTTTCAAATCTTTTGCGTGTATTATTCTTGTTGATTCCCATTCTTTATTTATTTGGTACTGTGGTTTAATAACCTCTAAGGATTTTATCAGTTTCAATATTTCAGCAGAACTTGATTCAACTCCTGTCCAATACATCAAGATAGGGAGTTTATTTATTTCAAGCCATTCTTTTAATTCAACATGTTCACATTCTTCATCGAAAATTAGTTCTTCATCCCCGACAACGGTTCCGTCTAATCTAACTTTTACCCAATTCATATTGTGTTTTTCTTCGTAATCATTTTGAACAATAATATAAGGTAGTTCATTTGAGCCATGCGGCTGAATAACGAGCTCCACATTCATAGCAAGTCCTGTTTCCCTTACACTAAGAGGTGTATTTGTCCATCTTTGCTCCTGGTTTGGAGTTTCATACAGATAAAATTTTTCTCTGTCATTTAATTCTTCCCACAATACGAGAGCATAATCATAATAGGGGATTTCTTCTTTTTCGTATGTTATTTTATCTTTGATAATGGCTCTTTTAATCTCTTTCTGATGACAAGGTTCTAAGTCTTTGAGTTTATACGGACTGTTATCACAAGATGTAAGCCGCATATAGTTTGGCTGATGCCTTAGAGAAAGTTTGAACTGTGCAATTACATATAAACCTGAGATTTCATGTTTAAATATTTTATCATACTTCCAAGCCCAAAAATGAGCTGCTGTTTTCAACCCGACATTAAAATGCCAATCTGCACCTTCATTACATTGAGTTACAAAGTATATGAAATTATCACTTTTGGTTATTATTTTAAACTTTTTCTCAGCCATAATTCTATATTCCTATACTATTAGTATAACTTTGCAATACGTCATATTAGGTCGTTTATATTTTTATTTTAATAACATCCCCCTGCTTATTTATATAAGCATCCCCCGTTTCTTCCGACCAAACAGGAATAAGCCCGTCATTAAAACTAATTGAATGACAATGGTATTTCCCAAACGGTACAACGACATCACCTTTTCTATTTAGAAAACCACAATCATTTTTATTATTTTTTGCCCAAATCATACCTTCATGGCAGCTATATAACTTTTTATATGTAAAAGGTATAATAATATTTCCTTCAGCATCAATCATTCCTGCTTTACCGTCTTTATACACAACACATAAACCTTCCGCAAATTCTTCATCAGGCATACGGTAGCTACCGTATGTAAAAGGTATAATTACTTCTCCGTTTGTATCAAGAAATCCAACTTTGTCATTTTTATGTGCAGATATTCTGCCATCACTAAAATATCCGAAAAAGCTGTAATCAAAATCGGTTATAAACTCTTTTTTCCTGGTTGAATATATTGCCCTGCGTTTATCTTTTATGACCTGAACAAATTCCCCTGCATTATTTTCATCCACAGACACAAGATCAATTTCATCATAAATAAAATCTTCCACTACGTTTCCGTATCTGTCAATCAAGCCCCATTTGCCGTTTTTAGATGCAGGGTAAGCAAGACATTCTCTTGTACACCAGTTATAAATGTCGTCATAAATAAAATCAACAATTACTTCATTATTTTTATTTATTAGTCCCCATTTACCACCCTTTAGAGCACTAATTATATTGTTCTTGCAGGTGCAAATATTTTCATATTCAAACGGTATAACGGTATTATTGAAGTAATCAACCATACCCCATTTGTCGTTTAGGCTTTCAGACGCTACACCTTCGGAAAAATGTCGGCCATTATCATACATACAAGGAATAACCTCTTTCCCATTAATATCAATATGACCATGTTTGCCATTTCTATGTGTTTCCCACGATCCTTCTTCACTGCCACCATAAAATATTGAATATATAAAATCTGTCAGAAATTCCCCTTTGTTATTCAGCATTGCATACATTCCCTGATCGCCCATAACAAAAGCAATATCTTCATCTTCAAATTCATTTACTAACATATCCCTGTCAGGAAGTTCAAAGAGTTTTTCACCCTTTGTATTTATGCAAATTCTCTGCCCGTAATCGGACTTTCCGTTGATTACGCCGTCAAAATGTATAAACGCTTTTCCGTTTTTAAAATTACCCAAATCATATCCGTGCATTATTTCACCTGAGAGCATTTTGAGTCTGCCTTGGACTTGGTATTAGTAATCTACATATATATTTTTATTAAATTTGGGTTTTGCTATTTCAATACATTTTTCCCATAGCTTGTAATTGGTAAATTCTTTGGTACAACCGCATTCAGGACATTTTGCCTTTAAACTATGGAAATTTGAATTTATTAAACCCATACCCTCAACCAAATCCATTTGGATGTTACATTTTGGGCATACTTTTTGGATTTTTGGAGCATCTGTTTCTGTTTCAACCCCTGCTCCAAGTCCTCCGTATGAAAACTTCATTTTATTAGTCATAAGTATCACCTATACAAATAATTTTGTTTCATTCATTTTCTTTGTTGCATCATTTATCGGGTATCCTGCATATTTGAAGCCTGCAACTACGTTATACAAAGCATCAGAGTTTATTAACCCGACACAACCCTCGCCTAAATAAACAATGGCAGAAGATTTTAGGTTCAAATACATTGCAAGACCTCTTGCAATATCGTTGTTTTTAATTAGTTCATTTTGAGAAACAAAATCCCCATCAAATCCGACTTTGACTTTTTTATCAGGCAAATCCTGAGCCCGTTTAACACCTTTCCAACCATCATCAATAATCGGGAGATAAAATCTCAATTTATAGATTTCTTTTTCTTCAAGCCGAACCTGAATATTGTATCCACAGATGTTATTCTGTTCATCATAGCAAAAGATTGCATTGTAAAGAGCTTCCTTATGTTCTTTTTTCATAGGATTGTTAATTTCTTCTTTCGTCAAAGGCTTTCTTTCAAGTTCATCTTTGATTTGTTCGTAAATAATTTTTTGAATTTCTTCGTTAGTTATCATGTTTTTATCTCCTTATATTTTAATTATAAGGGTTGAATACGACAACTTAGGACATATATAAATTAATCAAAAATTTTTTTTCATTATTAATTTCATTAAGCAATGACAAGTTTCGTATAATCAGGCATTGTCAGGTCAAATGGCATAGCTTCAATTTCTGTAAACATGTCGGTATCTTTTTCGGGTGGTATATCAAATTCGGAGTCGCCCCAACCCCAGCCTGCTGTGTTGTGGTTATATTCAAAAATCAACTGCTGCCAATTAGTTTTGACATACTTTTTGTAAGCATCATAAAGCTGTCCGCTGCCATAATCATCTGCTCTATCACTTGGAGAATTTAGAAAATTTACAAGTTCTTTTATTTCTTTTTTCGTGAGTTCCCACCTTTTTGCCTTTGTGTTCCCACGCTTGTAAATCCCTTTGATGTGATAAGAAGGGGATTTAAAATTAATTAAGGCAACTTTTGTAAACCCTTCGCTAATTAGCATAAAATACGGTTCTTCACCAATATCAGGGTGGTCATAAACCCAAATATTATTGCAAGATTTGCCCGTAAAAACTCTATGAATGCTCCATTCGTGCAACTCATCAATCGGTGCAATTGTAAGTTTTGCAAGCTCCATGAGCCAATAATTTTTTATCCCGTACTGAGGGTTTATTTCATTTGCCAACTGCAAAAACTCTTTTTTACATTGAAGTTTTTGATAATTTGAGAGCTTTCCCGATAAATCATCAATCACAATGTCTTTAATTGTTTCAGGTGGAAGAAATTCCCATTTACCACCAATTTTTCCGCTCTTTGTTGGAATGTACAATTTCATCTCAACTTGATTTTTTAAATCATAAGCATAAATATTTGTGATGAAATTGCCGTCCCCGTCCCATTTTGAATAAAACTGATATCGTTCGGTTCTGAAAATATCTTTTGAATAGTTGTTTAAAAATTTAATTACTTTATAATACGGCAAATCTACAGCCTCATTGATTTCTGATGGCATATCTATCCAGTCAAACAATTCTTCAGGTGTGAAAGTGTAGCGGGGATCTTTTAAAACAACCGTTTCAAAAGTTATATCTTTCAATGTTTTTGGATATTTGTTGTACAATTTTATCCTGTATAATTCCACCAAACTCATTGAAGAAATTATCCGATTACTGTTTTTGTTAAATTCACACGAAACATTTGCCACATAAATAATTCCGTTTATCAGAAAAATCTGCTTCCACTTGTGATGACATAGGAAATAAACAGTTTCAGACGCGGAAATATTGCACTGTTTTTTAATCAGTTCAATTTCTTTTCCCAAAAACTGTGTATATTCAGAATTTCCTATTTTTTGTTTAATCGTTTTTAGTTGCATACATACATTATAATTTTAGTATGCGTCAAATTAGGACAGGGATAGTTATAACCATATTTATAATTAAAGTTACAACTTTGGATATAAATTTTGTGGTATGATTTGCATAGGAGTAGTTAAAATGCTTGAAGTGGTAAAAAAATATTTTGAAAGTGCACTGAAAGAAAAGAAATCATTTCTTATAAATCTACTATTTGATTTTATAGCAAATATGGTATCAATGTTCGTTATATATGTATTATTTTTATTATTTTCTCAGGTTACAAATGTATTATATCCAAAATTTATAGCAAATTTTAATATAGTCAATAAAATTGTAATATTACTACTCATATTATGGGGCAGTATTTCTGGAATAATTTTAATTGCCAATTATATTAGAGTTCTATTTATAATAAACAATAATTTAAGGAACAGGGTTGATGAAGAAAAATCGATATAAGATAAATCCTGATTCTATATTTGTTTCAAGCCTTATAAATATTGTATTTTTGTTGCCATTGCTTATTTTGTTTATAACTTTATGCATATTTTACAATTCAATAAATATAAAGCTAATAATCTATTTTTCCTTATTTTACATAGTAATAAGTGAAATTCTCCGTAGATTTTATTTTAATAAATGGGATGTTATTAAACTTGTATATAAATTAAAGAATATATTTATCAAGATTAAAAATGAATACATGTATTTTTTAATAGATTATTTAACAAGTATTTTAAACATTATCTTTATAGTATTTTCTTTTTTATATTTTCTTTGTGTACTAAATCATTCTTTGGTTAAATCTTATTCAAACGATATAATTAACGCTGTACCAAGTATTATTACCGTTATATCAATAATATTGACTTTAATATTAGCACTGTTACAATATATTTCTAACAAATTCCCTGATTTCGTTGATATGCTTGATAAATGGAAACGCAATACGAATTTTTTGTTTGTAATTTTACTTATTTATTCTACAACAAGCTTTACAGTAATGTTTTTTAACTATGATTTATTTAATTTGTGGATATATGTGACATCAGTGTTTTTTGTTATTCAACTATGCTCTTTTGGTTGTGCTGCTGTAATACTGATGAACGATACAGGAATTATAAATGTTAAAAGACATAATATAATCAAACAGATTGTTTCTTTACCTGATATAAGAACATCAGATGAATTATACTTAGATATAGAAAATATTGTTTCACCTTCAATAAGTATAAAATTAAAAAATTACCTTATTAATTTTATTTATGGCATAGTGCAAGAAACAAATTATAGTTTTGATGAATATTTTAACTTATACCTAAAAACGGATTTGGATTCATTATTCCGAGTGGCAAATGCGTATATAGAAAAGGATAATTTAGGATTATTCAATCTTTGTATAAATTCAATAAATGATATTATTCAGCAAATTATTATAAAAACACGAGGGGTTGAACATTTTAATATTTATGAGTATTTTGCAGCTAAGCAAAAATTACTATTTGATAACATAATAAAGTACAAGAGAGAAGAATATTTTATACCCATAAAGGATTTAAATATTAATACAATTAAAGGTTTGATAAAAGAATCTAATTTAAAATATGATATATTATCCTGCAATACAGCTATTTCATTTTTGATTGAGCAATTGGAATATATTATTATCAAAACCTCTTGCTTCAAACATACAACTGTTACATGTGATACTATTTCAGATTTAAGAGAAATAAGTCGTTATTTGATTGATAAAAATGATATACATGTAACTACATCGCTTATTAAAACTTTTATGAAAATAGCCAATACAATAGATAAGTTATACCAAAGCAAAAAGTGGGATATTGATATAATATGGGTTTCTACTATAATTTGGAGAACAATGAATTCGCTTGTCAATATCATATTTTATATGGTAATGGCTTCATTTAATTCCAATAGAACATCATATGATTATATATTAAAAATTTTAGCCGAATCATATTTAGATTTATACAATATTTTTGCAAAATATGCGATGTTAAACAATTGTCCAACAAGTAGTTTATATTCAATTCCCAATAGCGAATATGAAATGTTATATAATGCTGTTGCAAAAAGTAAATATGTAAAAACACCATATTCAAATCTCGTTAATAAAGGAGTTTTATCCCATATTACAAAAGTGTCTTGTTTAGCAGAAGTATTTGGACATGTTTTTATTTCAGATTTTACTGAAAATAGATTGTTCAATATTGCTATAGTAAATTTAATGAGAATTTTGGATAAAATTGTTGTTTATATTCCGATAGAAGAAAATGCCTCAAGTATTACATTAGATAATTTAATTCAATTCTTTAATCACGTAATGATGTCGGCATTTTTATTTTTAGAAAGAATAGAAAATTTAGATTTACAGATAGAATCATATTCAAAAATTACAAAAGAATTTTTAACTAAATTACTAAATGTTTCTTTCTTATTCTTTAAGAGCTTATATAAAACAGATTCATATAATGACTTTACGAATATGTATATTAAATTTCTAGTAACATTTATAAGATATAGTAAGCAAATTCAAAATAAAAACTTGCATATAGAACAACTGATTTATGAAAAAATTGATAATATTATTTTAGTATTTGAAGAAGAAAAAGATGTAGATATAAGAAAACACTTGTTTTCAAATTTGAAGTTTTTGTGTATAAAGTTATTCGAAATTTCGAGAAAAACTAAAACATTTAAAAAATTATATAAATTTATAAAATCTAATCAAAATAATTTCCCATCCCATTATAATGAACTTTCAAATATTTGGGAAATCGAAGGACTTCCACATGGTTCTGAATATCAAATTAGCCAAGAGACGTTACAAGCATTTATATATTATATAAAAAGAAAAACTTATAATATTTAGAATATTTTTATCCTTTACAATACATAAAATTAATTTGCTCAACTTTTGTCATCTAATTTTTTAATTAAAATATAGGGTTTATGCCGATGCTTGTACAATCAGGAGTTTTCTTGCCCGAAAATTATAGGTGGTCGGACATAACAAGCTATAAGCTTGTAGAAGTAAAAAGGAGAAAAAGATGACAACAGTTGAACCTATCCGAAAGAAAGAGGATATCGAAAAGGTGGAAAAACTACTTGAAAAGCAAAGCAAACGTGATCATTTGCTCTTTGTTTTCGGGATTAATTGTGGTTTACGCATTTCGGATATTTTGAGATTGAATGTTGGTGATGTTCGGAATAAAACCCATATTCAGATTATCGAAAAGAAAACGGGCAAGTTTAAAAAATTTCCAATCAATGCAAAACTACAACCGTTACTTGAAGATTTTGTAAAAGGTCGCAGGAACAATGAACCATTATTTTTGTCCCATTGGAAACACAGGCTTGATCGTTCAACAGCATACTACATAATAAAAGATGCTTGTGAAAAGGCAGGATTACAAATCAAAGCAGGAACCCATACGATGCGAAAATCCTTTGGGTACCATCATTACAGGCAATTTAAAGATGTTGCTATGTTACAAAAAATATTCAATCACAGTTCACCACAAATAACTCTACGTTATATCGGGGTTGAACAAGAACAAATTGAAGATAGTTATAACAACTTTATTTTATAGGTGTAAATCGTCTCTACAAGCGTGCTTACATCACATTTTGAACGTCAGACAATTTAACCAAAATGTCTTGCTTTCAAAAGATAAATCTTCAAAACTATTATATTATAAAGGTTTTATCTTTTTATTTTATTTTTCAAAATGTAATGTAACATACAAAATTTTAAAAATAAATTCCCCAAAGGGCTATATTTTAGTGCATTTTAATATCGTCAGACAAAATGGTTAAATTGTCTGACACGAAATCAAGGAAAGGTAAAATATGCACATAAAAACAGATAGCTTGGCACCAATTACTCAGGATGAGATGATATTTATCAGAACTTTGGCTGATAAAGAATTCAAAAGTACGGATTTGTGTGAAAATATAAGGCTGAAATCTAAAATATACGATATTTGCTACAAATTGAGGGTATCATCTTTTGAAGAAGTTTTGAGGAAAGTTTTGTTTTATAAATTGTTTAAAATAGATTTATCTGATGAGTATTTAGAACATGTGGAGGCTTATTCACGAGAAAAAATATCTACTCTATGCACCCTGAGAAACACTTTATTGGATGCGGGGAAAAATGTTTCGGAAGAATTTTCTGACTTTTGTGATATTAGCTGCCTGTGGGACAGCGGAGAATTTGAAGATAAAATTGAAGAATGTATTGAAAAGGTTAAATCTAATGTAGAATCTCACAGGATGTTTAATTCGGTGCAGAGTTTCATTAATCTTGTAAACGTCAAACACGATTTTGACCAAATGTTTAATATAGTTTTTGATCTTGATGATTTTGAGTTTCAAGCTGATGCAGAAAAAGTCGCAGAAACATTCAATTCCCTTTCTACAAAATATATTTTTATTGTGAAAATTTTGATAAATTATTCTTTTCCGTTGAATATAAAGCGTCTGATAACTCAGGAAGAAAAGGATTTGATAAGGTTTTTGCTATTTAAGGGTGATGAGATTGATTATATGAGGCAGTATAATATTTCTCCGCTGATTTTTAACGATAAATTAAATTCTATAATATCTGCTTATGATTGTGAAAATTTACAGGAGTTACTGCTAAAAGCCAATTTAGAACAAACCTTATCTGATGCAAGCCTGCTTGCACAAGCTATTCCTTTGCATATAAAATCGGAGAATTATCTGAACAGAAAGAATAAAATTATTGAATTAACAGAGGACAGTTGCAAAATTCATGTTGAACAGCTTTTAGAGCAGGTAGATAATTTGAGGAACAAAAATTTTGTTGTGGGGAAAGATTTATTGATGGAGTATTTGAAAACTTTTGAAAATGTTGCAGATCATTATTATTCGATTAACGGCAAAACAGATACAATAAAAAATTGGTTTGAGGAAAATGTTTTGCCGTTGGATAAAGTGCAGCAGCTTTTGTATTCGGTTTCTGAACTTGAAACATTCATACCTTATAACAGTATTTTAGATGACTATAATGGTGATGAATAAATTTATTTTTCTTTGATAACAACTGGCTAAAAAGCATATAGATATTGAGATAGAGGTTTGGGGTCAAATTGACCCCAAACCTCAAATCGTTATATAGACAGCAATTTCAGAAAGGTGGAAAAATTATGTTCGTAGACTACAAACTTATCGGAGAAAAATTAAAAAATGCAAGAAAATCTGTTGGACTATCTCAGGAAGAATTAGCATTTAGAGCAAATTTAACAAGAGAATACATCAGTCAGATTGAAAACGGCAAAAAGCATCCTTCATTAGAAATACTTTTTATCTTGCAAAGAGTTCTAAATGTTCCGTTTTATGAATTATTTTCAAATAAGCAGATGAATAACTATTATGATTTGAAACTAATGAATATTTTGAATAACTCCGAAGATTTAGAAAAAGAATTATTTTTAAAAATAATTTACCTGATAAAAGATACCATTGATAATTTTAAAATGTAACCACAAGTTACATTTCTGTAAACTCTTGTTCATAGTCATATTAACCTCTCTTTTTTACAATTTTAACTAAGGAGAATAGTATGACTACGGAAGATGAAAAGAATCGTATAAGAGAACGTTATAAAGGTGGAGATACAAGTACAACCATTAAAATTCCTGCCATCCCAAAGCCATCTATTTATGATGACACAACCGAAAGACGTGTTGGAGTTTATGCAAGAGTTTCAACGGATAATCTTAATCAAACATCTTCTTATGAATTACAGAAAAACTATTATACGGATTTAATTGATAAAAATCCGATGTGGCATTTAGTGGATATTTATGCAGATGAAGGCATTTCAGGAACATCTTTGAACCATAGAGAAGAATTTAAAAGAATGATTGCCGATTGCAGAGCAGGAAAACTTGATCTAATTATTACCAAAAATGTAGCAAGGTTTGCCCGTAATATTGTTGATTGTATAAGTTATGCAAGAGAATTGAAAGCTCTGAAAAATCCAGTATATATAATCTTTGAATCTCAAAATATAAATACACGAGATGATGATAGTGAAATGCAGTTATCTATCCATGCTACACTTGCTCAACACGAATCCCATGCAAAAAGTAACACAATGAATGCCTCTATTGATATGCGTTATTCAAAAGATTTATTTCTAGTGTGCCCTTTGCTTGGTTATGATGTTGATGAAAATAAACAGCTTGTTATAAACGAAGAAGAAGCCAAGGTTGTTAGATTTATATTCTTTATGTATATGTCAGGAGCAACTTGCCAGCAGATTGCAGATACATTGACAGAATACGGAATAAAAACCAAAAGAGGCAATACAAAATGGGCTCCAAGCTCCATTCTTCAAATTCTTCAAAATGAAAGAGAATGTGGAGATTTAATTGCAAGAAAAACATGGACTCCAAATTTTTTAGACCATAAAAGCAAGAAAAATAGAAATGATAAGACGCAATACAAAAAGCCAAATCACCATGAGGGAATTATTTCACGGGCAGATTTTATGGCAGTACAACAACTTATAAATAATGCTAAATATAGACACAAAGGTTTTTTACCTGAGCTTAGAGTTATAAAAGAAGGGTTATTAAAGGGTTTTGTTCCTATTGTTCCTACATGGGCAGGATTTAGTGCTGACGATTACATTTTGGCATCTAAAAGTGCTTATGACGATAACTCTAACGATAATGTTGAAATCAAATTAACTAAAGGTGATTTTGATTATAGACATTTTCAAATCCTTAGTGCTTTATATGCAGATTCTCAATTTCAGCCTTGTATCAATTTTACATGTAAAAGTATAACATTTAGCAGTGCCTGTTTTAGTCGTCTAAATACATCCTATGTTGAATTACTAGTAAATCCAACCCTGAAAATCTTTGCCGTTCGTCCTGCCGATCCTAAAAAATGCAGGAATGCAGTTAAATGGTATAAATTCACCCAAAATATAAAATCTCCACGACCGATTAACGGTAGAGCATTTTTAACAACTTTATATCAGATTTTGGGTTGGAATATAAACAACAAATACCAAATAATTGCAGATATAAAAACAAAAGATAACAACGCTATAATGTTTTTTCACCTGAAGGAAACAAAGATTTTTATATCAAAGGATACCCCTGATATTGAATTGGATAAAATTCCAACGGATACTACACCATTTACCAATGGCCCGAAGAAAAATATAATAGCATATCCAAAAGAATGGAAAAATTCTTTTGGTAAACACTATTACGAAAGGCAGGCAAAAGAACTGCAACTATTAGCAGCAGAAGAATGGAATATAAACCATTCAGGTTCTGTATATGACGAAGAAAATAAATTACAAGTTACAAGTGAAAATGAAATTACGCAGCAATTAGAAACATTGAAAGAGGAAATGAATAACAATGGAGAATAATTACAATCAGTTTAATCCTGAAATGTATATGAAAATACACAAATAAATTCTGATGAAACACAAAATATAAGTGAAATTCCTGTACAACAATCCTTTAAAGACATGGAAGAAATTCGTATCGACAATTTCAGTTTTGAAGGGCATCAAGTTGTTCCCGCAGAATATTTTGCTCACAGATATGAACCTTCTGTAACTTTTAATAGAGGCAAGATAGCTTTAAATACTGCTTGTTTAAGACGATTCCCTGATACTGATTACATACTTATTATGGTTAATCCCATGGATAAACAAATGATTGTAAAGCCAATAACAGAGGATGTAAAAGATTCTTTTGTTTGGCGGACAAAATCTAATAAACCTAAACAGATATCCTGTGGAATATTTTTTGGAATGGTCGTTAATTTAATGAATTGGAACCCTAATTATCGGTATAAATTGCTTGGCAAACTGATAAATACAAGCGAAGGTTATATTTTTCTGTTTAATCTATCATCATACGAATTTTATGAACGTGAAATCCCTGAAGGAGAAGATAAACCGAAATCTTCTCGAATACCAAAATTCCCTGAAGAATGGAAACACCGTTTTGGGCTATCTGTTGAAGAACATAAAAAACAACTGCAAGCAATTGTAATTAGTGATTTTACAATATACAGCATAAATAATTCAGATAATACAAGAACCGAAATTAAGGAGGAAAATTCTTATGAATAACCCGATAACTAAACCTGCATTAACAGTTAGCTTAAAAAAGCCAAGCATTAGAATATATAAAGAAACTCTGCACTTGATAGGAAATCCTGAATATGTGCTTTTATCATTAAATTTTGAAAATAACACTCTTGTTATAACTCCAAGCATAACATTTGATGCAAAAGCACATAATGTTGGAAAATATTTGAAACATAGTTCAAAGTCTGTTGTTCTTTATAGTACCCCTTTAATCAGATCTTTACAACAGATGAGCGGGAATTGGCAAAAAGATAAAGCTTATAGAATGTTTGGACAATTAGCCTCAGATAAAAAATGTGTACAGTTCAAATTGGCTGATGCTATATCAATAAATTAGAGGAAAAGTAATGGAGAAAAAATTATATACACTTGAAATAAAAGAAAAATTCAAAAATTTAATTCCACCACTAACATCACTAGAATATGAACAATTAGAAGAAAATATTATAAAAAATGGTTGCCGTGAACCAATTTGTATATGGAACGAAACAATTATTGACGGACATAACAGATATGAAATATGTCATAAAAACGAAATTCCATTTTTTATACAAGAAGTACCTGATATTGGAACAGATGAAGAAGCTGTTGTTTGGATATGTGCTAATCAATTAGGCAGACGTAACTTATCAGAAGAATCAAGAAAAATGCTTATAGGTGAAAGATATAATGCAGAACTTATTGTAAATGCTAAAAAGAATAACCACGGGCACAATCAATACAGCGTGAATAAAGAAATCCGAAAACCTGCCTCACATGCAACGGCAGAGAAAATAGCCAAAGAATACAATATTTCTGAAGCATCTGTAAGAAGATATGCACAATATTCAAAAGTTATGAATACTATGTCTGAAACAAATCCTGAACTATTCAAGCAAATTAAAGACGGGTATTTAAAATTTACAAGAGAAGAAATAAGTAAAATGGCTTTTGAACAAAAGACACAAAACAACAATAATTCACGCCACAAAAGATCAAATGCAGGACGCCATAAAAAGAAATTTCAAATAAAGGAAGTTCCTGAATATAGTCCTAATGTAGAATTTGATAGTTTAGCCCATACCATACCGTCTTGGCAAAGATCAATAGATAGAGTTTTATCCAATAAAGATATAACTAATATTTCTTATGAAGTAAAAACACACCTTAAAACAGAACTAGAAAAGATTAAATTTAGTATAGAAACAATGCTTTGTGCACTGGAGGAAAAAGATGAAAGAATATAAAGACCTGAATGATTTTTTTGCAAATATTCATTTTGAACAAATAGCAATAAAATATCTTGAATCAAATCAAGATTACCAAAGAAATGTATCAGAGGCTCATGTAAAACGTGCCGTTGAGAATTTTGACCCATATCAGGTCAATCCTGTAAAAGTAAGCAGAAGAAACGGAAGAAATTATGTTTTCAACGGTCAGCATACAATAGAAATTATTGCCGAAGTAACTGGTTCAAGAGATACGTTGGTATGGTGCATGATATATGATGATTTAGAATATAAGCACGAAGCCGACATTTTTGCAAATCAACAGAAATATGTTCGTCAACTCACTGCATACGATATTTTTAACGCAAAAATCGAATCAGGAGATGAAGAAGCTCATGTAATAAAATCTATTGTTGAAAATTACAACCTTACCCTTTCAAGTAATAAATATCCACATACTATCTGTGCAATATCTACGTTGGTTTATATTTACGAAAAATACGGCTGTAAAATATTGGATGCTACAATCAGGCTTTGTGTAGCTACTTGGCAAGGTGAAAACAATTCACTCAGTTCTTACATTCTAAAAGCTGTAGCAATAATAATACAAGTTTATCAGCAGGAATTGAATGAAGAGTTGTTTAAAGAAAAATTAGGTCTTATTCCAATTAACCAAATAACGAGAAGTGCTAAGGCTATGCAAAATGGAACAAAAGGCTTCGGATATGCTATAACAATCCTTAATTTCTATAACCACAGATTAAGCAAACCTCTTGAAGTATCAAAACTATATACCCAAAAACAAACCCGTGCTAAAACAAATGAATTAAATTTGTTTAAAAATTATACTAATGAAACATAATATGTGTTCTGAATCATATATTGTAAATTGTGTAAATATGTTATATGATTGCTCAAGAGGATATGCAGATGAATTTAGAATTTGATTTTGACAAAAGACATATAAATAACATTCCCGAATTTATTATTGAATTTTTATTTTATGCTGATTATAAAGATATAAAATCTTTTTTAGAATTTATTCCTAATATAAGAAAATATTCATCTGATAATAAATTAAACTTTTTAGCTAATTTGTTAGAACCAATACAAAAATGTGCCGAGTATGATATACAAGAATTACCAATTACACTTCCTGATGGAATAAATCTTGAATCAATGCCTTACGATTACCCCTTATTCACGGTTTTTCAAAAAGCTTTCAATAGCTGTCGTCCATTACATCTCCACATAATTGCATTATGTGAGTGTTTTTTTAGTTATGTAACAGTATCTAAGGAAGAAAAATCATTACTTCAAAAATTTGTAGATATTTTTACAAAATTCTATAAAACAGATAATCAAAAAATTCATGCAATTACAGATAGCGATAAGCAGAAAATATTTAGGATGCTTATTAATTGTTATAAAAATTATGGATTTTATTATTATTTCAATGGAAATTATTTAGCAAAAATATCAATAAAGGAATATAAGCAAAATAATCAGATAAAATATAACTTTGATGAAGTGATTTATGAAATTTATGATGATAATAAATCAACTCATTTGATAAATCATGAAAAGGGAATTGATTATAGTTTAAAAAAAATTTTATTGCGATATGATAATAAGTTGGATTTGCTAACTGATGAAAAATCTTTTAGAAAAGGCATTGAAAAATGTTTTGATCATGTAAGTTTTGAAACCTTAAAAAGCTTACACAATAAAATTGTTGATGCTATAAAAAATACCCCTAAGAATTTTTGCAAATTATGTAATCCAAACTATAATAATCCTGACTCTTATAAATTATGTCCTGCATGTGATGAATTTTTAAAGAAAATAAATGAAATTTCTGAAAATATTAATCAAGATGAAAGTAATGAATATTTATATGAAATGAAGAACAGAATCTCCCGTTATTCTATTTTCAACGAATTCCTTAAAAAGAAAAGTGGAGAATTTTATCCAGTTAAAAAACGCAAAAAAATGTTTATTAAGCTTATTAACGAGCTAAAGAATGCCGTAAAAACCGAAAAGTGCCATCCTAATAATGCAGAAAAAGCTATCAAATCCGATTATAATAAATTAGAAGAATTAATATTACAAGCTGAAAACCTTCTTACATATGCATTCCAAGAATAGTCTCGTAATCTTGAGAAGAAAAATTTTTAATTACTGATTTTTAGGACTTTTGCTAAAAATAAATATTTTTAGTTTTAATTTTGTTTTGCTTCGCTATCGCTATATTCCATACCAGTTTTGGCTTTTCAGCGATTAGTTAAAACTGAAAATTTTAAAAAAAATTTAAAAGTTCTGATATTTTTGTAGGTTGTTATCGAATTTAAAAAAATGGAGTATTTATACTAAAAAATATAGGCAATTAAAAAAGCTTTTTAAATTGTAAAACGAACTCAAGTAATCAGAAGGAGTAAAAATGAGTATAGAAAATAGTGAAATATCTACACCTGCACAATGTGGAAATTTTAAAAAATACCCTCTAATAGACAGAGATGAGGGTTTTACCCAATTAGACAATCGAGTAATTAATCGTCAAATAGGAGAATTAACCCCCGATGCATTGGCTCTTTTAATTAAGTTACTTTCTTTACCCAATGATTGGAACCTATTTATGATTTGGCTGCAAAAAACGATTGGATATTCTACTGCTCGTGTGCGACGAGCAAAAAAAGAACTTATTAAAAAGGGCTTTCTTGAGGTTGATGAAATACGGCTAAATGGAAAAAAGGCTTATAAATATAGAGTATATGAATTGCCAAAATCTATGATGGAAGAACAAAATCAAGTGTTTGAATCCAAACACTTGAATCCAAATAGTGATAAACAGCCGAAAGAAAAAGATGCACAAATAAATAAGAATAATAAACAAGAAAATATAAAAAAGAACAACAAAAAAGACAAAATAAATATTTGCAAAACTAAAGATTTTGCAGAAGGGGAGTCCAATCTTTTAAAAGCTAAAGATTCCTTCCCAGAAGAACAAGTATTACATGTTAATCATGATAAAAAATCAAACATGAATTCATGTTCTAGTAATAATAAACTTATTAATAGTGCGGACACCGAGAATAACAAACAAATCCAACAAAAGAGAGCCAATACACGAGAGAAATATGAACAACGGGTTCATCAGCTAATTGATAACTCCAGCGATATTACAACAGAATTGAAAGCTTTATTGAAAAATCATGTAACTGCACGTTTGGAAAAGGGTATCAGGACTACCCCAACTATGTTCAAACAATTATATGCAGATTTAATTGATGAATGTCCTAATATTGAGGAGCAGATTCGGCGAGTAAAAATAGCTACATCAAACGGATATCCTGATTTTAGATTAAGAAAAAAAGATAAATTTAAAAATACAAATCAACCTATATTAGTAAGTAGTAACAATAGTGATGATAACAACGAAGAAAATTATACATACATTTAAGGTGTAAAGAAAGGAGACTAAAATGAATTTATTTGAAAAAACAATGTGCCCAAGATACGCAGCAGGTTTTTGTAACGGTCATTTATCTCATCGATTTAATGATGCGAGCTTACCATTTCCAGAATATCCCGAATGCAAAAATTCTTGTACGAACATAAAAAAATATGCTTTTGATTTAAACGAAAATGAAGATCTGAATCCCAATAAAGCATTAAGTAAAATTATGTGCCATCAAGCAGATCAAAGCATTTTCAAAAGATATAAATCTATTAAAAATGATATTTTAAAATATGTTGAAAATGGCAGTAATTTATTTATTACTACTAAAAACTATGATAATAATTTATTCTTACTGTCTCAAAAATTGGTGCTTGGCTATATTTGGGTAAAAAGCGATATTTATGATGATGAATCTGTAAATGCATTATATATCTATTCCCCTAGTTTTTTGCTTGAACTTGATTCATTTTCAAATCGTAATTCTGCTGCTTTTGCAAAAAAAATTAAAACATTGGAAACAGTTGATTTAGTAGCATGGGATTACATTAATATTAGCTCAATTAAAGGTAAACCTTTGGAAATAATAAATTCTATTATTCAGAAAAGATTAAATTATAATAAATCAAATATATTCACTGGTTATGAAATTTTAAATCAAGAAGAAATTGTAGGTCCTTTTTTAAACCAAAAGCTAAATAACTGTGAAATTTTAAAAATTAGTAATACATTTAAAATTGACAAATTTGATGTTGGGAATATTATACCAAGAACTCCAGCAAAGATAGAATTTAACGAAAATAAGATTAAAGATTAATCAAACAAGGAAGGATGTGATATCCTCCCTTATTTTTTTACTTAATTTTTAGGAAATTTATAAAAGTTAGACAAACAATGTTAGAATTTAAAGTCGATGAGTTTAATATAAGGCTTATTCGTTTACCCGAATCAGAAGATAGATTAGGTAAGCGAAATCGACTTGTACAATATGTCGATAAAATCTGTGAATTAGGTGAAAAATATATGCCTGAACTTCAGCAAGATGATTTTAAAACATTGACCGAATAATTTTCTATGCTATCATTTTAAGTGAAGATATGAGATAGCATATCTTTCGGGTTACAGGGGCATTGTTTATATGTTCGTAATATCTTTCAAAGAGTTCGAACCTGTGAGCGTCAACCCCGCCATTTTAAGAGGGTTTTAGCCCTCTTTTTTAGTGCAAGAATTTGTATGTGTAATCTGTGTGTATTTAGAGAAATTCAACTTTTTCATATTGCTTGCAACCAATACAAAAGAAAAAGCCTACTTTTTAGGTAGGCTATTGTTTTAAAAAGGAAATGTATTTAACAGACTAACTATTTACATAGTTATTAAGAACATTTACTGCATCTAATTTTCTTTGGGGTACAGGGTGTGCATATCGTTGAGTTGTTGTAATTTTTGAATGTCCTAATATCTCTTGTACAACAACTAAGTCAATCCCCATCTCAACAAGTCTTGTAGCAACCGTATGTCTCAAATCATGGAATCTAAAATTCTTAATTTTGGCTTTATTAAGTAATGAATGAAAGGATTTTTTCAAATCTTTATGTCAAATACGGACACAGTATATTTTAGTATACAAATTTAACTTTACTTTCTTCTACTTTTGATACATCAATTGTGTTAAAGGTGGATTTTATGAAGTTAAGAATCATATCTGACATACATTGTGATATTAATTCAGGGCAAAATACAAATTTTGATTTTGCACCGGATGATTTTGTAATTTGTTGCGGAGATATTTCAGGAGATAGAATTACAACCGAAAAATGGATAAATGACAATCTAAAACAAGGAATTGTTGTTGGTGGCAACCATTTAGGATACACTCACTTTACTTATGACAAAGAAGAATCATTAAATTTATCTATAAAATATCTTCAAAACAAATTTTTAGGACCTGTACATTTTTTAGAAAATCAGAGCATTGTTATTGATAACATTTGTTTTATAGGCTGTATTTTATTTACTGATTTTAATTTATATGGAAACCCTGACGGTTGCAGGTTTATAGCACAAAAATATTTGAATGATTTTAGAAATGTGAAATTCTACGAAAAAGGGAAATTAAGAACGATTTCCACAGAAGATCAATTAGCGCTACATAAGAAAAGCATTAATTTTATTGAAAAAACTTGTCAAAAATACAAAGATAAAAAAATAATTATAGTAACTCACCACTCGCCAAGTTTAAAAAGCATTTCTGAAGAATACAAAAACGATTTATTAAGTGCAGCGTTTGCAAGCAATCTAGAATACTTGTTTGAAAGATATTTCAATATAAAATTGTGGTGCCACGGTCACATTCATAATTCAGTTGATTACAGGCTCGGGAATGCAAGAGTTATTGCTAATCCTCTGGGTTATGGGAATGAAAACGCAAATTTCAGAAAAGAAGGAGTTTTGATAAATACGGATGACTTATAATATTTTCTTTATTTCTGACACTCATTTTTCTCATGAAAATATGTACCAATTTTTTAATTACGACGGGACAAAAATGCGTCCGTGGGATAGTGCGGAAAATGCTGATAATTTTATGATTGAGAAATGGAATTCAATAGTAAAACCCAATGATAAGGTTTATCATTTAGGCGATGTCGGAATTAACAGAAATAAATTAGATATAATAATGCCCAAGTTGAATGGTACAAAGATTTTAATCAAAGGTAATCACGATAAATTTAAACCAAAGTTTTATTTACAGCATTTTAAAGATATTCGCGGTTGTCATAATTTAGATAACTTCTTGCTGACACATATACCGGTTCATCCGGAATGTAAAAGCAGGTTTAAATTGAATATCCATGGGCACGTTCACGCAAACAGTTTAACGGACCCTTGGTATTACAACACTTGCGTTGAAGTTAATAATTATGTTCCAATTCCTTTTGAAGATATTAAACAAATTATTCAACAATAGCTTCAATATTTCCAATGGCATAAAGCGGAATATCGTATAAATTATTATCGTTCAATTTATAATCAGCAAGTGAGGTTCTGACAGATTTTTCGGATTTATAATCTTGAATAAAGTTCTTTAAACTCTTTGCTTTTAAGTTCTTTTCCGCTTTTACTTCAACCGGAATAACATATCCGTCAAGTTGAACCACGAAATCAACTTCGCTGCGGCTTGAATCGTTTGACCAATAATAAATTGGCATATCAACCTCGGCGCTTTTTAATTGCTGGTAAACATATTGTTCCGCTATTGCACCTTTAAATTCTTCAAAAATTTGAGTTTTTTCTAAAATCGTTTTTACATCCAAATTAGTTAAAGCGGATAATAGACCAACATCCACAACAAATAGTTTAAATGCTTCAAAATCCTGATAGGCAATTAGCGGTAAATCCGGCTTTTTAATTCGGTTAACCTGATAAACCAATCCTGCATCTTTAAGCCATAGCAAAGCAAGTTCATATTCTTTTGCTCTTGCACCTGTTTTTATAGCACTATATATAAACTTTTTATTCTCTTTAGCCAGTTGTGACGGAATTGTTTGCCATAGCATCCTGATTTTTTCAACTGTATTTGCAGGAACGTGTTTTGAAAAATCATTTTCATAAGAAGCCAGAATCGTTTTTTGTATTTCTCGGACTCTTTTATAATCACGATTATTTATAAAATCCTGAACAACTTCCGGCATACCGCCAATATAGCAGTACATTTTAACAAGTTTTTCAAACTCGTTTTTAAATATACTCATCATTTGGAAGTCTTTTTTCTCAATTAATTCAATAAATCTTTCTTCGCCCAGAGCTCTTGCAAACTCAAAAAAGTCCATCGGATAAAGATTTAAGAATGAAACTTTCCCAACGGGGAAGCCTGTTCCTTCATGGTGTATAAGCCCAAGCAAACTTCCTGCTGCTACAATGTCATACTCGGGAGCATTTTCGTTAAAATATTTGAGTGATGTCAATGCTCTCGGGCACTCTTGAATCTCGTCAAAAATTATTAAAGTGTTGTCAGGATTGATTTTTATACCTGATAATATTTCAAAAGATTCTATTAAACGCGGAATTTTATAATCATTTTCAAACACAGCTGCAAGCTCAGGATTGTTGTCAAAATGCAAGTAAACAACTTGTTCATAATATTGTTTCCCAAACTCTTTCATAAGCCAAGTTTTTCCAACCTGCCTTGCCCCTTCAATAATTAGCGGTTTATGACCTTTTTTATCTTTCCACTTTTTTAGTTTTTCAATGGCTGTTCTTTTCATGACAACACCTCTTTTGTTTCAATTTTACACTTTTTTACAGGAAAAATCAATGAGTTTTTACACTTTTTTACAGGAAAGTTCAAAGCAAAATTACATTTTTTTACAGGAAACAATTTATATACCGTCAAGAATATCGATTTTATGAATAAAATCATGTGATAACGAAAAATCAAATCTGTTTAAAAAGTCATCAAAGCAAGTATACCCTATGTTTTTAGATATAACATTTAGAGGAATATTGTGTTTAAGAGATAAATAAACATGCGTATTTATAAGCGTATCATAGTTTGGCACATTAACCTTTAAAAACACCTGTCCTTTTTGATGTTTAGGGATTTTATTAAACAAAATATCCGGAATATAAAGTGTTCTGTCCAGATTTTCTTTGTGGCGATGGTTATAAATTGTATATTTTGAACTGCGAATCAGAACCGTTTGTTCGTCATAGTTTATATCGCTAAAATAAAGATTATACAACTCCATAGGTGTTATCCCTAAACACAAAACCCACAGCTGCTGAGAATATTTTTCGGTTATTTTATTAATTTCATCTTTTGTTAAAATCATATGTTCCTTATATTTCT
>JAFXXK010000007.1 GCA_017542305.1 bacterium
AATTTCTGCAAGTTCGGGATTAAATTTTGAATTGCTTTCAATTTGTTTATACATAAATTCATTTCTCAACTGTTCGCTAAAACTTTCGCTTGCGGGTCGGTTTAAAGTTTCCTCGTCAGGAAATATTATTTCTCTTGTTTCTTCGGTGTCAAAATTTGTCATTAATTTTCTCCTGTTTTTTTAAGTACAAAGTATACTAAGGCTATACAGCCATAGTGAGTCTATAATTTTTAAAGAAAAGGAATTTTTTTAAAAAATTCCTGTAAATAAAAAAGCTTTTGTATTTATATTCTTATTATTTACCCTATTTAGGCATTTGTAAACCCTAAAACACCGGGTTCTTAGCAAATAATAACACTAAGATTTGTTAAGGCAGGTCGAATAACATGTTATATAAGCATTAGATGCATTACAAATTTTTGACAAAATTTCATATACTCTTTGCATGAATATATGTTTAGGGTAAAATATATGTTATGCGGAGAGTATCGCAAATTTTTTGTAAGTATTCGGGTTAAATAATCCGATAATAATAAAAGAGGAATAATAAATTATGCTAGGCGGAAATGAGATAAGAGATTTATATTTAAACTATTTTAAAGAAAAACATCAGCATACTGTTGTGGAAAGTTCAAGTCTTGTACCGGATAACCCGACGGTTTTACTGACAACAGCAGGTATGTTACAGTTTTTACCTATATTTTTAGGTATTCAACCTTGTCCTTACGAACCCGCCAGAGCAACTTCCTGCCAGAAATGTGCCAGAGCAGGCGGAAAAGATTCCGATATTGAAAATGTCGGCAGAACACCCCGCCACCACACGTTTTTTGAGATGTTAGGTAATTTCTCTTTCGGCGATTACTACAAAAAAGAAATTATCCCCTGGGCATGGGAATTTGTTACCGAAGTCCTGAAATTGGATAAAGACAGACTTTGGATAACTATTTTTGAAACAGATGATGAAGCTTTTGATATCTGGAGAAGTGTTGGTGTTCCGGCAGAAAGAATTAAAAGAAAAGGTAAAAAGGATAACTTTTGGGGACCTCCGGGGGCATCAGGTTCTTGCGGACCTTGTTCCGAAATCCATTACGATTTAGGGAAAGAATATTCCTGCGGACATCCGAACTGCGGTATTGATACCTGTGAATGTGACAGATGGGTTGAAATTTGGAATCTTGTATTCACAGAATTATATCAGGATGAAGAAGGCAACCAGTCACCTTTGGAAAGCAAAAACGTTGATACCGGTATGGGTTTGGAACGTATCACAATGGTTTGTCAGGGTGTTGCATCTACTTTTGAAACAGATTTATTAAAACCGATTATGGATAAAGTTTGCGAAATGAGCGGTGTACCTTATAAAAAATCAGAAAAAACCGACATTTCACTTCGTATAATTACAGACCACGCAAGATGTGTTACTTTCCTGATTACAGACGGAGTTATCCCCGGTAATGAAGGCAGAAGTTATGTTCTTAGAATGATTTTACGCCGCGCATTAAGACACGGTAAAATTCTCGGAATGGAATTGCCGTTCTTATATAAACTCGTTGACGTTGTTGTTGACAGATACGGTAAAGCATATCCTGAATTGGTTAAAAATAAACAAAAAGTTATTGATACAATTAAAAAAGAAGAAGAAAGATTCGGTCAGACACTTGACAGAGGGTATAAGCTTCTGAACGAATTTATCGAAAACAAAAAAGATATTGACGGCGAAAGTGCATTCAGACTTTATGACACATTCGGTTTCCCGCTTGAACTAACAAAAGAAATTGCGGAAGAAAACGGTTTGAAAGTTGATGAAGCAGGCTATAAAGCAGCTATGCAGGAGCAAAAAGACAGAGCAAAAGCTGCTACAGCTAAGATTTCCGTAACAGGCGATATGAAATATGCTAAAGTTGAACAGGAAGTCGGCTCAACAGAATTTATCGGATATGAAAAGAACGAATGTAATGATGCAAAAATCCTTGCAACAATTGAGGGCGAAGGATATGTTGACGTTGTATTAAACAAAACTCCTTTTTATGCCGAATGCGGCGGGCAGGTTGGTGATAGCGGTTATATCGAAAACGACAACGTAAAACTTGAAGTTTTAACCACATTCAAGGTAAACGAACTTTATGTTCACAGATGTTCAATTCTTAACGGTGATATTGTAATCGGAGAAACCGTTAAAGCATATATTGACCTTGCAAGACGTGAAGAAATCAGAGTTCACCATACATCAGCTCACTTGCTGCAGGCTGCATTAATCAAGGTTGTAGGTGATGAAGTTAAACAGGCAGGTTCTTATGTTGATGAAGAACGTATGAGATTTGACTTTACTTTCTCAAGAGCTATGACACCTGATGAAATCAAGAAAACAGAAAACCTGATGAACAAATGGATAGGTGAAGGGTACAAAGTTGATACAAAAGTTATGAGTATTGAAGAAGCTAAACTAACGGGTGCAACCGCATTGTTTGGCGAAAAATACGGCGATAACGTTCGTGTTGTATCAATAGAAAAAGACGGCGAAAGCATTTCAAAAGAGTTTTGTGCAGGAACTCATGCCAGAGAACTCAAAGACCTGAGATTTATCAAAATCGTTTCCGAAAGCGCTATTGCGGCAGGTACAAGACGTATCGAATGTGTAGTTTCAAAATCCGCACTAAATTTTGTAAACAATAAAGTTGCCGTAACAGATGAATTATCATCAAGATTTAAGGCTCATTCCGATGAAGTTATCGAACGTGTTGAAAAACTTCAGGAAGAAAACAGAGAACTTCAAAAAGAAATCGAAAAACTTCAGGAAGAAAATGCACGCTCAAAATTTGCAACATTCTTGGATAAAGCTCAGAACATCGACGGCGGTAAACTGTTTATTTCCAAAGTTCTTGACCTTAAACCCGTTGCTTTGAAAATCGGTTTGGAATTTATGTCAAAGAAATTAGGTGAAAGCATAATAGTTCTGGCTTCTGATAAGACAGTTGCAGTAAAGGTTTCCGACAGCTTTGTTAAAAAAGGTGTTAATGCAGGCAAGATTGTCGGAGAAATTTCAAGAGCAACCGGGGCAAACGGCGGCGGCCGTCCGAACTTTGCTCAGGGCGGAATTAAAGACCCGTCTAAGTTAGACGAAATCTTACCGCAAATTGAAGCTGAATTAAAAAACTAAAATTCAATGTTTAATTTTTGAGGTAAGCTATGGAATTCTACCAAAAACGCTGGAGAGTAATGTTAGGAATAATTGTACTTGCAGGATTAATCTACGCATGTGTAATTATATTTACGCATGCTGCTGAATTTGCGGCGGTATCTGATAATATTTTTCTTTCAACACCCGGCGGAATAAAGCTGTTTGCTATATTTGCAATTATACTTTTCGGTTTACTGGGAATTCCTGCGATTAAATCTATTATAAACCCCAAATTAGCATTAAAAATTACTGATGAAGGCTTTTATACACCAACATACGGATTTATCGAATGGGATAATATTGTCAGCATCGAACCCATGCCTATAAGTATGTTTACAAAATTTATAAAATTTTATGTGAGAGACTTCAGTAAAGTACAAGCTAATATGTCAAATCTATCAAAAATATTAATGACTCCTGACGGCGAAAGATGTTCTATCAATTTAGGCGGCACAGGAGCTGATTTTAATATGGTCTATAATATTATGCTTGTAAAATGGCAAGCAGTTCGTAAACAAAATTTATAATTATATTCGCATTCTAAAATGTTTGTGGTACTATGAATAAGTTGACAAGTTCAAACAAATATCGGGACACTCTGCCGAGCGAATTTGTGGACGGATGGAACGAAGTAAATCCGGAAAGCGAAGATATTGAGGACTCTGAGCCATAGGCTCAAGGACGAAACTATCTGAGCGCAGAACAAATTCAAGACAAAAACGATTGAGTATCGTTTTTGAGAGGAAGCAGCTTGGTAATCCAAGCAAGAGTGCATGACAAATAAATACAAATATCGGGACGTAGCACTCTGCCGAACAAAAACAATCCTGTGAATTGTTTTTGTGAGAGGGGTAGCGCACCGCACAAAACGTAAGTTTTGTGTTATTATTATTTATAAGCATTGAAAATTTAATATTTTAGAAAATATCGGGACGTAGCGCAGCTTGGTAGCGCACCACCTTGGGGTGGTGGGGGTCGCAGGTTCAAATCCTGTCGTTCCGATATTTTTGTGCCTGAGGCACGACACTATATAGTTTATGGATAAAGGCTTAAAACACCTAACAAAATAACTTATCCTGCTCGCAGGTTCTCACGCACGCACAACTCTACTTCAAAATCAAAAAGAGTTGTTGCGTTCCTGATAGACGGCTGTACGGCTCATTCTTCGCCTACATCCGACTAAAATTCTGTCGTTCCGAGTACCTGAGGTACTGCACTAAATGCTTCGCTCGTATTTTCCGCTAACCCTGCCCGTAGATATTACGCACGCACAACTCTACTTCAAAATCAAAAGAGTTGTTGCGTTCCTGATAGACGGGCTCATTCTTCGCCTACATCCGACTAAAATCCTGTCATTCTAATATTTTTATTATATAGTCTATTTTTTTTAATGTTTTTTTTGTTTTTATTGTGTTATTATGTAAAAAAGAGAGTTTACATGGAGTTAAGTATGTTACAAAAAATTATAGGTATATTCGGAATATTTGTTTTTCTTTTTATTGCTTGGATTTTTAGCAGTCATAAAAAGGAAGTTAATTATAAAACAATTATAACAGCCCTTTTCTTTGAATTTATTATGGGAACTGTAATATTTCTAATTCCTAAAAGCAGAGATATCTTATTAGCATTTAGTCATTTGTTTACAAAAATCATAGATGCTGCAAGAGAGGGTATAGTATTTGTATTCGGTTCTCTTGGAGCTGCGAATTCCGAACAGGGATTTATTTTGATATTTCAAAGTTTGATGTTTATAGTAATTTTTGCCTCAATTTGCAGTTTGTTGTATTATTTAAGAATTTTACCGTTCATTATTGTTAATATCGCTAAATTTGTGAAAAAGTTTTTTGGTATAAGTGCAATTGAAGCAATATGCTCTGCAAGTAATATATTTGTGGGTATAGAATCTTTTACAAGTATAAGACCTTATTTTAAATCTATAACTCGTTCACAGCTTTTCTTGATATTTACTGTTTTTATGTCAACAATCGCTTCCTCTATGATGGCATTGTATGTATCTCTTCTTAGTGATAAAATTCCGGCTATTGCAGGACATTTGGTTAGCGCTACCGTATTATCCATTCCAAATGCAATTATGATTGCAAAAATTATGGAGCCTGAAACAGAAACTCCTGAAAAGAGTGAAATGAAGTTTGAAGTTCCTGATAGTGCAAAAACCTTTACAGGAAGTATTGTTAACGGTGCTATGGATGGCGGGAAAATGGTTTTCGGAATTACTGTGCTACTTGTTGCGGTAATAGGTATATTAGGTATAATAAATTTGGGTTTAAGCTACTTTACGGATGTTACAATCAGCGGATTTTTGGGTACTATATTCAAACCGGCAGCCCTCTTAATGGGAGTAAACCCGAATGATGCATCATTAGTTGGAGAATTCCTCGGCACAAGACTTATTATGACGGAAGTTCCTTCTTATGTCGGCTTAAGCGAGGCAATAAAAACAGGTGTTATTTCTCCACATAGTGCAATTATTGCATCATATGCTCTATGCGGTTTTACAAGTATTGAATCTTTAAGTATTGCCATTGGCGGCTCGGTTGCTCTTGCGCCGGAAAAAACAGAGTTAATAACTTCAATTTGTTATAAGAGTCTGTTGGCTGCAACAATGACAACACTAATAACCGGAACAGTTGCCGGATTATTTTATATCAGCTAGAGTATAAATCCGGCAAATCTTTCTCTTATGACAACATACTATTTCAGGCTTATTTGGCTATATATTAAATTATGAAGAAGTTTTTAATCGGTTTACTTGACTGGATTTATAAGAAAAAATGTTATTTTTGCAGGCGCTCAAAAGAATGTGTCAAAATGTGTTCCGAATGTTACAATGATATGGAGCTTTTGCCGGGAAAAGTTAACCGTATAATAGATGGGAAAAATGTTTATTGCGCAGGAATTTATGAAAAAAACCTGCAAAAACTTATCCGAGGTCTAAAATATCATAACCAACCGGATTTGGCTTATTATCTTGCAAAATTTATGGCAGAATATTGGGTAAAAGTTTCAAATGATAAAGATTTTCAGGTTATTCCGGTACCGATTTATGAAAAACGCCGTAAACAAAGAAAATATAACCATATGGAACTTGTAGGAGAAGAGTTTGCTAAAATTATCGGTTGTGATTATAACCCTAATCTGATTAAAAGAATTAAAGATACTAAACCGCAGTATAATCTGAAAAAACAACAGCGTATGGAAAATCTTAAAGATGCTTTTGAGGTTGATGTGTCAAAACTTCAACAAGGTAAATTGCTCTTAATTGACGATATTTGCACTACCGGTTCAACTTTTGAAGAGATGATTTCCGAATTGAAAAAATACGGAATTAATGATATAGTATGTTTTACGGCTACAACCCCGTTTGGAGATTAAATGATTTTAGGTGAATTTTCAAAATATCTTCAACAGTTTGATGAAGAAATTATTTCAAACAAAACCACAGCAACAAAGGTGCTTTGCGAGTGGATTAAGCTCGTTATAAACAAAAACCCCAAAAATCACATTGATAAAATTGTTCATCGCGAAATAATGCTTGCGGATAATCAGCAGGGAGATTTTATTATTGTTGGGAAATCCGATAGCGGCAGAGTTTTGGTTAATGCATTATCAAATTATGCACTCAGCTATGAAAACTTTTTGATGAGCCGCTGGCTTGCAAATAAAAAACCGCAGGATTTTCAAAAAAATTAGTAAAAATGTTACCCCGTTGGTTAATTTTAAATATTTATTGTTGTTTTTAGAATAATCATATAAACAGGAGGAGAGGTTATTTATGAAAACAGCAATAATGAAAGCGCCGGTTAGTGTATTAAAACATTTGGATAACATATTTATAGAAATGACTGCAAAAAGTTGTAATCAACGCTGTAAAAATTGTTATATAGATTTTCCGATTACAAGAAAAATAAACGACTTTATACCGATTGATACAGTAAAAAAAGCCCTCGAAGATACCGCTGAAAAAAAATATCAATGTATCTATCTCACAGGGGCTGAACCTATGACCCACCCTGATTTTAACAGTATATTGAGATTATGTCTTAAGTATTCCTGCGTTTGTATATGCACTAACGGAAGCTTCATAAACGAGAAAAAAGCACGGTTTCTGAAACGTGTTCAGGAAGAAAGTACAAACGAAATTATCTTCAAATTAAGCCTTGACCATTATGAAGAAAATAAAAACGATACCATACGATGCAGAGGAAGTTACCGCCAAACTTTACTTGCAGTCAAATATCTTGTAAAATACGGGTTTAACCCGATTATTGCCGTAACAAATTATTATCATGAAGATGAAATTGTATTGGAAGAAAATTTTAAACGAATTTTAGATAACACAGGATTGTACACAGAAAAAAGAAATATCTGTATCAACAAATGGTTTGATAAAAATAACCCCGAATACACACTTCAAAGTAATATCTCGGCTCATCCCGACTGCGAAAACGGCAGAATACTGACAAAACAAGGGATATATGCCTGCCCGTTTCTTGCTAATGACCACAGAGGCAGATGCGGTTCTGATTTCAATGATTATTCCGACAAAGTTGCAATGGAAACTCCATACTGCAACACCTGCCTTAATAATATAAGACAGGTGTTTGGCATAAACTTTTCTGATTTTAATGATTAAACTTTTTCAGCATATAACTTCAATGTCAGATTAATTATCAAAATAGATTTATCTTTACGGTAAGGAACTATCTCAACACTTGCAATATCAAGATAATGTTCATGCTTATATAAATCTTTCATGAAGTTTTTGAAGCTTGTATAATTTGAAATCATAACCATATCCAATTGACAAACACTGAATTTGCCGCTTGAACCGTTATAAAAATTATCATTAACTTCTTCATCGTATTTGTATTTTACTGATTTTGTTTTAATCTGATTTGCTTTCATTAAATCAAGAATTTCATTAAACTCAGCAGCAAGAATTAATTCAGAATCATTTCCTGCTTCAAGCGGTCTGAAAAATTCTTTATCAATACCTTCACTATTACTTGCGGCTTCTAATGCTGCCTCATTATTCTGTTTTAAAGTTTCAAGTTTTTGAGATGCAGATACATATTTCTCTTTCTGATCTTTAAAACCGTTTGATAAGTTCCCGTATTCACTAAGTCCCGGAGCTATCTTACTGTTAATAATGAATATTACCATAAAAATTGCAATAAAAACTAATACCCCGGGTAATAAGATTATATCCTTTAAATTACTTGAATTATTTGTATTTTCGTCTGCCATATTTATTCCTTTATAATTAATTCTGATTTACTACAAAAATTTATTTTATTGGATAGGCTGATCACCTAATAAACCTTGTTCCGGAGGTTCATTTCCGGGGGCATCGCCTTCAGGATTTTCGCCGCCTTCTTCTCCTTCTGCAGCATCCGGATTATGTAATGCTTTTAATTCAGATTCGCTCATATTTGTAATCTCGAATGAATATGTACCTGCACCGGCTACAGCTGCATCAACAGACTGAGAATCCATTTCGAGTTTTTGAAGTTTCAGCTTTGTACCTATTAAAGAATCTCTCATATTTTTAAAGAATACATATACAGAACTAACGTCATTTGCTCCACCCTGAATATCAACGTATCCCGGACCTTGAGTCATGAAATATGTAAGCCATACATCCTGAGGAATTGACTCACCGGCTGCAACATAGTTCATTAATTTTGAACGGTTATTTTTAACACCCATTTCAACTTCACGTTTTAAGTCGAAATTAGCTACATCACCTTTACCTTGCATTGTTTCTAATTCAGCATTTACAGCATTTAACTCATCTGTAATTTTATCTACTTTACCCTGCATGTCCTTTGTAGCAGAAGGTATAATTACATATCCCAATAATCCAAAAATAATCGCTAAAACTGCTACAAGACCTAAAGCTGCATACAAAGCTCCATTTTTGGTAACAACAATTTCATGTTCACCTATAGGAAATGTAATTGAAGGTTCCATTGATTTGCGGGAGGTTGAATGCATATAATTAAACTTCAACGGGAAGTCTGAAACATCAGATAATGCACAACCTATTGCCTGTAAAGAAATTTTTGATGCATACGATTGTAATACTTCCAAACTTACAGGAATTAATGATTCCTGAGTTTTAAATGCATTATTTTCAAGAAAATCAATAGTACCCATTACATTTAATCTTGAAATCAACGCTTCAGCACTTACTGAATCGGTATCAGATATTACATATAAGTAATTTGCAGGATAACTGCTTAATGCAATCTGAGCAGATTGCGCAATTGCATCATATATCTCATCTTCTTCAAATGATTTGATAGGAAGCGGTTCTTCATAATATTCAATTACATTTTTTCCTGATAAAGATGTAATTGAATAACCGACCGAATTTACTACCAATAAGTTCCAAGTTGTGTTAGGCTCCATCTGAGCTGCCGTAACACCCATATATTCCAAAGCTCTGAATGTAGAAGAAAGAGAGTTTTCTACACCTACTAATACAGAACCGAGTTCCATTAATTTTTCAGATAATTTATCAATTACAGCTTTTTGGATTGCAGAATATAAAACTTGTCTGGTTTCTTTACCGGGGGTATTTGATGCTGCATTTGGTACATCTACCCAATCAAGTGTAGGTTCTGATCTTCTGAAAATATATGTTTGTTCTATTTCGCCTTGAATTGCACCTGTAATAGCATCATCTGGAAGTAATAGGCCTAATTGCATAGTTCCGAAAGAAACTAAAGGCATATTAATAACTACTTCAATCTTCGGGTTAATCCCTAATTCTTCATACATGCTGGCAACTGCTTCTTTGAATTTATCGTAATCAACGATTTCTCTTGAAGATTCATTGTATGCCAACTCTCTTACAGCATAATTAGCAACAGTATTACTGTTAAGATCAAGCTGTATCAATTCTAGACCTATGCCGGGAGTCACAGATAAATATGCTCTCGCTTTGCCGGATTTACTTTTTAAACTCATAATCTTTCTTCTTACCTTTGTAACTAATTCCTATTTTTATTATACAATATATTTTATAGAAGATACATATTTAACAAAAATTTACACTAAATAGAGGAGTTGTCCCAAAAATGAATGCATTAACCGAAAAAATAAGAGAATTGAAAGCTAAAAAAAATGCGGTTATTTTGGCACATTGTTATCAAAATATAGAAATTGATGAAGTCGCAGACTTCGTTGGAGATTCTTTATATTTAAGTCAGCAGGCGGCGAAAACTGATGCTGATATTATAGTTTTTGCGGGAGTTTTCTTTATGGCTCAAACCGCCAAAATACTTAATCCGAATAAAAAAGTTTTACTGCCGAGAATGGAATCCGGATGCCTTATGGCTGATATGATTGATTATAAGCAGTTAATTGATTTTAAGGCTCAACACCCGAATATTCCGACAGTTTGTTATATTAATTCAACTGCAGAAGTTAAATCGGAATGCGATATATGCTGTACAAGTTCAAATGCCGTAAGAATAGTGGAAAGTTTACATGCTCCCGAAATTCTGTTTTTACCGGATACATATTTAGGTAAATGGACTGAAAAAGTATTAAGAAATGTAAAGGTAATAACATATCCGGGATTTTGTCCGACACATTTAAGAATAAAACCTGAAGATGTAACAGAGGCAAGGAAAAAATACCCTGAAGCAGAAGTTCTTGCACATCCGGAATGTCATCAGAGTGTAACGGAATTAGCAGATTATGTCGGAAGCACAACCGGTATTATGAAATATGCTGCTGAAAGCAGTGCAAAACAATTTATCATTGCGACGGAAAAAGGTGTTGTTGACAGATTAAAACGTGATTATAAGGATAAAGAATTTATACTTATAAAAGATAATATTGTATGTCCGAATATGAAATGGAATACATTAGAAGATATATACAATGCATTAGAGTATGAACAATATGAAATTACGGTAGATGAAAATATTGCTCATAAAGCTCTTAAATGTATTGACAGAATGCTTGAGGTATCAAAATAATGGATGAAATTATTTATGGCAAAAATTCCGTAATGGAAGCTTTGATTTCGGGGCAAAGAGAGATTAATAAAATTATTATTTCAAAAAATCTTCATTCAGATACGAAGCTGAATAAAATAAAAGAACTTGCACAGCAGAACGGTATTGTATTCCAATTTGTGGCAAAGGAAAAATTTATACCGTATGCTGAATATAATCATCAGGGAATTATAGCTTTTGTTTCTCCAATAAAATATACCGATCTGGATGAGTTTTTGGAGCAACCGCACCAAAACGAATCCATAATAATATTAGACGGAATTGAAGATGCACATAATGTCGGGGCAATAATAAGAACAGCCGTTTGTGCCGGAGTCAGCGGAATAATTATTCCGTCAAGACGCAACGCACAGATTAATTCCATTGCCGAAAAAACAAGTGCGGGAGCAATTAATCATATCCCGATTATTAAAGTAAACAGTCTTACAAATGCGGTAGAAAAACTCAAAAAATCAGACTGGTGGATAATTGCAACAGATGCAAGTGCCAAAGATAATTATTATGATGTTAATTATAATAATATGAATTTTGCTGTAATTATGGGCGCAGAACATGCAGGTGTTTCAAAGTCCTTATTAAAAGCGTCGGATTTTGTGGTAAAAATTCCTATGCTGAAAGATTTTAATTCTCTGAATGTATCAAATGCACTTGCTGTAATTATATTTGAGGCTGTACGCCAAAAGTTAACCCGAAAATAAGATTAAGTAAAATTTACGAACTTGCGAATATTAAATAATAAGCATTATAATAATCAGGATGGAGAGCTTTTATAAATGTCAAAAGATATAGAAGAACAATTGGGTATAACTGAGATTTCTGACGAAGGTGTTGATTTTGCCAGCCTTCAGATTGACGAAGATGAGGATGAAGACGTACTGAAAAGCGTAGAGGATCCGAAAGTTCAGGAGAGTTTGTCTTCCGTAAGCGCAGATGACAGCGTAAAAATTTATTTGCAGCAAATAGGAAAAATCCCGCTTTTATCAAATGAAGAAGAACTTAATGTAGCTAAAAAAATCCAAGAAACAAACAGTGATTTTTACAAAAATGTGCTTGTTAATGCAAATTTAAGACTTGTTGTCAGCATCGCAAAAAAATATATCGGCAGAGGGTTATCATTCCTTGATTTAATACAGGAAGGTAATTTAGGTCTGATGAAAGCTGCGGGCAGATTTGATTATACGAAAGGATATAAATTTTCAACATACGCAACCTGGTGGATACAGCAATCCATTACAAGAGCAATTGCAGATAAGGCAAGAATTATAAGACTGCCTATTCACATGATAGAATCACTTGGCAGAATAAGAAAAGCTACATTGGATTTGTCAACAGAACTGGGACGAACTCCTACAAAACAGGAAATCGCTGACAGACTTTGTATTCCGCTGAGTAAATTAAATACAATCATAAAATCTGTTCAGTCAACAATTTCAATGGATACTCCGACAGGTTCGTCCGAAGATTCTACAAAAATTTCGGATTTTATTGTCGATAACAGCACAATTACTCCTGACGGCAGAGTAAGTCAGGAAAATATGCTTGACGATATAAGAAAAATGCTCAATCAGTTAAGCCAGAAAGAACGTGATGTTTTGATTTTGCGATACGGCTTAGATAGCAGCGGAAACAAGAAAACATTAGATGAAATCGGTACTCAATACGGGGTTTCAAGAGAAAGAATCCGCCAAATCGAAAACAGGGCTATTGCAAAACTTAAAAAATTATGCAAGACGAAAAAATTAACTGTAGGACTTAAAAACTACTTTGGAGAGTAGTTAATTTCTAATTCAGTATTCTTCTGACGTAATAGTTTTTGTCATTTTTAAGTTCTTCACGAATGATAAGGAGTTCTTTATCTTTAATATCATTTGTCAGAATTTTTGCGACTTTTTCCCTTATGGTGTATTCATCGATGTTTTTTGAGGTTTTTATTATATTTTTCAAATCCGAAAGAGGAATCTTATTATAATAAATATTTACGGCTTCAAGGCACCAATACAGTTTGAACACTTCTTTATTAACTTTATATTTGCCGTCCTGAAAATCAAAGTCTTTTATTTTATCGTTCAATTCATATATAAGTTTCACAAGTTTATTTGTAAACAAACCGGTAAAAATATTGTTATCTTCAAAATAAATTATTGTATCGAGGATATTTCTGCATATATTTCCGTTAATATCAATAATTGCCGCCAAAAAATAATCGCTCAAAGTTTCGTTATCAAGCTCATAAAAATATTTTTTATAATAATTATCAGCTGCGAGTTCTTTTATCTTTAAAGAAACGGCTTCTCTTATTTTTCCGTCCTGTCCGACAAGATTATTTAATAAAGCTGCGGCATCATCTTTTGAAGTCAATTCTTCAAGCCTTAAAGCCGCAAGCTGTTTCTGTGGGATATTACCGTTTAATAACATCTGAACAAGCTCCGAATGGGTCAGGTCTTTATCTATAAGATTCAAAGCTTCATTAAAATTTTCATCCAAAGTTTCGTAATAACTGTTATTCAAGTTTAAATTTCCTTCAAAATCTAATACAAATATACCATAAAGTTCAATGAAATTTGCATAAAGTTGAAATTTAATGTATTATGTATGTGAACAAAAATTTGAGGAAATACATTATGAACACAATTGTAGCATTTTTTAAAGACATTTTTTCATTCGGCGGAAATGATGATACAAAAGTAGGTTTATCCCAATTTAAGAATCCCGCTCCAAAAAGTGTTGCGGAACAGAATGTTGTAAGCCGCCCAGGAGAAATAAAACTCTCTGATTTGATGAGAAAAAGCTATTAATTACCTTTTATATAACTTATCTTTGTCAAAAGTTCTTATTTCAGGGTTATAACTCTTGAGGTATTCTATTGCACTTTCCGGAGTATCTGCAATATAATACAATGTTCCGGCATCTTTATGGGCGAATTTTTGAGTAATAATTTCATTCATAAAATCCGCTAATTTATCATAAAAACCGTTTGTGTTTATGAATACAATAGCTTTATTGTTATAACAAAGCTGTTTTTGAACAATAATTTCGGAAACTTCTTCAAGCGTACCAAACCCGCCTGGGAGCGCTATAACAGCATCCGAAATTTCATCCATTTTGGCTTTTCTTTCTCTCATGCCTGAAGTCAGGTGGAATTCATCGCATATTTTAGCGGAAATACCGTAATCGTTTAGTTTTTCAGGCATAACTCCGTATAGTTTCCCGCCACCTTGTTTGAAGTTTCCTGCACAAGCCCACATCAGACCAAGCTGGCTTCCGCCATATACCATTTCAAAATTGTTTTCAGCAAGCAGTGTACCTAATTTTGAGGCATCTTTATAATATATTTCTTCCAAATAATTACAAGATGATGCAAATACACATACTCTTTTAATCATTAAAATCGCCTCCGATAAGATAAAAATTGGAGCAACCTTTACCGCTTCCGTTTACAGAACAGTCATAATATTGTTTTTCTATAGTCATCTCTCTGCCTATAGGCTCAACTTTATCGGCATGAACTCTTACTCCGAAAACATCTTTTCCCCACATATTAGGAGGTAATAATCCGTTAATATCAAAAGTCATTAAGAATATTGTATCTCTTGTGTCTGAATCGTCAACATCTTTTAACCCTACTATCATATTATTTTCGGTAAAATAGTATTCATTAATATAATAAAAATCATCTTTCTGAATATTCTTTTTATCCATATATTTAACTTTGTACCGTCGGGGTACTTTTGTTTCCTTCAGACGAAAATACGGTTTTATAAGAGTAATAATTATATCTTCTCTTTCATCAGGTGTTTTTGATTTAAGACTTGTCAGAATATCTGACTGTTCCTGTTTTAATATAGCTTCCTGAAGATAATTTATTTTATTATAGGTATCTTTCCATTTGGTAATATGACCGGCCTGCACTGTAGTCTTAATAGATGTAGGAATAAATAACAGTATAAATGTGTATATAATAATCAGTGTTATTGTATATTCAACTCTCCAAGTACCAATTTTCATAATTAACCTGCCATATCAATTCTGTGTTTTTCTTCCAACAGTTTATCGTATATCCATTCAGGAACAAAGTTTTTACCTAATATTATTTGTCCGTTCATAATATTAGGAGCATGGAAATCAGAACCGCCTGTTACAATAAGTCCGAGATTTTCAGCCATTGATGAAAAATACTCTACACAAGCCGGTGAATGTTTTCTGTGATATGCTTCAATTCCTCTCAAACCATGTGTCATCAGTTCTTTTATCAAATCTTCCGCAATATCTATGTCATGAGGATGTGCAATAACAGGGATTCCGCCTGCTTCATAAATTATCTCTACGGCATCCTGAGGAGACACTGTTTTTCTCGGAACATAAACCGGTGATTTTTCATGGATATATTTTGCATAAGCTTCCATAACATTACCTGTTCCGCCAACATTGGTTATTGCTTTTGCAATATGCGGACGACCGATACTGCCGCCTTCAGCTACCTGTTTTTTTATGTCCTCAAGCTTAATTTTTATGCCTTCTTTTTTATTTAACAAATCAATAATTTCATTAACCTGTTCAATTCTGGCATTCTGCTGTGTTTTTAATAAATCTTTAAAATCCTCGTCTTCCGTATCCATCATGTATCCGAGAATATGGACTTCGTAACTTTTGTATAATGTATTAATTTCGACCCCTTTAATAAGTTCTAAAGGTTTGTTATTTTTTTTGATATAATCTTGTGCCACTTTATACGATAAAACGTTGTCGTGGTCTGTCAGAGCAATGACTTGTAATCCGACATCAATTGCGGTGTCAACTATTTTTTCCGGCGAATAAACTCCGTCAGAAAAATAGGTATGGATATGAAAATCTGACTTCATTGACTTTTTACCTCATCTGTTTCTTTTCTACTACAATAAAATCTTTTTATAGCAACAGCATATCCCGTTTCGGGATTAATCTCCACTAACACCGCATTAATTTGAGTGGTATTGCCGTTTGCGACTTCATAACGTTCCGGTAAAGCAGTTAAAAATCGGTTAAGAGATGTTTGATAATCCATTCCTATAACCCCGTCGGATGCTCCGCAATATCCTGCATCCGTAATATATCCGGTTTTGTTATCTATAATACATTCATCAGCTGTCTGAACATGCGTATGAGTACCGAAAAATGCCGAGCAGCCTATTTCTGAGCAATATTTTGCAAAACATATTTTTTCCGCAGTCGCTTCAGCATGAAAATCAATAATAATAATCGGTGTAATCTCTCTTATTCGTTCAATTTCAGCTTTTACAATTTCCCATGGCGAATCTAAAGGACTCATAAACACTCTGCCAAGAGCATTTATGACTCCTATTTTATATTCTCCAAATTCAAATATTTCAGCCCCTTTACCTTGAACGGTATTGGGGTAATTAATAGGACGCAGAAGTTTCGACGCATTTTCGATGTAGTTTGATATTTCTTTTTTATCCCAAATATGATTTCCTGAAGTCATACAGTGAACACCATATTCGGATATTTCATTATAATTTTTTTCCGTTAACCCGAAACCGTGTGATGCATTTTCAACGTTAACTATAACAAAACAATCATCTAAATCTGTATCAATACACGGAGAAAATTCAGTCGGATTTTGCAGGAAATCTCTGACGGCAAATCTTCCCGGTCTGCCGACTATATCTCCAAAAAATAAAATTTTAATTGTAGCTGAATTTTCCATAGTTTTTATATTTCGTATAATGTGAACAGTAAATCGTGAATTGTTTAATTAACAATTCACGATTTTACGATTCACAGCTATTTTGCTATCTCCGTAGTTCTGAACTCTCTGACTACCGTTACCCTGATTTGTCCCGGATAATCAAGTTCATCTTCAATACGTTTTGCAACATCACGAGCTAATCTTTGAGAAGCCAAATCATCAAACATCTCAGCCTGAACAATAATTCTTACTTCTCTGCCTGCCTGAACCGCAAAAGATTGTTTAATGCCTTCATAGCTGTTAACAATTTCTTCGATTTTTTGCAGACGTTTGATGTAAATTTCTAACGTATCACGTCTTGCTCCGGGTCTGCCTGCTGAAATCGCATCAGCAACCTTTACAAGAACAGCTTCAATAGTGTTAGCTACAACATCATCGTGATGTGCTTCAATTGCATGGATAACTTCGGGTTTTTCGCCAAATCTGTTTGCAATTTCAACACCGAGTTGGATATGTGTACCTTCCTGAGTTTGGTCAACGGCTTTTCCTATATCATGTAAAAGCCCTGCGCGTTTTGCAACGGCAACATTTGCACCGATTTCGGCTGCAAGCATGCCTGCAATATGACCTACTTCCAGTGAGTGTTTTAAAACATTCTGACCGTAACTCGTTCTGTAATAAAGACGTCCGAGTGTTTTGATTAACTCTTTATTTAATCCCATAACACCCATATCTAAAGCTGCATTTTCACCTTCTGTCCAAATCTTCTTTTCGATTTCCTCGTTGGCTTTTTCAACCATTTCTTCAATACGAACAGGGTGGATACGCCCGTCAACAATAAGTTTTTCGAGCGCTAATTTTGCAACTTCACGACGAACAGGGTCGAAACTTGATAATACAACTGCTTCCGGAGTATCATCAATAATTAAATCAACACCGGTTAATGTTTCCAAAGCTCTGATGTTACGTCCTTCACGACCGATTATACGACCTTTCATTTCGTCATTAGGCAAAGCTACAACTGATACGGTTGTTTCAACAACCTGTTCAATCATACATCTTTGCATAGTTGTTGAGAGAATTTCTTTAGCTTTTTCTAAAGAAACTTCTTTTATTTTGGCTTCATTTTCTCTTATGAGAGTCATCTGTTCCTGAGCCAAATCATGCTTCAATTGTTCTAATAACATGTTCTTTGCATCTTCTGCAGACATGCCTGCAATTCTTTCTAATTCTGTTGTTTGCTTCTGAACAATTTCTGCTAAATAGTCTTCTTTTTCTAATAATTCATCGATTTTTTTCTGTACCTGAAGATCCTTTTCGGTATATTCCTGAATTTTGTCTTCAAGCATGTCTTCACGTTTTGCGAGTTTTGCTTCTTGTCTTGATAATTCTTGTCTGCGTTCTCTTTCTTCTTCGTTTAATTTTTCTCTGTCTTCCTGAAGCTCTTCAATTGCTTTAATTTTAGCTTCTTTAAACAAGATTTTTTCCTTTTCCTCCAAAGCTTTTCTGTCTTTTTCAGCGGATAGGAGGACAGTATTCATTTTGTTCCGTTGAACAAAAAGCACGGCGATTAAGGCTATTACCGCAATAATCGCAACAATTAGTGCAATATTCACCATGGATTGCTTACCTTGTCCTTTTCTATTTTTTTATAATACACGCAATGCCCGATACATTTAACCTATCGAGCTTATTGTCTAAATTCAACTATTCAAACAATTATCATTGCATATATTTCCAAAAATGTTATCTACTACATCTGATTATAGTGTATCATGATTTTTATTTTTTGTATAGGGGTTGTATTAAATTCACGTTACAAAATTTTGAGTTATTAGCAAAATTGAACTTGTTCAGATTTATTATTATCAGGACGTCTTATGATTATAAATAATAATTGGATATTATCTTATAAATACTACCCCAAAATTCAAGCGGCAGAAAATAAACCGCCTGTTTTAAGCATGCCGAAAAATAATGAGATTTCTAACGTATATTATCAACCGATTTTTACTGCAAGAAAAAAAGAGATGAGCGATGAAGAATTTGAACAAAGATATGAAAGTCTTAATGAAAAATTTGGGGATTACGGTATACCGAAAACTATTGTTACAAAAGAGAATATAGATTTTGCCGAAAAACTTTATGATAAAGGATATGCTAAAGAAATAATTTGCCGTAATGATTACTATAGTTTAATTGAACATGTAAATATAGATAATAAGCATTTCGCAAACAAAATTATTTTTAAGAATTTAGGACATGTAAGATTTTATCCTGCAATTACAACGGCACTTCCTTATGTAAACAAAGAAAACGAACATATTGCCGCTCGATTATGTGACGGAACATTCAGCGTAGGCAGTATAGAAGACATAATGTCACGGTTTAACAAAAGTAACTTACCGCTTGTAGAAGCTATATTTGACAGTCCGAATATATATTATGAGAGTTATGTATTAAGAGAAGTATTGTTAGCTCTGGAGAATGATGAAAGCGGAATTACGGCACTTGCAGAACTTTGCTTACATTGTTACGATGATTACGAAGAGAAACCACAAGGATTTCCTGAAAGTGTTATCCCCGCATTTCCGCAAAAATTTTCACCCGAAACTATAGAATTATTTAAACAAATCTATAACAATAATAATTACGATACAGCTAATGAAATATATCATCATATAAATTCGGAAAATCTTGATTTAGTCAGGTGGCTACAGGAAAATAAAAAAGATTTAAGTGTAATAAATTTAGGCATGATTATCGGTAAGACGAATAAAGATAATTGTGAATTTGTACTGAATGTACTTAAATCAGATAAAGTTAGTTCAGATAAAGCTGCTTGGCTTTCCGGATTATCATACAGGTACCCGTCAGCGATTCCATATTTGGAAAAAGAATTGAGTAAGGACAATTTTGATGCAGGCAAGCTTTATAAATATATTGAAGATGGCTATCATAAAGAGAACATGATTAAATTATTTCTGCTTGAATGCGGAATGGATGATACTAATAAAAAAATCAAGCATCAAGAACAATTAATTTTAAAATATCCGGACAAATATCTAAACAACAATGATGGGGGATATACCGCCGGAGAAATAGAAAATGGCGGTTTCTACAATAGTCATAAAATTTTGTTTGCTTTATTAGATAAAGAAACTTTGGATGTGTTATTCAGAAAACGCATAAATAAAGCTGAAAAATTCAGTCAAAAAGTTCGCAGAGTTCTTGAATATAAAGAACTTTTTACTCTCAAAAAAGCATTCGACTGTAAAACATCTGACGGAAAATATCTTACCCCGCAGGAAAAGCTGGATTTAATTGAAATAATTTGTCAATATAAAAAGTTAAATTTAGATATTTATGAATTGCAAAAAATGGTCAGAAATAATGAAATTGATCTTGAAAAATTGAAATTTACTATGCTCAAAAAAATTATTGTGCAATTTGATTCGTCAATGTTAGATTTCAATTCTAATTTTTCAGATGATAAATTATTGCTCTGGAATACAGATTATGTTCATCTGTTAAGTAAAACTTATAATGAAATTGATAATATAACTGATAAAGATATGTTTTGCAAATTAATAACAATGGCAAATTCTTCTTTTAAATTTAAAGATTTGATTCAAAGTGAAGATTCCCCGTTTGCTGAGAATAATAAAAATAATAAAGAAGAATTTAAAGAATTGGGATTAGATTATGATAAATGGTTAAGTCCGCCAAAAAATTGTGAAGTACATTTTGTATCCACAGATAAAAATACCGAACGTATAAAACAGATAGCAAATCAATTAACAGAAGATATAGAGGTTTTAAGAAAATCCGAACATGATGTAAAAACTTATATTGATAAACAACTCAAACATTGCATAAAAGACGATGATTTTGTTATACCAAAAGAATATTATTCCAATAAAAATAATATGATAAAGTTTATTCTCGGAGCAGACAAGCAATTGGAAAAAGTCTGGAAAAGGGCAGAGTCTAATATAGATAATCCGAAAAAAATGGCTTTGGCGAAACAAACTTTAACTATAAAAAACCATATTCATCAAAGATTTAAAGATGTTTCCGAACTTCCAAATTTTGAAGCAGAAAAAAATATGGATATTACAATCAAAATGTGGGACAGAATTCCTCAAAAGGATTTATTCCAGGGGAATTATTCTACCTGTTGTATTGGTATGGGAGAAAGCAATGCGGAAGCTATGAGTACGTACTTGATGAATACGGCATTTAATATGATTGAACTTGTCGATAATAATACAGGAAATGTAATAGGAAACGCTTTGTGTTATTTTGTGCAAAATGATTGCGGAGCTCGTGAACTAATTATTGATAACATAGAAATTCGCAACAGTGAAAAGCCTTCAAAAGAAGTCGGCAGTAAACTCAGAGATGCAATCAAACAGTACGCTCAAAATGTCTGCAAGTCAGTCAACAAAAATAAAACACTTCCTATATGGCTCGGGGAATTTTATAATGACCTGCCGACATATTCTGATTTGCCTTGTTATGAACATGTATGTTCTTTTGTCGGAGATGTAAGCAGTGCAGATGGTGTGTATCTTGATGCCTTTGGTGGTTGGGGTAAATCGTATAATATAAGTGATGAAATCAGTGTGTTTCGTATGTAGTATTTAAGCATTAAAAAACCCTAAAACTGACTTTTTATTTGTCGTGTTTTAGGGTTTCGGTTTATAAATAAAATTTATTTAGTTATTAGCAGATCTTATGTTGTCTGTTAATTTTTCCGGTTTAATTAACTTACCTTCAGGTGTAATAATATATAAAAAAGTATCCGGATGTTTGCAGTCATTCTTATTTGTCGTATAAAAAGTATTAGTAGCTGATCTTCTGTTGGATTTTTCTCTTGCCCAGCCGGAACCGGAAGTACCTAAAAGTGATATCGCAGTAGTATTATCACTGACAAAATTGCTCGGAATATATGCGCAATTCGGAGCATTACTATCACCTTTAATAGCTACCTTAAAAGCTATAGGTTGATTATATCTGAAATCCGATACGGGAACAATCCATTGAATACCGTCATTTGAGACAAATGTTGGGGTTTTACCATCATTATAAAATCCAACATTTCTAAATATTTTACAATTAATACCGGTATTAGGGAACAAGTTGAATTTTCTTGCAAAAAGTTTGCAGAATTTTGTATTACCTTCATACGTTACACCATCCACATTAACAGCATAAGTATTTTGTACCCCGGTAACTACATCAGTTTTATAAGTACCGTCAGGTATACCGTAACTTGAACAGCTTGATGGCATTTCAGAAGCACAATGATTATCTTCTATACAGCAAGAAGTAGATGAAGAAGATACTTCGCAATTACCATCATCATCCTTTACGCAATTGGCTGTAAAAGTTTTTTCCGGTGCATATAAGTAATCATCGTTTACAATTGCCGAAGTAGTATGTTCAATTGCATAAGAAGCTTTTTTATACATTGCATCATATTTATCCGGTAACACATTATGCAGCATCGGCATTGAAATAGCAGCCAATGCTCCGAGTATTGCAAGCGTTATAAGGGCTTCTGCAAGGGTATATCCTTTATTCATATTTGATGTAAAATTAATCATCCTCAAACTCCAATTTCTCGTAAATACAGCTTATATATTTATTATACCCCTTTTTAAATATTTATACAAGTTTTGAAAAATCATAATTACATTTCGTAATAATTAAAGGATATTCTATTGCATTAAGTCAGAAAATTGTTATAGAATAAGGGAACAACCCATGCTTATATTATTGAAGCATGCTTAAAAAGATATAGGGATATAATTTTATAAATTGGAGGTTAGTGTGAATTTAGTGGAAGACAAATTAAATTTATCCGAAAACGCTGTCAAAGTTTTAGAAAAAAGATACTTGAAACGCGACAAAGACGGTAATTGTGTAGAAACCCCTGCTGATATGTTTTGGCGAGTAGCTCATACCATAGCATCCGGCGACTTAAAATTTGGGAAATCAGAGGAAGATGTGGATAACCTTTCTAAAAGATTTTATAAAATGATTACAAATCGTTATTTTATGCCAAACTCTCCTACATTGATGAATGCGGGACGTGAACTCGGACAATTGGCAGCATGTTTTGTATTACCGGTAGAAGATTCATTGGAAGGGATATTTGAAACAGTTAAAAATACTGCACTAATTCACAAATCAGGCGGCGGAACAGGTTTTTCTTTCTCAAGATTAAGACCGAAAAACAGCGTAGTTCGTTCAACTATGGGAGTTTCATCAGGTCCTGTATCATTTATGGAAGTATTTAATGCTGCAACCGAGGCCGTTAAACAAGGCGGAACCAGACGCGGTGCTAATATGGGTATTTTGAGAGTTGACCACCCTGATATTCTCGAATTTATTAATTGCAAAAGCGATAACAATAAACTGAATAACTTCAATATTTCTGTTGCGATTACAGATAAATTTATGGAAGCATTGAAAAACGGAACCGATTATGAATTAATTAATCCTCAAAACGGTGAAGTTGCAAACAGAATCAGTGCTAAAAAAGTATTTGATATGATAGTTGACGGAGCATGGAGAAACGGTGAACCCGGAATTATTTATATCGACAAGATGAATGCAGATAATCCGACACCTTTAATCGGTCAGATTGAATCAACAAATCCTTGCGGTGAAGTTCCGCTTTTGGCATACGAAGCTTGTAACTTAGGTTCAATCAACCTTGGTATGATGGTTGATGAAACCGAAAACGGCAATATGATTAATTGGGAAAGACTTGCTGATACTACAAGAACTGCCATCAGATTTTTGGATAACGTTATTGAAGTAAATAACTATCCGTTACCTCAAATTTCCGAAATGGTTAAAAATAATCGTAAAATCGGTCTTGGTGTAATGGGCTGGGCAGATATGCTTATGAAAATGGGTCTATCCTATGCATCAGAAGAGGGAACTAAATTAGGCGCACAAGTTATGGAATTTATTGATTACGAATCAAAATGCGAGTCAATAGAATTATCAAAAGAACGCGGAAGATTTAACAACTTCAGCGGAAGTATTTATGATAACAAAAATTTCTTAACTAATAAATATACAGGTAAATCTGCAGGAAAGATTTCCGATGAACAATGGGCTGAATTAGACAGACAAATTGAACAATGGGGAATCAGAAATGCAACAACAACCTGTATTGCTCCGACCGGAACAATTTCTATGATAGCAGGAGCTTCAGGCGGAGTTGAACCGTTATTTGGTCTTGTATTCTCAAGATTAATTATGGACGGAACAGAAATGCTTGAAATTAATCCTATCTTCAAGGACTATATGATTAAAAAAGGTCTTTACAGCGAAGATTTGATGAAAGAAATTGCAAAGACAGGTTCGGTAGCTCATGTTGACGGAATTTCTGATGAAATCAAGCATATATTCGTAACGGCACACGATGTATCTCCTTACTGGCATGTAAAAATGCAGGCTGCATTCCAGCTTCATACCGACAATGCTGTTTCAAAAACAGTAAATTTTGAAGAACATGCAACCCGACAGGATATTGAAGAAGCATACATCCTTGCTTACGAAAACAACTTAAAAGGAATTACTGTTTACAGAAATAATTCCCGTCAATTCCAACCAATGAATTTGGACTCTAAGAAAAAAGAAGAAGAAAACAAGGTTGAAGAAATTGAAATTGTTGAAGAACCTGTAGAAGAAACAGCTTCAACAGAAGAAGAATACAATCCGACAGGCGAAATCAAGAAAGTTACCTGCCCTGAGTGCGGAAACACTATTGAAATGGCTGAAGGATGTTTTATCTGCTTAAATTGCGGATACTCAGGCTGCTCTTAGAATGCGTAAGCCGGTGTGAGTGCCGGTATCGGCTTTGCGAAGGCAAAGACGAACAGGGCACGAACATTATATCAGCGACGTAGAAATCTTTGATTTCACAGGAGCAAGCGAGCGGAGGCTTATTTGTGAAGTAAATAAAATTTACGGAACAAATAACCGCAGGCACGAGAAAGCAGAATATTAAAAGTTTTGTTTCTTTTACTCGGGAAACAAAAGCCAGCAAGAGGAGAGAGGGTTTAGGACACCGCAATTCAATAAGAATTGCGGTGTTATCTTTTGCTTGATAAACGACCTTGTTTGAAGTATGATTTTTCGGTAGTGAAACTAAGGCAGAAATATATATGACAACCCAGACACTTGATAAAAAAATTACAGATTATGTAAAAGACACAAATTTGCAGCATATAGCAATAATTATGGATGGTAACAGACGCTGGGCAAAACAAAAAGGTCTGCCATCAGCATTCGGTCATAAAAAAGGGGTTGATGCCTTAAAAGCCATAATGCGTGCATGCGACGATTTTGGAATTAAGTATTTGACTGTTTATGCTTTTTCAACGGAGAATTGGAACAGGAAACAGGAAGAAGTTGATTTTTTAATGGATTTATTGGGACAAACAATTAAAAACGAATTGCAGGAAATGCACGAAAACGGTGTTGTAATAAATTTCATTGGAGATTTGACAAAATTAAATCCAAAATTGCAGGAAATTTTAGCTAATGCTGTTGAAGTCACAAAAAATAATACCGGAGTTCATTTGCAGATAGCATTTAATTACGGAGCGAGAGATGAATTGGTTCATGCCGTAAAAAATATAGTAAAACAGGCACAGACTAATGAGCTGAAAATTGATGATATAAATGAAGATATAATATCAAAATCATTATACACATCATCAATTCCCGACCCTGACCTGTTAATCAGAACGGGCGGAGAGATGAGAGTTTCAAATTATCTGTTATGGCAGATAGCATATTCGGAATTTTTTGTAACAAAAACATTATGGCCTGATTTTGATAAGTCTGCATTAGCGGATGCCGTCAAAGAATTTCATTCCCGTCAGCGCAGATACGGAAAATAGGAGAAAATATGAGAATAGTTTTTGCGACATCAAATCCGCACAAATTAAAAGAATTAAAAGAAATTGCAGATTCTTTCGGTGCTGAAGATATAGAATTTGTATTACCGCCGGAGGGTTTTGATCCTGATGAAACAGGAACAACTTTTGAAGAAAATTCTTTAATAAAAGCAAAAGAAGCGCACAGATTAACAGGATTACCTGCATTAGCGGATGATTCGGGATTATGTGTAGAATGTTTGAACGGAGAACCGGGAATATATTCGGCAAGATATGCCGACACCCCTCAGGCGAGAATTGACAAATTATTAAAAGCCGTTGAACCTTTTGAAAACAGAAATGCTAAATTTGTTTGTGCAATGACACTTATCGGACAAGACGGAGATGTAATATTTGCGGACAGAGGAGAATGTCATGGTACAATAGCAAAAACACAAGCCGGAAATGGCGGATTTGGTTATGACCCTGTTTTCCTTGTAAAAGGCAAAAACGGGTTAACAATGGCAGAGCTTTCAGAAGAGGAAAAAAATGAAGTTTCACACAGAGGAAATGCCTTAAGAAAAGTTTTGGAATTTCTAAAATAATAATTAAGTGGAGGATTTTATGATTGATATTTTATCTGATGCAAGTTGGTTAAATCCGCAGGTAGATTTTCTTGTATTTTTACAGAATATAAGAATGGCACATTCGGATATTTTTAATAAATTCTTTTTATCAATAACGATATTTGGGGAAGTATGGTTACCGTCATTAATATGCGCAATAGTCTACTGGTGTTTTAGTTCAAGAAATGGTTTATATATGTTTTCACTTTTGAGTTTGAATGTACTTATCACCCATTTTTTGAAATTAATAGCAGGGGTGTATCGCCCGTGGGTGTTAAGCAACAGAGTAAAACCCATAGAAACGGCATTACGTTTTGCAACGAGTTATTCTTTCCCGAGCGGTCATTCGGCTATGTCATCATCAGTTCTTGGCGGATTAGCATTTATTTTAAGGAAATATAAGGCTGCAGTTGCTGCTGTTATCATATTGGTTTTAATGATAGGATTTTCGAGATTATGGCTTGGCGTACACACTCCACAGGATGTAATTGTCGGATTTTCTACCGGTTTGATATTAATATTTGCGGGACATTATCTTATAAATTGGGCAGAACAAGATAAAAACAGATATTTATATATTCTTATTGCAGTCAATATTTTGACAATAATAGGAATGATTTATATCCGGTATTTTAATCAATACCCAATGAATTACATTGACGGTAAAATCCTCGTAAATCCATTTAGCTCAATGAGAAATACCGTAATATTTTACGGTTACGCTTTGGGATTAATTAACGGCGGAATGTTGTGCAGAAGATTTTTCCCGTTTGATGCAAAAAACGGCGGGGTAAAAGTCAGAATTGCCAGAGGTGTTGTAGGGGCATTATTGCTTGTATATTTACTTAGAGGACCTGCTCAATATGTTTTGGATAATCCTTTGAGGTGGTCAGTATCATTTGGATTAATGTTCTTATTCGGAATTACTATTACGGCAATATATCCTCTGATATTTACCGCAATCGAAAAGAAATTTTGTAAAGAGTAACAAAAAATTCCCTGCTTTATAAACAGGGAATTTTTGTATCAATAATATTTATGCAAGTTTATCAGCTAATTCGGTTTCCAGTGTACCGTTAAGTGTCTTGCTGATTTTTTTGAGTTTTTGTCCGATAAGCTCCATATTATCAGTCCAGACAAAATTATCTTTAACATATTTTTCAGCCTTGTCAAAATCCCCGTCAATCTGTATTCTGACAATCTCAGCAAGCATTTCTTTTGCTATCGGAACAACTTTATCAATATTAACGTGAATTTTACCATCAATAATGTCGTAAGCTCCGCGTTCTGCAAAATATTTATTCTGCATTACGGTACGAACCCTGTGAGCCTGAGATAAAGTCGGTTTTGTCTTTAAGAAATTGTCCGCAATTGTGGTTACGATAATCTGTTTACGTTGTTCTTCAGTATACATACCGAGCTCTGTCAGCAAATCAACAAATGCCAAAGCCCCCATATCGGCTTTGTTTTCTTCTATGATATTTCTGTATTTGCCAAGTTTTTCGTTACCTTTTTTAGGTCCGAGAGAATGTGCATTCTCATGCCCTATTGTAAACCAGTGATCAGCTTCGTCCAGATAATATTGATGTTGTTCTTTATCCAAAACAGCATCTAATCTTTCCTGCAATTTTTTCATATCACTTATAAATCTGATTTGTCTGTGATAAACATTTCTTCTGCCGCCGCCAATTGTCAGGGATAATTTGTCATCATTCGGAAGATTTTCCGCCAGAGTAATTCCGCCTCTGTATTGACCGACATCCCCTGTTGCCGTAACCATATCAACATCAACCATTGTCTGTTTTGTATCTTCATCGGGTTTTATATTTTGTTCATATTCATCGTTGTAAGGCATATTTTTTGCTAATGTCGGCAGATATTTTTTTATTGCCATAAGGGCATCTGTACCTTTTTTGTTGATAATACCTACACGACCGCCAAGAAAATCTTTCGGAATCGGTGAAATATTGTTATCATCCAAAAGCTGCTTCAATTCAGGATTTTCAATTACACTTCCCGTCATTTCGTCCGCATAATTCTCTCTTGTAATAGTAAATTCAAGCGGAGTATCCTGCAGGGTTGCCCATTTTTTATCTGCATAAGCATCAAGCATCGGGTCTGCCGTTCTCAGAGCTTTTGCCTGTAATTTAAGATACTCGTTAAAATCCGCGTTAGTCGAAACTTCGCTTGCTTTATCAAGTTCATCCGCCATTTTTGCAAAATCATCTTTGAACTTTTCAATATAATCAATTCCGATTAATTCATCGCCGTCACGCTCGACAACAGAACGCTGAGTGAGAATTTTTTTGACTTTATCGGCTTTACCTTCTTTGAGCATCTTAATCAAAATTGAATGAAATTCCTCTTTAGATAAATCTTTCGGGTAGCAGCCTTTACCTGCCAAACCCGGAGCCTCTTTTGCCAAAAATATCGGTTCCGATAGTGTATCTATTGCATTAACACCCTTTTGTGCATCAAAAAGAATTTTTGTTAACTCTGCCTGTTTATTGCCTTTTTTAATTTCTTCTTCCAAAAATGCTTTAAACGGTAAATTATCGGGATGGTCAAGCTGCATATCAATAACTTCCAAAATATTAGCTGCTCTGACAAGATGTTTTAATGCCTCTTTATCACCGTCTGCAAGTTCAAGATATTCGGGGGCATCGGCTTTTAAAAATTTTTTTGTCATCAAATAATCTTTATGAGTTCTCTTTTCTAATTCTTCCATAGAAAGATTAAGGGTATAATTTGTCATAATAAAGCTCCTTTTTTGAGAGAATTATAACATTTTTTATGCCCTTTGACAAGGCTACTCCTTAACCCCGCCCTGCATAATATCATTTATAAAATATTTTTTACCGAGCAAAAAGACCCCAATAACAGGAATTGTACAGATAACAGAACACGCTAATAATTCGCCCCACAGAGTAATTTCTCTGAAACTGCCTTTAAATATTGCAAGTCCAACAGGCAAGGTTCTCATGCTCTCGGAATTTGTAACGATTAACGGCCACATAAAACTGTTCCAGGTAGTTACAAAGGTAAATAATGCCAGCGTAACAACAGTCGGCAAAGCTAACGGCAATGCTATTCTAAAGAAACTTTCAAACAAGTTACATCCGTCAATTTTAGCGGCTTCTTCAAGATCTTTGGGGTAATTAAGGAAATACTGCCTCATCATAAAAACACCAAATCCGCCAAATAACCCCGGTAAAATTAATGCCCAATATGTGTCTATTAAATGCATTTCTCTCATCAGGAAAAATAATGGAATTATATTTACCTGAGGGGGAATTAGCATTGTAATAAGGATTATTAAAAATATAGTATCTCTACCCCAAAATTTCAGCCTTGCAAATGCGTACCCTGCCATTGAAGCAAACAATACCTGTCCGACAGTAGTAACTGCAGCAACTAACAGACTGTTAAAGAAATATCTCGATAACGGAATCTGAACAAATACATTTTTATAATTTTCAAAAGTTAATCCGGTATAAAAAAGATTTCCCGCCTGATTAAAAATTTCATCATTTTTCACAAATGACAGGTTAACCATCACAAAAAACGGATAGAGCATACTTATCGCAATAAGAATTAAAATTAAATATCCAAAATATACTCTCAACTTTCCCATAAGCTGATTTTATAATAATTACATTTATATTTCAAGTTTATCGGATAAGTCATATACTCAAACATACTTGACTATAGGGCATTTTTATAATACCTTGTAATAAGATTATAATTTATGAATAAATAAGAGGATTAGGGAATTGGATTTTGTTACACTAACGATAAAAGTACTAAAACTATTAGCTTCATTTTGCGGAAGTTACGGACTCGCAATTGTAGTCTTAACATTGATTATGAGAGCTTGCTTATGGCCTTTCAATACTTCACAGCAAAGAAATATGAGAACAATGCAGGCTTTACAGCCAAAAATGAAAGCTATTCAGGAGCGTTATAAAAGTAATCCTCAGATGATGCAACAAAAAATGATGGAGTTCTACAAAGAACACAAATTTAATCCTATGGGCGGATGTTTGCCATTGCTAATTCAAATGCCTATATTCATTCTTTTGTACTCATCATTAATGAGCCCTCAATTTATCCAGATTGCAGGGGATTCAAAATTCTTATTCATAAACAGACTTGATACAACGTTGAAAGCCAGTGCCGGTATTTCTAATGACGGAACTATGGGTGTTGCTAAAGAACATAAATTTATGCCCGGGAAAGTTGCAAAAGTATATATAGGTGATGAAATTCTTGAAAATGTAAAAATTTCTAATCCTAAAAATGCCGTAGAAGTTCAAGGTGAGATTGAACCCGGTAAAGATATGGATTTAAAGATAAGTCTTGACCACCTTGATTTAAAATTCTCCCAGTTAAAAGATGTTGATAAGGCAGAAATTACTGTTACAGATGTTAATACAAGAGAAAATGAGAATTTAACATTTAATCGACAAGGAGAAGATTTGCTTGTAGCATCTGTTCCTACTATTCCTATTAATACGGCTTGGCATTTCGATGTAATAATATTGATTGCATTATTTGGTATTACAATGTGGCTGTCGCAGAAATTAATGATGGCTATAAACAAGAAAAATACTGATATTGACCCGGCTCAACAAGCTATCCAAAAATCCATGGGAACTTTTATGCCGATAATGATAATGTTTACATTTATTATTATCCCTATCCCGGCCGGTGTGTTTATTTATCTTATCGTAAGCAACCTTGTTCAGATAGTTCAGACAGTAGTAGTAAATAAACAACTTGATGCGGAAGAAGCAGCTAAGAAAAATGCCGTAAGCGACATTGATTTAGCTAATGCCAAAAACGTTACGAAAGAATAATTATGCTTATTTCGGAATACGATTATAATTTACCCGAAGAATTAATTGCACAGCTGCCCGCTGATAAACGCCAAAATTCTAAAATGCTTGTGCTGGATAAATCCAAAAAAACAATAGAGCATAAACATTTTTACGACATTGTTGATTTAATTGATGAAAATTCCGTACTTGTACTAAACAATACAAAAGTTTTACCGGCAAGATTATACGGTATAAAGGAAGAAACCGGTGCGAAAATCGAAGTATTTTTGCTTGAAAAAACAGACTCTGATAAAAATTGGAAGTGTCTTATAAAACCATCTAAAAGGGTAAAACCCGATACAATTATCAAAATATCCGAAGAACTTTCCGTAAAGGTAATAAAATCACTTGAAGATGCCGGAGAGTGGCTTGTTGAATTAATATATGACGGGAATTTAACCGATATTCTGCACCGTGTCGGGAATATTCCGCTTCCGCCATATATTGAAAGAAAAATGGAATCGGAAGATATTAAAAAACTTGATTTTGAACGTTATCAGACAGTTTACGCTAAAGACGAGGGTTCTGTTGCCGCTCCGACAGCAGGTTTGCACTTTACCGAAGAAATTCTGAAAAAGCTGCAGGATAAAGGAGTCGATATAATATATGTAACTCTTAACGTCGGCATGGGAACATTCCGACCCGTAAAATGCGAGAAGGTGGAAGACCACATTATGCACTCCGAAACTTTTGAAATCACTCAGGAGGCAGCCGATAAAATCAATAAAGCAAAAGAACTTGGTAAAAAAATTATCGCAGTCGGTACAACTTCAGTCAGAACACTGGAAACTGCATACCAAAAATACGGCTGTATAAAAGCCTGACATGACAGCTCAAAGTTATTCATTTATCCGCCTTATGAATTTAAAGTCGTTGACAGATTAATAACAAATTTCCATCTGCCAAAATCAACATTACTAATGCTTGTAAGCGCCTTTGCAGGTAAAGATTTTATATTCAAAGCATATCAAGAAGCTATTGAAAACAAATATCGCTTCTTTAGTTACGGGGATTGCATGTTTATCCGCTAAATTATGCAGAATAGATTTTTAATGTTCTTTCGGTATTCTTTTGGACAACAGCTTTTGCGGATTCGTATTCTGTCTGTAATGCACTGTGTTCGGTATCTATCAGCTTTAATACACTGTCATACTGTTTATCTTTATCTTCAAGAACTCTTTGTTTTCTTTCATATTCGGCCTGAGCTTTTGCAACCGCTTTATCATCAGTCTGTTCTACAATATCGAGTGCATTTTTATACGGAGTAGCAACCCAGTCATATTTCTTGATACCTGAACCGAGTTTACTCGGATTAGCATAATCAACTCTTTCAATTATAATAGCACCTGTTTCAAGTGCGGTTTTAAGCCATTCTGCGCTGTTCATTAAACCGTCTTCAAGAATATCCCAACGTTTTTGATTAGTAAATAAACCGTTAAGAGTATTGGTTGTAGCAAACTGGTTAGTGGTATAACCGTCTTTCTGTTGTGAATCACCATTCATTCTGTGCCAAAGATTTACATACCATTGTGCATCGTCAGGAAGTGTATATGAATAAGTTTCTTCTTCAATTGTTGCTTCAATTTCTTCCATTTCCGGTTCTTCATCGAGCCATCTTTGGTAATCTTCATCATATGCATCCTGGTCAAATTTATCTTCTTGTTCAATAAATGCATTTTTTAAATCATGGTAAGCAAAGTGTAATATAGAATCGTAAGCATTCTGTAACGAGAAAGTATATTCAGAACCATATTCACTCCATGTTATAGAGCGATATGTCATATTGGCTGTACCAATATCATATCCCATACCATAATCCAAATCTACTATTTTTTGATATACAGATTTAAGTTGTGGTTGATTATTGCTATCATAGTAATAATCACTCATTAAAACTTTAGCTTTTGCATTCAAATCACCTGCTTTAGCAGAATTCCAATCCTCTAATGTAATATCTACTCCACCTTCACCGCAACATATTGCTAATGGAGTTGCATCCGGTTTAAGCAATTGAGTAAGTTCATCTGAATCATCTCTACGATATCCGTTATTATTATCCCACCAATGTCCAAAAGGATATGAATACTGTGTATCGGAAACAGTTATTGGATCTCCTAAAGAAGTATAATGATCACCGTTTTCAAGTAAATGGCTTAATGCATGGCAATAACATAATCTGTTCATATCATCGATACCGCCACCGCCAATTTGTGAACCTGATTCATCAAACATTCTTATAAATACATAATCGTCACCCTGATGTTCATAAGAAGAAACTTTTCTACCCTGACTATCATAAAATTCCTGATCCGGAATATCTAATTCTCTTGCAAGATAGCCAATAGCACATATAAAACAAGTTCTGGTTGACCATAAAAATTTATCATAGTAGTCATAATTTACGGCATTTTCTTGTTCTATCCAATAAATAGGATCTGCAGGATCAGGTTTTCTGGTTTCCCACTCTTTGTGTTTCTTATCCCAATCATCATAAGCAAGCTGATAATCCGGATTAACAACAGTATGAATTTCTGATTCCTCAATCGGATCAAAACCGTATTTTGCAAGAAATTCATTAATATCTGCACTGTCTTCATAATTTGCGGCATCTTTTTCTGATACCAAAACTTGTCCGCTTGCATTAACAAGAGCATACTGATTTTTGATAGGAGAATAAGTCATTAATTCTGAGCCTGTTAATGGTACATAAACCTTTTCACCGTCATCATTATAGGTAGAATATGTCAAAGCAGTTTTGTTCATTGCATTAACATATTCTTCACTGATTTTAGCTGTATCCATAGCAAGAGCTTCTTTTGCACGCGAAATCTGCTGTGAACGTAATTCTAACGTTGACAGTCTTGAAGTTATGCTCAATAATTTCGCCTGTGAAGCTGCTAATCCCATAATAATTTCCTTTCACCATGCTTTACGGCGTTTTAAACCGAATTCTTTAGAATATGTTAAGCAATTGTTACAATTATAATTTAGTTAAAAAAATCATAAAAATGGAAAAACTGAAACGGATTTTTTAATATAATTTTTTCAAGATAGTTTGTATATGAAGTTATCATATCTTTTTCATTCAAAGAATTTTGTTTTTCAAGATATATTTTGTACTGCTTGCCGATTTTTACGGCAGATATGTAATACACAGGCACATCCATAAGTTTTGCCAACTTAAATGTACCTTTCGGGAGTAAAATATCTTTTGAAAACAGTTTTGCTTTAAGACTTTTTGTATCATTGTTTTGGGCTAATCTGTCACCCGCAATAAATACTACTTCACCTTTTTCAAGATTTTCTTTTAATTCAATACCGGTAGTTAATCCTATATCTTCAACAGGGAAAAACCTTACGGGAAATTCTTTTTTTATACTCCGCAGAAAATCATTAAAAATTTGGCTTTGTTTGTTACTCATAAAAATATTAACATTATGTTTTAATTGGGTAGCTTCATTCAAAAATAAAGCCTGCATAACCTCAATATTCCCAATATGGTCGCAGATAAAAAATACCCCGTTATTACTTTCAATATCCGATAACAATTGAGCCTTGTCATTATCATTTTCAAATATAATTTGCTCTGTATCAAAATCTCCGCAATATACAAGAATTTTATCGGCAAGAGAATTCGCATAACTGTATATGTGCCTGAATTCATTACCTAAAGACGGTTTTATACCTGTTTTATTTTCCGTTATTTTAAAGTATTTTTTAGAGTATTCTCTGATTTTAGAAGAAAAAACAAAAGTAAAAAAAGCGACTAAAAATGCAATTAAATGCAGCATTTTCTTTCCGAAAATCTTGTATAAATACCAGGTTAAAATTAATCTTTTTTTCCCTGCGGATTGTTCTTTAACCTGAAACCACTGCATTATTTTTTACTCCATATAATATGACCTGTAATATATGAAATTACTATCCCGAAAAACAGTATCAAAGCAATAGAACTCAATAATTTGAAACCGCATAACGACAACAGCAAAAATGAGAAAGATGTTGTAATACAGGACACAAGAACGGCATCTTCTGTCTGTTCTTCCCCGTCTGTTCTGAATATTGAGTAGTCCATAGTAAATCCCAAAACCAGAAATAAAGAAATTATACTAAACAGGTTTAATTCACCGCATACAAGACAGTTCAGCCCTGTCGCACACAATATCCCGACAAGCGGAGGTGTAATAATTTTCACCACTCTTTTTAGTCCGTAAATATATACAAGTAACAGGAATAATACCAAAATTACAACAGGGAAAAGTTTAAGCAATGTTTCTCTGTATTGTTTCATATAGATTTCTATATCCGATTTCAGATTTACAATACTGACTCCATCATCGGTTATATTCGGTTTTTTATCACTGAACACAAATATTACGGAAGTATTTTCGTTTAGCATAAAACTGCTTAAATACGGGTAATTTTTTATATCAAAATATACCGGAATAAATTTTGAATTTATGAGATTTCTAATCTGATTAGAAGATAAAATATCCGAGTATTTATTCAAATTATTTGCATACAAGTCTTTTACAAGTTCAAAATTTTCTTTTTGTCTTTTCTCAGACGGAATAAATTTTGAAAGCGAGATATAATCAATATTATCTTTGTTTAATTTTTCCGTAACAGCTTCTTCTTTTTCAATAATATCCTGACTGTTTTCCCCTTTCAGCGTTAGTATTTGGGTATTTTGATAATTATCTCCGGCAATTTTATTATAAAGTGTTTCTGCTTTCAGAAGTTCTTTTGCAGGAATATACAATGAGTTCAGAGAATCATTAAACCGTAATCTGCAAAAACCGGCCAAACTTAAAATAACAACTGCGATAAGTATTACTCCATAAATTTTGGTATTTATTCTTACGGAAAATTTGCTATCAGGCAATTTAAAACACGGGTAAATTATAAGAACTGCAGAATAAATTGCAAGCAGCCCGAACACCGTAAATACGGAAATTTGTTTTAATAATTCAATACCCGTTAAATACAGCAGGGCAAACGGAATAATCGTTGTAATAAGACTAAACGAAAGATTTTTTACAAACAATGTTTCTCTGTTTTTGCTGAAAAAATAATGATATGAATAGTCAATTCCAATACCTATAAGAGTAGCGGAAAATACCATTGTAATAATTTGAAAATCTTCAAACCATAACTTTGTAGCTGTATACCCCGATAACATTCCAAACATTATACTCAGTGCTATCGGGAGCAGCATTTTAATATTCCTGAAATAAAGATATGTAAGACATATAATAAGAAATATTGACAATATACAAATTACATTAATATCTGTCTTTGATTTGATACTCGTATGATATGAATGTATCGGATTTCCTGCAAGATAAATTTTGGTATTTCCGGTATTCAGTTCTTTTTGGCTTTTAACAATTTCCGATATTTTTTTATTACTGATTTCAGGTGACAGACCTTCTTCCGATTTTATTTTTAATGACATTGTACTGTAGTATTTATTTTCTTCTTCGGACAAATCAGGGGACATTTTTCTGTTTTGCATTATAAAATCGTCAAGTAAAAGATACGGGTCTTTATCTAATGGTGACAACTGTATTCCTGTCGGATTATAAAGGGTTTCTATACTTTTAGAATATATTTCATCATATTTTTTATTTTTTAGAAGTTTTCTCGTTTCATCCGATATAAAATTTGTCGGATTTTTAAGATATTGTTCCAAAAGCGGTGATATATCAGGATTATTTATTTCAAAATAATTTTTATCAATTTGTTCCGTAAATTTTTCTTTGAGGGTTTCTAACGAGTCTTCATCGTCAGCTTCAAAAACCACTTTTATAACCGATGCGGATTTATTGGCAAGGGGAACTATATCTGTTGAAGCTATAATATTTTGCGGCAAAAGAGTTTTCAACATATTTGTTTCGACATTACCTTTTACTGATAATGACAGAAAAATCATCAATACCGTGATTAAAAATAATATAACGACTTTTACTTTTTGAACCATATTACAGTTTTATTTCCGTTTGTTTGAGCAATTTCAATTTTATATATGTAATCGACTCCGTTTACAGTTATGGAAGAAATATAGTTGTACGCTTTGGAATTTTTTTTCGGCTTCATACCCAAAGTCCAGTTTTCAGACTGTTTAGTAAAGAAAAAGCTAAACTCTTTTTCCAGCGCCGAATACTTTTTAGACGATATTGCTTTTATAATATCGTTAATTTGTTTATAGTTTTTATTTGTATAATCAACTACAGATTTTACGGGATATGTTGTATAAAAATATACCCCTTTATTTTCTACGAATTCAAAATCACCGCCCGATACCAGAGGTTTTGTGATATTCGGGATATATTTTCCTGTTTAAATTTGCATTTTATGCTGCCAAATTGCGGAATTTTTGTCGAGATACTTTCAAGAGCAGCAGGTGAATTATACACATCTGCAAAAACAGGACTGCAAAAGAATAAAAATAAAAAAATTATAGAAATGAAACTAAATTTTTTCATTACTTACTCCTTTAACTGCATCAACTAGCCCTTGTGGCGGAACATAAAGACTTTCCTTTGTATTCATATCAATTCCGATTTGCATTGTGGAGCCTTCAAAGATTTTTTCACCTGTTTGTTTATTGGAAATACTATATTTTATATTAATCGCCGGTTCTATGGAAATTAATTCCGTTTTAATAACAAGAATATCTTCAAAAGTTGCGGATTTAATATACTTTACGTCCATTTTTGCAATGGGATAAAAGTAGCCGTCATGGCGCATATTGTTATAATTGTATTTTAATTTTGAGAGCATATCGCATCGTGCCTGCTCCATATAACGCATATAATTTCCATGCCAGACAACATTCATCGGATCAAGATCTTCAAATGGTACTTTTACTTCGTATTCTGATTGAAATAGACTCATTTTAATATTTCCTCAAATATATTTTCACATAAAAATACGCCGGAAGCATATTTTTTTGTATCGGAATAGTATTCATAAGATACATGTTTTTCTGTTTTTTCAAGTTTTAGATATACAATACTGTCGGGTTCAATAATGTTTGAAAACTTAATTCTTTTCCATTGACCCTGTCCGAGATTAAGCTGAAAATGCGCATTGGCAAATTCTTTTGCAAGATAAATTTGGGCAACTCCCGGAACTATCTCAAATTCAGGGAAATGCCCTTTGAAGAAATTGCAGTTTTTATAAAATAAAATTTTATAAATTATAATGTTTTCTTCAACAGTTCTGCTTAAAATGACGGGCAAAGATAAATTTATATTAAAAAGGTGCATTATAAAATTCTTGTTGATTTTACCCATATCCGTTTTTGGGATTTCATCAATAAATTTCCATTTTTGCGGTATTATCTCGGAATATTTCAGCAAATGCTGTTTTAAGTTTTTGGTTAACGATGCTACGTTATTATCAAGCAAATAGTCCTGTCCTGTTTTGGATAAAGCACACAAACAAACTAATTTATCCTCATACTTTGTGATATAACAGTCTTCCGCAAATTCGTGTTGCTTCAGTTTTTCTTCCAATTCGTCTGCCGATATTCTTTTTTCGCATATTTTAAACATTCTGTCAGTTCGCTTTTTTATGATTATCTGATTATTATTAATTTCAATTTTGTCGTTAACAATTGCAGATTTATTATAAATGTAATCGGATATAACTTCAATATTATCTTCATTTACTTTTATATCTACGCAATTAAATAACCTGAAATTATCGCTATAATGTGTTTTATGAGCAATATCACCCGTTTCTGAGCTGCCGTATATCTCGATAACTTTAGAATTTTTCTCTAATTTTTCAAATATTGTACCGTCAAGCTTTGAGCCTGCCGAAAAAATATATTTTGGAGGTACTTTAAAGGGAATATTATACTTGAAAACAGAACTTAAAAATGATGGTGTTGTTACAAGAACGGAATTTTCAATATCAACATTATCGGGGTATGCAATGCTTTTAATGTATATTTTTAGTTTATGAGTTATCGGGAACATCAAATGCGTTACAAGCCCGTACCTGTGGCAAAGTGTAGTTGTTGACATTACGGTCATATTTTCATCATCAAGGTCAAATTCATCCCCTAAATCTTTCCCCTCAAAAATAATATTGTATAAAGAATGGGTTATTATTTTGGGTTTGCTTGTCGAACCCGAAGTAAAAAAATTGATAAAAATATTGTTTACATCAATATTTGGGAAATCATAGTTTTCTATGCTGCCAAAAGTGGTTTTGTCCAAAACTTCAAAATCCGCATCAATATCATTCAGCCTTGCTCTGTCGGTTATCAGGTAAATATTTTTTCCGCTGAAAACAGACGCAAAAAAATGTATTATAAAGCTGTAATTATCTTCTCCTAATATGACTACATTTTTATTTTTGTCTTTGAGTTTTTCTGTTTGGTATGCTATTTGTTTTTTTATATTAGAAAAAGTATAAGTTCTGTTATCGTCAATTAAGGCGATTTCATCGTCAAATTTTGTTGTGGTAAAAATTTCCAGCATTAAATAATATTCCTTTTTCTGAGAATAATTCTTACGATATATTCTACTCCAAACAACAAGCCTATCAAAATATATGAAATACAGCCGTTATAAAGCATCCATATTCTGTCTGATTGGAATATTGTCCATATTGATACAAGTAAATTTATAAACGTAAAACCTGCCCAAACACAGGTCAATTTTCTTGTATAATCCCAGGCAGGAGTATCCGGTTTTTCGCCGCAGGCTTTTGCAATCTTTTGGATTACGGTTTCTTTCATAAATAAAGAACAGAAAAAAACAAGAAAAATAAATGTATTACACACCGGCGGATAGTATTTTAAGACAACAAACCTTTTTATATAAAAAAGAAAAACCACACATAAAGTTATAATAACAGGTATAATGTGCTTAATCCTTTTCATTACACTTTCCTATAACAGGTTATAAACAGCTTCCGTTACGTCATTAACTGTTCTGATTTGTTTAAATTCTTCCGGAGAAATTCTCTTATCCGTAAACTGCTGCAGTCTGACCGCTAAATCAACAGCATCGATACTGTCTAATTCCAAATCGGTAAACAAATTTGTATCACCGTTGACAGAAGATTTGTCTATTTCAAATTCTTCTTCCAAAATTTCGCATAATTTATTATAAATATCTTCTTTTGAATACTTTTTAGTCATTTTGTTGACTCCTAACTAAATCTGCAATAGTTTTAACAGAATAAAAATGCTGTTTATTTTCTTCTTTATTTTTGCTCAAAGTCAGATTAAATTTCTTTTTCAAAGCCATACCAAGCTCAAGAGCATCAATGGAATCCAAACCCAAACCCTCATTAAATAAAGGCTCCTCGTCCACAATATCCGTAGTTGTTATATCTTCCAACTCCAATGAATCTATGATTATTTGTTTAATCTGCTCTTCCAATTCCATAACAAGAGTATATCATGGATTTTTTGGTTAAGCAAGGGAAGCAATTTTTCCGGTGCGTCGTTTTACAAAGCGAACATTCGAGCTTGCGAGAATTGTGAGCCTGTATGCAGAGCTGACGCACCCACTATGTATAAAAAACAATCCGACGGTCAGGATGTACTGGAGGATTAAGCCAGATATCTGCATTTTCCCCGACCTGTCGGACTGCCTTTAGGCAATTGTTTTTTCATGTCATTGCGAGGGAGGCAGAAGCCTGCCGACCGAAGCAATCCAGCCGTTTTTACGCCTGTTTAATAAGTTTCATTATTTGAAATTTGCTCTGTTTTTTCATTTTTGAACTAATTACCTTATCATTGAATTTTACTGCTATGATAAATAAGCTGGATTGCCACGCAAATCAAGCCTTTGATTTGCTCGCAATGACATGAATCCTAGTAGTTCATTGCGTCTTCTTCAAGTACTCTGCCTGCGCAAGCAAGACCCATAGAACTCGTGTCGCATTTTAAAGAGTTAATCGTTGTAGTTCGCCAATATTCTCTGTTTGAATCACTTGCCGCCATTTCAGAATAAGCCTGAGAACCAACTGCATATATTGTTCCGTTATTACCCATATAAAGATAGAAAATATCTCTGCCAATAGTATTTGGATTTTTAGGTCCGTTTACATCCACATACATTGTACTAACATAGCCACCTGTTGGGTGTGCTATGTTTCCCCTCCGAGTTTTGTAAGAAGTGTAATTATAAATTTCTGACCCATCAGGAAACTCTATGCATGTGCTATTTGCAGACTTTGATGATGCATTATTTCCGTTCAAGTATTTTACCTGAGAGCCATCACACGGAGTAAATTTAATATTAGAAAATACTCTCTCTAATCCATCTTTCATACTAAGACACTTATCCGTAAGGATAGTGCTCTGGGTACAGGAACTGCGTGCCATCCCACTAAATGCATCGGTATCCTTTAATTCAGTCACACCGTCCTGTCCCATCATTGTAGTAAAGCCCTGACTCAATACTGAAACAGATTTTTTAAGCTGGGTTACATAAACACGTTTTTGGTAGTTAGAAATCAGTGTAGGCAAGGTCAGCGCCGCAACGACACCGATAATACCGAGGGTAATCAATACTTCCGCTAACGTAAAACCCTTGAAATCCTTGCTATAAGAGGCTGCCCCCCCCCCTATTGCTCTTAAATACAGACATAATCATAGTTTTCACCTCCATATATTAACATTATGTCATATTTTTCAAATTTGTCAAGCCTTTGTGCCTGATTTCGTATGGTGCATCAGACAATGCATCATAATTAATATTATTATCCTTATTCCTTTGCGTACAAATTCTTCGCAATTTCTTTTGAAATTTCTGTTTTAAAATCCACTTCATCAGGATATTTTTCAATATATTCGGCGGTATTTATTTCGCCAAGGTATTTAATTGTATAAACTGTTGGCTTTGAACCTGCTCTATATACAGGCTGATGACCGGCTAAAAATGCAAAATCATTATTTATTTGGAGCATAACAATATTTCTTTTGGATTTTCGGGCAATTAATGCAGCACCGCGTCTGATTCTCGGGTGTTCATCTTTCATATGTCTGCCACCCATAGGAAAAATAATAATGTTTATTCCGTTTTCCAGCATTTCGCAGGCATCGTTTACCCATTTATCCATGGGCTGTCCTTCGAGAATAAACAACAGTTTTACCATTCCTTTGAAAAACGGATTACGGGCAAGTTTATCGGCAACAAAACAGGTTGAATGCGGTATTATTGACATTAAAAGTACTATATCCAAAAAACTCGGATGGGTAGATACTATGATAGAGTTTTTAATATTTTTAAGTATTTCTGAATTGTCAGGCTCAAATTCTATTACTTTAAAGAATTTCAGCAGCGATATATAAATTTGCCATGATTTTTGTAGGGTCTCATATTTTTGAATTCGTTCTTTTTTAAACGGTAATAAGCAATATCTTACTACAAGTGCCCCTACGCCAAAAAAACATATAAAAAATACAACGATTATACTTCTGTAAATTTGTACTATTTTAGTCATTGCCACCAACACTTTCTATTGCAAACAACTGCGTATTTATTATATTTTTGTCTTTATTGAATAATTTTATATAGTCATCAAAATTATCATCAAAATCTTTATTACCTGTTGTAATCCGAAACTTTTGCGACTGCGGCAACGGGTTTTTGGAAATATTTATCGCAAATGCCCTGAAATCATCCCCATTCGGGTCGGCATAGCAATATAAAATGTTGTTATAATCCGATATAACAGCCGCCAAAAGTCCTGAAGATATTGAATTTCTTCCGGATGCAACTGCATTATAAGGAACAGATTTTTTATTGTTAAGCAAAAAGAAACCGACAGGATAATTGTGAACAGAACCGGAAAAGGTGTTCGGGGAAACTTCTTTGTCCTCTGTGTATTGGGTAATTATTTTTATTAATCTCTCGAATTCTCCGTATTGCGAGGAAAATACTATGTTTTGTATATCATCGGTGAATGTTTTGTTTAAAACAGAAAGAGTACATTTATCAAGTTTGCTGAGCCGTCTTCTCATTATCGGCGGAATAAAACTGATATCAACCGCTTCAGTTGATTCCGCATAATCAAATTTGTTTACATAAAATTCTAATATGTTATCTTTCATGCTACAATTATATTATAAAAATTAAGAGGGTTATATTTTTGAAGATAACGGGTTATGAAGCTCTGTGCAATTTGGGGAATAATATTGATGCAATTTATGAAAAAGCCATAAATGGCGATAATTCCTGCTTTGAAGATATAGAAGGCTATATTCCCGATAGTCATATTCATGTCGGAATTATAAAAGAAGAACTTCCCGAAATTACTGATAAAAATTATAATATCCGCTGTAACAGCTTATTACTAAAGAATTTAGGACTCATTGAAAACGAGATTAAACAGCTCATTACAAAATACTCAAAAGACAGGATTGCCGTAGTTGTTGCATCTACAAATTCAGGTGTTGAGGAATTTGAAATATCAAATAATGCAGAACACTATGAACTTGGTAATCCTGCTAAATTTATACACACATATTTAGGGTTGAATTGTTTTTATACAACTGTTTCGACAGCATGTTCTTCCGGTATAAAGGCTTTTTTACTTGCAAGGGATTTGATGAATAATAATATTGCAGATGCCGTTATAGTGGCTTGTGCAGATATTTTGGCGAAAGTTCCCGTATACGGATTTCATTCTCTGGAAGTTTTGTCGGATAAGCCGTCAATACCGTTTAGCGTAAACCGTAACGGAATGAATATAGGAGAAGCAAGTTCAATATTCATTACCGAAAAAGAGGCTTTAAACGGAATAGATATTATGGGTGTAGGCGAAAGTACTGACATTTATCACTCAACCACTCCCGACCCTGAGGGCAAAGAGTCCGTTAATGCTATTAAAATGGCGCTTGCTGAGGCAGGAATTACGGCATCCGATATCGATTATATAAATGCTCACGGAACAGGTACAATTGCCAATGATATTATGGAATCCAATGCGATATATAAAGTCTTTGGAAATAAAGTTCCGGTAAGTTCTACAAAACCGCTGACAGGACATTGTCTTGGAGCGGCAGCAGGTATAGAAACAGCTTTATGCTGTAAATTGCTTGATGATTTTGACGGCAGACTCTATCCGAACGTTTATGACGGAAATTATGACAACTCGTTGCCTAAAATTAATCTTGCTCAAAAGAATAAAAAATACAATAAATGTAAAGTTTGTATGTGTAATTCTTTTGGTTTTGGCGGCACTAATGCTATACTTATTTTGGGGAAAAAAGATGGATAACAAAGAATATATAGCAACCGTATTACCGCATGAAAAACCGATGATATTAATTGATGATATTATTGATTATTCGCTTGAGGAAAAATGGCTTAGAAGCTGCGTTACCATAAGAGAGGACAGCGTATTTTTTGATAAAGAATTAAACGGTATTGATTCCGTTGTCGGTATTGAATATATGGCACAAACTATAGGCTGCTATGCATATTTGAGAAAAAAATTAGATAAACCGAGAATCGGTTTTTTGCTTGGTACAAGGTTGTATAACAATGCTATCAAGACTTTTGAACTCGGAAAAACCTACAATATTTTGGTAAAAGAAGTTTTTGTTGCAGATATATACTCTTTTGAATGTTTCATTTATAATGAAGAAAACGAAGAGATTGCAAGCGCAACAATAAATGTGTATCAAAATGACGATGATAATATAAAGGAGTTAATATATGGGTAAAACGGTTTTAATTACGGGGTCAAGCAGAGGTATCGGGAAAGAAACGGCAATGTATCTTGCACAAAACGGTTTTGATATAGTTTTACATTGCAACAGAAACAAAGAAAAAATGCTGGAAGTCCAAAAAGCCATAGAAGCTATGGGCAGAACTGTTCGTGTACTTCAGTTTGACGTATCTGACAGAGAACAGGCAAAACAAGTTTTGCTGGATGATATAGAAAAAAACGGAATATATTATGGTGTTGTAGTTAATGCCGGAATTACCGCAGATAACCTTTTCCCGCTAATGGAAGATGATCAGTGGGACAGAGTTATAAATATTAATTTAAACGGATTTTTCAATACAATTAGGCCGCTCATTATGCCGATGATACAGAACCGACAGGGCAGAATTGTTGCACTGTCCTCCGTATCGGGGTTAGCAGGTAACAAAGGTCAGGTAAACTACAGCGCATCAAAAGCCGGTATTATCGGTGCGGTAAAATCTTTGAGCAGAGAAGTTGCAAAAAGAAAAATTACCGTAAACTGTGTTGCTCCCGGTATGATAGAATCGGATATGACTGCGGAAATACCTTTTGAGATGATTAAAGATGCTGTTCCAATGGGCAGGGTAGGAACGGCTAAAGAGGTAGCAAGTGCTATTAATTACTTGTTCAGCGAAGATGCGGGTTATATTACTGGACAGGTTATTTCCGTTAACGGAGGAATGTTTTAATGACCAGACGCGTTGTAGTTACAGGCATGGCACTGGCAAGTCCTTTGGGCTCGACTGTTGAATCCGCCTTTAACAGATTACATAAACTTGAAAACTGTATTATTTATGATGAAAATCTTGCAATATACAAGGGTTTACATACAAGACTTGCATCAAGAGTTCAGGGCTTTGTACTGCCGGAGGATTTTAACAGAAAAATTACCCGAACAATGGGTGATGTTGCCATATTATCTGTTGCAACAGCCAAACAGGCGGTAGAAGATGCGAGGTTAACGGATAATCCCATAATTTCAAGCGGACAAACCGGTGTCAGCTACGGTTCCTGCAGCGGTTCAATTGATGCCATTATGGATTTTTATTCCATGTGCGTTAACCATGAGGTCAAAAACCTCAATTCCGGCTCTTATATCCGTATGATGTCGCATACTGCCGCAGTTAATATTTCTCTGTATTTCAAAACTCACGGCAGGGTTATTCCGACCTCAACTGCATGCACATCGGGTTCTATGGGTATAGGTTATGCTTATGAGGCAATAAAATCAGGTGCGCAGACGGTTATGATTTCAGGGGGCGGCGAGGAATACAGTCCGAGTAATATCGGGGTTTTCGATACCCTGTTTGCAACAAGCGTGAAAAATGATACCCCAAACTTAACCCCGTCACCGTTTGATAAAGACAGGGACGGACTTGTAATCGGCGAGGGTTCAGGAACTCTTATTCTGGAAGAATATGAACACGCTAAAAACAGAGGGGCAAAAATATATGCGGAACTCGTCGGTTTTGCAACGAATTCTGACGGAACTCACATAACAAATCCTAACCCTGAAATGATGGCAGAAGTTATGAAACAGTCATTAAATTCTGCAGGTTTGTCTGCCCGGGATATCGGATATATTAATGCACATGGCACGGGTACAGTTAATGGCGATATCGCAGAATCTCAGGCAACCTATAATGTTTTTGGCAGCAATGTGCCTGTCAGTACGATAAAAAGTTATACAGGACATACCCTCGGCGCCTGCGGTGCCATTGAGGCTATTATGAGCATAGAAATGATGAACAATAATTGGTTCTGCCCTAACCTGAATTTAAAAAATGTTGATGAAAGATGTGCCGAACTTGACTATATAATTACTAATCCGAGGGCATTTGAAACCGAATACTTTATGAGCAATAATTTTGCCTTTGGCGGAATAAACACCTCACTAATATTCAAAAGAATATAGAAATTTTGGTCAAAATTATTTTAATTGAAAACAATTATCAATAATATCTAATTCACAAAGCTTCTTATCTGCAAGGGCTTTATTGTATTGTTTTCTGTTATTTGCCGCTTGTAAATTTAAATGTCTTGGTTTCCCATTAACAAGAGCTTTACAATCTTGCGTATCTTGTTTAGCATAAGTAAATAATTTTGTATTAATATTATTTTTCTTTATTTTTTTTATTATTTCAAAATAATCAGAATACAAGTTTGAATCAATACTATCTCCGCAGGCAACAAGTATTTCATTACTACTATTAAGTATTTTTTCTACTAATTCAAAATTTAATTTAAAAAATTCGTTATTTGATTTATTTTTTTTATAATATTCATTAGCTACTTTGCTATTACTTTCTATATACGGAAATGTATTTATAACTATTATTTGACTATATCCAATTGCATTTGCTAATACTATAAGATTTCTTATTGTTTGATCAAATCTAGATTTTAGATTTTTCTTTTTTACAATATCAGCAGGAAAAGTATTAGCAGGATTCACAAGTAATGTCGATAGTACTCCTTTTTTATTTTTATTATTAGGCAATTCTATTAGTAAGCAAAATCGGTTTTCAGCTTTTGAATCATATATACCATATCCTTTTACATCATAGATATATTTTTTTTTATTTAAATACTTATCATCTATAATTGGTTTAGACCATTGGAACGTAATATTCCCGAGTTTATTTATTTTATTTATTGTTTTTAATATAGTATTTTTATCCATAATAGCATCTTTCAATATTTTCTTTCTAGTTTAAATATTTTTATTAAAAATTCTTGCTTGGAGTAATGCCCTGTCTGCTTCCTCAGATTTGTTTAACTTCATAAGAATTTGGTATTTTGTATAATAATTCTCGTCATTTGCATCATAATTTATTGACTCATTACAAACACTCAATGCAGCTTCATACTTGTTCCATAATATGTAATTTTTGGCAAGTTCATTACAGTATTTGCTGATTATTCTTTTTTGCATTGCAATTTCATCCGTGCGATTGTCTTTAACCATTGTTTGTAAATCAGTTTTGTACGATTCTATCATTTCAATTAATTCATCTAACACGCCAATTCCTATGCCTTCTGTACAAACATCCTGTGTCCTTGATTCTTCATCATAACCCCAAATGTGAAATCTGGTTATTTTGTCATTCTTATAATAATTCAGAATTTGCAGGGTCATTAAGCCGCTTGGACTGTAATAGATATAATGTTTTGAGGTAAGTTGATTGTTTTCATAAGATATGCTCAGACATTGTTTCATAACAGAATTGGTATAATATTGATATTCAGAAATATCTTTTGTATTGGCATCGTTATTAATAACTTCTCTTTGCATAATTCTCCCATTGTCATATAAAAATCGGATTTCTCTAAGCCCAAAGAGCTCATCCTGAATTATCTTTATTACATTCCCTTTATCGTCATACTCATAAGAAGTGTTTTCTGTATCATTATTGTCCTCTTTAATCCGAATATTTAATAATTTGCCGGACGTATCATATTTATATTCATAAATTGTTATTTTACCTAAACTCTCGCTCTTTTCTTCTTTCTTTAGAAGTTTGCCATTATTATAAAAAGACTTACATTCAATAACGTCATCTTCTTCATTTTCCTCAATTTCATCTAAATACACATAGCGGACGGATTCGGTATTGTTTTTGAAAACTTCTCTCGTTGAACCTAACATAAGAGAGTAAATGTCCTTGGAAATTATTTCTGATAAATCTCCATTTTCACGATATTTATAAGATTTTTTTAAATTGTAATTACTCTTTATAAAATCATGATACAACTCTGAAATTAATTTATTGTCCTGATTATATAATTTCCCGTTTTTGTAAGAAGAATACTGTGAATACAAATTTTCATCATACACAGGAATTTGTGCCAACTCAAAAATATCAGCTTCATCATCAACTTTTATATTAAAATCATCATCACTTATTATCATAATATCAAAATTCATACTATCATTTTTAATACTCTATGTCAAAATCCCTAATACAACAACACAGCTAAATTAATTGGGAAATATATATTATTGATGTCGCAAGTGTTTTAACAATCCTATAACTACTTTACTTAGGATTCTATTAGTAACATCAAAAGTTTCATTTATACTTATTGTCCTTTTTACGACTTGTAAAAGCTTGTCATTTTCTATAATAACTGTCTTATCAAAATATTGTTTTAAATTTTTAATACCTTCTTCTGCGATAGTAGTTCTTCTTTTACCTTCAAAAGTGAATGGTTTTGTAACAACAGCAACAGTCAAAATCCCCAATTCTTTTGCAATTTTTGCAATAACAGGAGTTGCACCTGTACCTGTACCACCACCTAAACCTGTGGTTATAATCACCATATCTGCACCTTCTAACGCTTTTATTATTTCATGTTTAGATTCTTCCGCTGCTTGTTTCCAAATTTCATAGTCGTCACCGGCACCAAGTCCTTTTGTAGTTTTTACACCTAACAGGATTCTGTTATCAGTACGTCCAAGCTCTAACAATTGCTTATCAGTATTCATTAACCAAAATTCAACATCTGCTAACCCGCATTTAATCATATGATTAACGGCGTTGCAACCTCCTGTACCGACTCCGATTACTTTTATTTTTTTATTTTTTACTGTGTTTTGTTCAGGGTTTACTAACTTTTTTAAATTTTCCGCTTTTTCAATACTGTTTTTTGTCATTTCTTACTCCTTTTAAGTTAATTATAATTCCCAACTACGTCATTTCCGGACATATAAGCATAGTTATATTAAATACAGAAACTCATAAGCCTACTATACAATAGCACTGTAAGTTACATAGCAAAATCTTAAGATACAATGAAATACGCAAGAAGGCAAAACTACACTTGAATAATAGCAACACATATGTTATAATTATATATAAAAGGAGGGTTGAAAACCATGAGTATGACTGCTTTTAAGCATCGTGGGATGGGGGTAAAGTTCTCTCACAACAGGAGTTTTGGCTATTTTGGAAGATTGGCAGCTAAATTGCTTAATGACCTGGAAAATACTGCTTTTTTTCAATGCGGAAGAGGTAGTCGTGCCGCTTTTACCCTGGCCGAGGTTCTGATAACCCTTGGTATAATTGGCATTGTAGCTGCTATGACATTACCAACGGTAATTAGTAATTACCAAAAACAAGAAACTATTTCAAAGCTAAAAAAAGTTTATGCTATGTTGGGCAATACTACTTCTATGGCTATAGCAGAATACGATGATACAAGAAATTGGGAACTGGGAAATAATTTAGATTGGGCAACGGGTAAAGCTTTTGCAGAAAAATATATAATGCCATATTTAAAAATTGCCAGAGTATGCGAAAATAATAGTACAAAAGAGTGCAATTACCCAATAAAAAGATTAAACGGACAGAGTTTCAATAATTATACTGAATTTGCAAATTCATATCGTTTTTATCTTGTAGATGGTACATTTGTATGTGTTGCTGCAAATCATAAAAGTCAACATCATGATAAATTGGTACAAATAATTTTTGATATTAATGGTGAAAGAAATCCTAATAGAGTAGGTAAAGATGTTTTCTTTTTGGAGTATTTTATAAAACCCGCAAGCACTAACACAGTATCAGGTAGTGCATTTCAGGGTAGAATGTTACCGGCCAATCTGGATTATCAAGACAGGAATCAAATATTAGGAACAGGAAATAACGATTTCTGCAATAAAAGTAAAGATGGCAAAGGCTGTTTGGCTGTAATATTTATGGACGGATGGCAGATAAAACCCGACTATCCGTGGTAATATTTGATTTAATATATAAAAAAGAGCCTCTTGGGCTCTTTTATTAAAAATTGGGAAGTAGGGGAAGAAATCCTAACTAATAATGCTTATGATATATATGAAATGAATCCGTATCTTATGGAAATGAAAAATTGGTTAAAGGAACTGGATAAAAAATAACCCCTTATTATCTAATGTATAGCAGAGACGAATAAGATAAAAAGTAGTGATTAGCATATATATAAATTGAAAAATTTGAAAAATTTTAAATGTAGAATGTAATGTGAAGCTGAAACTGATAGAAATAAATAAAAGATTGATTATAGAGGTTTGTTGCTAGTACAAGTGAGTCTGCACCGTTAAGCGAGCGAAGCGAGTAGGGGCTGACTCCTTATGTATGAGTGACATACATAAGTAATTTATTACTTAATCCTATTAGTGAAGCGAAACATTTGATAACTAAATATATCTTACTTAAATTTTTTCATGCACCGAAAATAAGTATATGGTGTAGAAAAGAGGATTTTAAGATGAAAAATTTGGTTGAACCTATTAAGGACAAAAAAGACGTAGAAGCTATTGAAAAGTATTTAGCGAAGCATAGTTTACGGAATCAGCTTATTTGGATATTTGGCATTAATACAGGGCTTAGAATCTCTGATATTCTGGGGTTGAATGTAGAAAGTGTAAAAGGAAAACAATATGTTGAAGTTGTGGAAAAGAAAACAAAGAAATTTAAAAGATTTCCATTGAATAAAAAACTGCAAAAGCTGATTAAAGAATATTTGGTAGAACGTGAGAAAAAATATTATTCAATTACGGGCGAAGAACCTTTATTTGTGGGGAAAAAGCACAAAAGATTACACAGGTCGCAAGTGTACAGATTTATTAATGACGTATGCAAAAAATTGAATATATCCGTTAATGTCGGCACTCACACAATGCGTAAGACTTTTGGGTATCACCACTACAAGCTAAATAATGATGTGGCACTATTGCAGAAAATATTTAATCACAGCTCACCGTCAATAACCATGCGATATATCGGAATCGCACAAGAGGAATTAGACGAGTCATATATCAATTTTGAATTGTAAAATAGCGGAAATGCACCGTATTACAATGCAACAGTTTATTTAAACGGTTGCATATATTGTTACTGCTTGATTATAGCACAAATTATTTAAAAACATACGGTGCATAAAAGCATAAAATTGCCGATATTTGCAAATATAAAACACAGTATTTGCAACATTCGGCAAGAATATGCACCAAAATAAATATAATGGTGCAAAACGTCAAGAAAGGTTATTGGTGCTGAATTGAAAAATAAATTATTATACATGGCAGTAATACTTGCAATACCTGTTATAACATTTGCATACCCTTTTAAGTATGAAACCTGCAATTTGGGGTGGCAACACGTTCACCACGACCATAATGAAGAAAGTTATCAACAGGCATGGTGCAAAGCACATAACGGTATTATTGAATATGAAAATGAAGATTTTACCAGAGTGGATTGTTTAACCAAAACACACGCAGTAGAATTTGATTTTGCAAATAAATGGCACGAAAGCATAGGACAGGCTTTGCATTATGCCGTTATGACTGGCAAAAAGCCAATGGTAGTGTTAATTCTTGATGAACCCAAAACACAAATGGTTTATTTTAAGCGGATTCAAAAAATTGGTAAAAAATACAAATTTGATACGGAATACGTAACAAATGATATTCTAAACTTGAATAAAGACGGTAAGTGTTTTAACCCAAAATGCAAGTGTAACAGAGATATGCACCAAAACATAATGCACCAGAATATCTATTTTGGTGAAAAATATTAAAAATGCAGAAAATAATGACGGTTAAACCTATACAAAAACTAACTTAATACTATTTTATGCAACATATACTTTAACAATTATTCATGCTATCATTTAGTAGTAAAAGTTATACAACAGTATAGATAGAATGGTGCAAAAACTGGGAGTATCTCAAATGGCAAAACAAATTAAAATCAGGGTATATCCTGACGGAAGAATTGAATCGGAAACAGTAGGCATAAAAGGTAAATCCTGTATGAACTACATAAAGGAAGTTGAAAACTTAACAGGTGCAAAGACTGTTAAATCCGAATTTACAAATGAATACTATGAAGCTGAAACAGTAGAAAATAATACCTATAATGAGGGGTATCAGCAGAGTGGATATTAGGATTAATTCATATATTCCTATAACAAATGTTGAAGGTGTTGGAACACGTTTTGCTATATGGGTTCAAGGGTGTTCTATTCATTGTAAGGGTTGTGCAAACCCTCACATGTGGGATTTTGACGGTGGTACTTCCTACAAGGTTGAAGATTTTATCAATATCATAAAATCCTATGCGAATAAAATAGAGGGCATTACTTGGCTCGGTGGTGAACCTTTAGAACAAATAGAACCTGTAACAAAGATAAGTAAGGCAGTTCAAGAACTTGGACTGTCTGTTATTGTCTTTACTGGGAATGATTACGCTGACATTAAAGACAGACAGGATTTTCGAGAACTAGCAAAATATACGGATATTTTGATTGATGGCAGGTACGAGCAGGATAAACAGGATTTTTCACGTGCTTGGGTGGGTTCAAGCAATCAGAACTATTATTTTTTTACGGACAGGTACAATGAATCCGTAATATATGAAAACAAAAACAAAATTGAAGTGCGTATATCACCTGATAATGAGGTTGTCTTGACTGGTATGGGTGATTTTAAAGAACTGATGGAAGTAATGAGGTGATAATTATGGCTAAAACAGGGCAATTAGAAGGTATGAGAAAAACCGAACAATATCTAACAAATTTATTTAGGGCAAGGTTTCCCTTTGTTTATATACCAACATGGGAAGAAATAAGGATTGTAGAGCTTATCGTTAAAATTGCCGAATCAAAAGAAATAAAAACACAAAGAGAAATATTTATATGGAGTTCTACTGAAGGTTTAAAAAGGCATACTGACGAAGGTCAAGAAAAAGTTAATATAAATGAAGCAAATAATCCGATTAGTGCATTATCTTATATAGAAGATTTTAATAAACCTGCAATACTTATATTAAAAGATGTTCACTGTCTTTTAGGGGCAAAAGGCGGTAGGACTGATTACGATTTTATTAGAAAAATAAGAGATGTAGCAGGGTCATTAAAAAATGCAGATTTCCCTAAAAATGTTGTTATCATTGCCCCAATATTGCTATTGCCTGATGATTTGCAAAAAGATATAACTGTAGTCGATTTTAATTTACCTACGCTTGACGAATTAAAAAGCCTATTAAATGAAATGATTGAGTTGAACAAAGGGACAGGCATTACTATAAAACTTAATGAAAATGCAAAAGAAAAACTATGTAAAGCAGCACAAGGATTAACTTTACAAGAGGCAGAAAATGCCTTTGCACGTGCAATGGTAACAACAGGACAACTTACAGAAAATGAATTAGATATTATTTTGGAAGAAAAATGTCAGGTTATTAAAAAGACAGGTATCCTTGAATTTGTAAATACAGACATAAATATTGATGATGTTGGCGGACTTGAAAATATGAAAAAATGGCTGACAAAACGCAATAACTCATGGTTAGGGAAAGCACAAAAAGATTACAATTTACCAGCACCTAAAGGAATATTGATAACAGGTATCGCAGGTTGTGGAAAGTCAATGACTGCAAAGGCGATGAGTGCATTATGGCAATTACCGTTGTTAAGACTTGATGTCGGTAGGATTTTTTCTGGGCTTATCGGCAGTAGTGAGGAAAATATGCGTAAAGCTGTGCAAACTGCGGAAGCCGTTGCTCCTTCAATTTTATGGATTGATGAAATAGAAAAGGGTTTTGGTGGCAATGGCGGAGAACGTGACGGCGGTACTACAACAAGAGTTTTTGGAACATTTCTTACTTGGATGCAGGAAAAAACAAAACCAGTATTTGTTATAGCAACCGCAAATAAAATTAATCAGTTACCGCCTGAAATGCTCAGGAAAGGCAGATTTGATGAAATATTCTTTGTTGATTTACCGACAGTAAATGAACGTAAAATTATTTTCAAATTGCACCTTGAAAAAAGGCTAAAAGGTAGTATATCAAAGGAATTCAAAGTTACTGATGAACTATTAACAAAATTATCTGATGCAACTGAAGGCTTTGGCGGGTCAGAAATAGAACAAGTTGTTGTTTCAGCTTTATTTGAAGCATTTTCTGAAAATAGAGAATTACAAGAGGAAGATTTATTTAAGATTATAAAAAATACAATACCGCTTTCAACAACGCAAGCAGAACAAATACTTGCAATTCGTGAATGGGCAAATGAAAGAGCCGTTGCTGCAACCGCTCATGATGAACAGTACAATTATGTACCTGAAGAAACTGAAGAAATTGTTATCAAAAAAGAAAAAGCAAAGAAAAATACCGAAACCGTCAAACGTGCAAGAGGTGGCAGAACTATTGATTTTTAAGGAATAAATAAAAATAAAGAGGTAATAAATATGTCAATAAAACAGGATTTAATAGATAGCGAACGTAGAGCTGCACAACAACGTGCCAGAATGGGGGCAAAGGAATATGATGAATGGGTAAAATCCCGACAAACACAGTATTATACTTTGTTTAAATCTGAATCCGAAGTTAAAGAATTTATGCGAAAAGCGGGATATGATTATAAAAGAATTGATACTGGCAGATTCATATACATAAAAACTCATATAGGTTCTGATGACTATGATTGTGTTTGGTGGTTATACAGAGGAAATGAAATTTTAGCTGTTATAAATAATTATGTTGATGAAAGTTATATTAAAACCTACATAGAAAAGGTTGAAAATGTAATGGGTAAAAAAGTATTCTTTTTATCAATTTCAGACAGAAATATTTATAAAAATAAACTTTCAAAACAGGTAGACACAGATACTAAACCTGTAAGGCAGTCAATAACAACAGTTGTAAAAATGCAAATAACCGAACCTGAACCTGAATATACATTCCCTACAATTTATACTGATAAAAGTATATTAAAGCAAGCACTTAAAAATGCGGATATAACTGCAACAATGAAAGGTGATAATTTTGAATTCTTATTAGACGGGTTTGATGCAAGTATTTATAGACAGGGGGGTAGTAATTACGAATTTAAAGTAATCGGAAAATGCAATTTGAAGGCTGTCCATAAGCATTTTAGCAAAATTGAAACCGAATATAACAAAGTTGTTCAGCACAACATTTGTGAAAATATCAAAAACAAAGTAGCCAAAAGCCCTACAATGCGATTAGAACAAGAAGAAGTATTAGAAGATAATTCAGTATTGATAACTATAAGGATATAAAATGCAACAAGATTATTTTTTGATATTTCTAATCGTGGTATATTCTTTAGTAGTACTATTGATTATTTCTGTTCCTATTATTAAAAAATTGCGGAATTATATCAATACTAAGCGACATTCATCTTATATAGACAACTTATACAAATATGGAGATGAACTTTGCCAAAAAGGAATGTATAATCAAGCTATTGCCGAATACCAAAAAGCATATTCAGAAGATACTACTAATAAATATTATAATTATGCAATGGGAATGGCATATTATGGTCTAAAAAATTATGATAAAGCTGCATATTTTTTATTGGAGGCGGTTGCAAATTTACCAAGTTTTTCTGAGGAAATATATCTTACAATGATTGATATATACGCAGAATGTAATAAACCAGAAGCCTGTGCTGAAATGTTTGACATATTAATTTCAACCTTTAAAGATGACAGTAAAAAGTATAAAAAATACCAAGAACAAAAAATTTACTACTTAGAAAATATAGATAAAATTAAAGCCAAAAACAAAATTAAAGATGCAAAAATATTATATGATAAGGCATTAGAGTCTGCAAAATGTTCAAAATTTAAGGATGCAGAGCTACAAATTTTAAAGGCATTAGAACTTGTACCTGATAATGAAGATTATAAAAACTTATTCAAAGAGGTTCGAGATTTATACCAAAAAGAAGTAGCTAAAGTTGATGAATTATACAAAAAAGTTGAAACTTTAAAAGAAGAAAAACAATATCAACAAGCATTGAATGAAGTCGATAAAGCTGAAGGTATTGCTAAAAAACATGGTATTGGGATATTCAAACTTAGTAAATTAAAGACTGAAATAGAAAAACAGATAGAAATACATAAAGATGCAAAAAAATTATATGATTTGGCTGTAAAATCATTGGGTCGGAAAGATTATAATTGTGCATTAATAAACATACAAGATGCAATAGGTATCGAACCTGAAAATAGTGAATACAAATCTCTATTAGTAAAAATTCAACAAGAAATAAAGGATGCAAGTGTTGAAGTAAGCGAATTATTAAATGATTTTGAAGTTGCAAAAAATAATGGTGATGTAAAAAAAGCCATGTATTTTATAAATGAGGCAATTAAGTCAGCGAGAGATAAAAAACTCGATACTTCAAAACTTACAAAGGCAAAAAATGATTATGTAAAATATACGGAAAATATTGAAAAAGCTCAAAGCAGCTATAATCGTGCTATGGCAGGGTATAAATATAAAAATTATGAAAATACAATAAAAGATTTAAAAAATGCTGTTTCCCTAGCACCAGACAATCTTGAATACCAAAATACATTGCAAAAAATTAAAAGTGAATATGAAAAAATATGTGCAAAAGCGGATAAACATTATCTTGAGGCAAAGGATTTTTACAAAAAAGAAGATTTAAAAAATGCAAAAAGCTCTATAAATAAAGCCCTAAAATTACTGCAAATACAGTATTATATTGATTTAAGTAATAAAATTGAGGATAAACAACAAAAACTTATAAATGAACAAAAAGCCGAAACTTTGTATAACGAAGCACTATCGCTTTATAATTCATCAAATCATGATTATGACAAGATATTTAACTTGCTTGACAAAGCAATAGATTTATATCCCAAGAAAGTATATAAAGATTTACGTGGCAAAATTAAACACGATAGAGATATAATAGTTGCAGAAAAATTTTATGAAGAAGCAAAAATATGTTTTAGTAATAACGATTTTGACAAAGCACTATCTTTTGTTAAAGAATCTATTAAACTTTCACCTAGTAACAAAATTTACATAGATTTAAAGCAAAAAATTGACTGGGAACAAAAAGAGTTTCAAAAAAGGCAAGAAGCAGAAGAATGTTATAAATCAGCCATTGAATACTACAATGATGGTGATTTTTCAGAAGCTATTGAATATTTAGAGGAAGCATTGGATTTACAACCTAATAATGAAACATACCAGAACCTTTTGGATAGAGCAGAAGAAGGTAAAATTGACATAATGACATGTACTAAAAACGCATTATTAACTCTTGATTTTATAAATGAAGAACAAGCTGAAAATATCATACAAGCAAGAAATAACGGTATTACATGGTATGATTACCAAAAATTTGCAGAGCAATTTAATATTATGCCTCACCAGTGGACAGAGGTAGAAGAAAAAATAATTTTTCCGCTTAAACAAGCAAGCAGGTATGGCAGAAAATTGGATGCGTAAATGTAAGGGGTAACTATGACTAGAAAAAGTGATTACAGAAGTTTTTATGAATTGATTATTTTACTTATAACGATTATCGGTATCGGGATAAAATTTTTGATAGAAGTCAATAAACGTGGATTATGGAAAGAGTGTATCTTATCAGTTGGCGGGGTAGCTTTGTTAAACTATGTTTTATATCAACTATGGATGCAGAATACTTTGCCATTTAAGGTTTTTGGGTGGACTTGTTTTATATCATTCGTGGCTTTTTGCATTTATTGGGGTAAATTATTTGACAGTTCACCTTATGGACAATTTTCAAAAAGCAGCTTGAAACAAAATTCTGCAAGTTGGTCTGAGCAGGCATGGTGGTGGAGTTTAGACGGTTGGCAGTTTGAGCAGGAGGTCGCAAAATTATTTATTCTGCAAGGATACAGGGCAACTGTTACTAAAGGTAGTGGTGATGGCGGAGTTGATATTATTCTCAAAAAAGACGGATATACTGCAATAGTTCAATGCAAACATCATCAAAATCCTGTACCACCTGAACCTATAAGAGCATTATGGGGCTGCAAAGATGATTTTGGTGCAGATGAAGTAATTTTGGTTGCATCATCGGGTATAACTCAAGCAGGAGCAGATTTTATCGGTAACAAACCTAATTTTAAAGTCTTAAACCTTGATGATATTATCCGCATGAGCCAAATGCCAGAAAAGATTGTTGAAACAAAACCTATAAAAACAAAATCACATACAGCAAATAAAGGTTCAATAGGGCGAAAGATAGATATATAGTGTATTATAAAGATTTTGATAGGTCTATTGTCAAAGTCCATAAAAAGTACACTTTTTGTGGACTGTTACCGTATTCAAAAAATCAAACTTTTTAAGCGTTGATTTTTCAGAATTTTAGTACATGAAAAGCACTTAACTTTTTATAGACTGTGCGTATTTGTAAAATGTGCTTTTTGCAATATTACACATAGACATTACATCTTTAACTTTAATAAAACCTTGTTTGTAAAGTTCATAGCACCTAATAAAATCTTTTGGAATTTCTGCTAAGGGTCTGCCAAATTTGACCCCTCTGCATTTTGCACTGGCAATTCCTTCTGCTTGTCTTGTTTTGATATTATCTCTTTCACGTTCTGCAACATATCCAAGTAATTTAAGGATAATATCCGTTATAAGCCGACCTGTTAAGCCATTTTGATTATCACGTGTATTAAGTATTGGCATATCCAAAACTTGAATATCCACACCAAGATTTATTATGCTTTCCCATTCCTTACAAATTTGTGTGTAATTCCTGCCAAACCTGTCAATGCTTTTAACGATAACAAGGTCGCCTGCCCTTAATTGTGATTTCATCTGCTGATATTTTTCTCTGCCGACAAAATTTTTTCCACTTGCTTTTTCTATAATTATTTCATCAACATTCAGCCCCACAATAGAATCAAGTTGTCTGTTTTCATTTTGTTCACGTGTTGAAACACGTATATATGCAAATGTTTTACCCATATTATTACCTCATATTAAAAGGCTTAGGGGATAACCCCTAAGCAATAGTGAATTTTCTGTAGTTACTTTGCTTGATAAAAGCATTGTATAATTCCAAGTACTTTTTCTTAAATGCTGATGTGTTGAAATTGTTACGAACTACATTTGTGAAGCGTACCGTAAATGAACCGATTGCCATTTCTTCAACTCCTGCATTATCCATTACAGTTTTGATAATGTTTTCTTTTTCTTCTTTGAGTTCTTTTAGTTCATTGATTTTTGCTTCTAGTGTTCTAATGTCTTTGATTTCATTTTCCAAATTTGATGTAATAATAACTGTTGTCATTTTGACCTCCTTTTCTTGTATCACTCTTTCATGATGTATCACTATTCCATGAATTGCAAGAGATTTTTAGGATTACGACACAAAAATTTACAAAAGAGTGATATGTTACAAAATAGTGTTATAATAATTATAGAGGTGATAATATGACAGATATATATAAACCGTCAGAAGAACAAAAAGAACGCATTAGAAGGCTTGTAAAGGGGTTTTTGCAAGAGCAGAATACATCTGTGTATAAACTTGCACAAATGTTAGAAAAAACGTATGGTCGCTCTGGTTCTGTTTCAAATTTATTAAATAAATTATCAAGAGCAACATTTAAAATATCCGAACTCATGGATATTGCGGATTTATTCGGCTATGAAATAAAATTTGTAAAAGCCTCGATAGAGGAAAATTCAAAAAAAATTTAATTACCCTTTTTTATAGACACAAATTCGGGGGGCAAATTTCCCAAATTTATGCACCATATTGATTATGATGTGTTAATTTATCCATTTTACTATTGTTTCACCATTATAGCCCTTTAACCAAACAAACCAAGCGTAAGCAACTGCACCCGAATTATAGGTTACAAAATCCCCATTTTTAGCACAATTTACACGTGAGCTGAACACATATACTGTTTTGGGTGGATATTTTTCAAATAATTTTTTTCTGGCTTGACCTTCAAGAAATAATAACCGCAAAAACATGCAAACATATCTGCCATTATCAACCTTATTTAATGCATGTTCTACAAATTTTTGAGCATACTTAAAAGGTGGATTTGTGACAATATCACCATTTTTGTAGGTTTCATTATTTAATAAAAAATCTTCAACATTTCCATAACCACGATTTATAAGGTCTGTTGCTTTTCCTAACTTGCCTGCTTTTGCAAAAACTTTGGCTAAATGTCCTTCACCACAAGCACATTCCCAGATATTATTTAACTGCGGTTCAACATCTAATAATAATTTTGCTGCTATGGGGTCAGTAGCATAATAGTCGTTTTCTTCTCTTGTACCTTTAGCATGATTTGTTGCTCCAATTAGGGTAAATAAATCTTCTTTCATTTTAAAACTCCTTATGTTGTTTTACATAAGAGAATTTAGTTTTTGTTGAGCTTAAGCTCAAAGATTGACATTAAATATGGACATGTTACAATTATGGGTACAAAAATATACTTAAAAGTAAGATATTAATCGTGCCAATACTTCTGTATTTGAGCATCGCGGTTCTTACGAAACTAAGCCTAGTACAAAATTGTATTGAGGTTCAGATTTGTTACAGAATTGGCAGAAATAGCTCCGCGATATTATCTTATTAGATATAGCAAACCGTAGTAAAACTTTAGCTTACAAGATTTTTCCATAAGCTATTTCTGCTTTAAGCAAGAAAGGCAAGAAATGGAAAAAATCTTAAAAGCTGAAAAGGTTTTACAAACCAAAAATAGCAGAAATGAATTCGATGTTAGTGATTTAGAGGACATAGAACCTTATAACAATTCTAAGGAAAGCTACGATTTTAATTTTGAAAGAGAAGATTTAGACAAAAAAATCCCTGAAGTAAATATTGATTCTGTACGACAGCAATCTTCTGTTATCAGTTTTGACTTTATAAAGCTGTTATTTCCGCTTACTTATAGTAGGGAAGCTAGATTTTCAGTAAATAGACACTGTTTTTTTAGAACCAATAAACCACGCATACCTGCACGAAGCGATGAAAGTATTTTGGTAATGTATGCCGAAGAAAAACATTACCAAAAAATGATTTTAACAGATAATGAACGGCGAAAATTAAAAACGGAAGAATACGAAAATGATTCATTAAAGCGAGCTAAATTAATATTTCCAAATGCAAAACCTTTTTATAATGACAAGAATCAACATATAGGGTTAGGTCATATGTACTTTGCTGATGGGAATTTTATTATATCAATTAGTGGCAAAATTGTTTCTGCAAATAATTTTTTAGGGCTTTTAACCAATGATACTATTGATAGAGCTTTAAATGAAATAAAATCTACAGGTCTTGTAAAATTTGATAACAATATTTTTAAAAAATATGCAAATATTCTTTCTTCGCATGTTACTAATGATTTACTTGTACCTAGTATAAATACAAGTGTAAGAGCTTTTTCAAGCTATTTACCAATGCGAACGGACAAATACAATGTATTAAAGTATAGTAATTCTGGCTATGAAGTCATTGCTAGGGGCAGACAGTCAAAACAAGTACCAAAATACGAATTTTGCATTTATAACAAAGGTCTAGAAATTAGAGAACATAATCAGAAAAGCTATATTAAGCGTATTGGCAGTAGTGGTATATCCCTTGCTAATAATACACTAAGAATGGAATTACGCTTACTGAATTTCCATGCAATAAGAAAATTCCTTGCACCTAATTTGAAGAAAGGAACACTAACTCTTAATGAATTGTTGACATGTGAACAAAGACCAATTATTGAAATGCTAAATCTCTTAAACATTAAAGAAGATAGTCTAAGAGGGGCTAGAGGCAAGTATATAACAATGGTTGAAAGCGATACTTCTCCTACACAAGCTGAATTTGAGAGAATGCATGGACTGATACGCTTATTGGAACTACATGACTACAACCTTGATAGAGTACGAAGCTACACCGAAACTGAAACAGGTAGAAAAACTCATTCAACATATTTTTCGGAAAAGCGGGATATTTTACAACGGTATATCACATGCTACATGCCTCAAACAGTAGCAACATTGACCGAATTGTTAGCAGGCATGAGTTACTAAGGAGAATATTGTGATAAATAATATTCCCGATAATAATGATATATCTGATAAAATTACCCAAGAGTTTAGCGAGGATGTGCTAAATTTTCTAATTTTATTAGTTGATGAATATTTGAGATTAGAAAAATTAAACAAAGCCCCACCAGAATAAGTGTCAATAAACATTATCGTTAAAAATATTTACAGAATAAGATTTATTGGTTAATATTCATGAAAAGGGGTAATTTATGTACGCATTAAACAAATCAGATTTGCAAGCAAAAGTTGCAGTAATACTAGGCAGGGTGTCATCAAAACCGCAAGAAGATGGATATTCTATTGACGGACAAATAAATAAGGGTAGGAACTATTGTGAAAGGAAAGGTTTACAAATTATTCAGGAGTACACATTTCAAGAAAGTTCCACTCGTGGAAATCGTCCAAAGTTCTTTGAAATGATAAAGTTTATTAAGAAGCAAAAAGAACCAGTTGCCTTAATATGTGATAAAGTTGACAGGCTACAACGTGGATTTAAAGAAGCACCTATTATAGAAGAATTACGAAAGAGCGGAAAGTTAGAAATTCATCTTATTACTGAGAATCAAGTATTACACCAAAATTCTACCAGTCAAGAGCTTATGGTATATAACATGTGGGTTATGATGGCTCAAAACTATACAGACAGTCTATCTGATAACATAAGACGTTCCCACAATGAAATGATTAGTCAAGGCAGGGTATTTACTAAATTAAGAGTAGGTTATAAGCGTAGCGAAACCAACAGTAAAGACATTATAATTGATGATAGTTGTGCCTTCCTTATAAGAAAACTTTTTGTAGAATATTCGACAGGGCTGTATTCAATAGATGAAATACATGCCAAAGCTACAGAATGGGGATTGAAGAACAAAAAAACTGGTAAACCTTTTAATAGAAGTAATATTGGTAAAATCCTCCAAGACGAGTTCTATATTGGTACAGAAGTTATAAACAAAGGGAAAAAGAATGAAATCCGTTATAAACATATATACCCTCACTTGATTTCAGACGAGCTGTTTGAAAAGTGTAGAAAAGTTAGAGAGGGTAAAGGACATAACCATTCTAATAAGACAAAAGACGACCGACATATTCTATTCAAAGGTATGATTAAGTGTAAGCATTGCGGTTGTACAGTTACCCCAGAACCACCGAAAAAAGGTAAATATATCTACCTTAGACCGAAACCAAAAAAAGGTTGTAATTGTAAGCAGATAAATGAAGAAGTAGCTAATAAACTTGTTGAAGGGGTACTGAAATCCATGACAATCCCAGAAGAAGTATTAAACTTGTATCTGGATAAGCTCAAAAAAAGATTTGATACGCAACAACAAGAAGAAACACTACAACAAAAAATGAAATTACAAGACCTTGAGAATACGAAGAAACGTCTTGACAGGCTTGTAGATTTGTATATAGCGGAAGATATTGACAAAGAAACTTATGATAAGAAGAAAGTAGAACTTACCAAAGAAGTTAGTCTTTTGGAAAATCAGATTGCCAATTTTAATAACAATGCCGAAGAAGTACATATCAGCATGAAATTATTGCTGGAAGTGGTTTCTAGGATATATGAACTCTATGCGAGTTCGGAAATTGACAAAAAACGTAAGATTTTAAAATTGGTATTTCCGAACTTTTGGTTGGACGGTCGGAATCTAAGCTATGACATAAAAAAGCCCTTTGATGAGTTCATCAAAAAGGCTTATTATCTCTTAAATTGGAGAATAGGAGACTCGAACTCCTAACCCCCTGCGTGCAAAGCAGGTGCTCTACCAATTGAGCTAATCCCCCATAGGGTTTTATTCTTTTTTCACGCACTCCAAATTTGGAGTACTTCTTTATTCTACATGCTGATTTTTTTTTGTAAAGTACTTTTTTAAAAAAACATAAACAAAACATCAGAACGTATCGGTTTTGATCGGGTTTTTGAATTTTGTAATATTGCCCTGGAACAGCAATTTAATATTACCTACAGGTCCGCTTCTGTGTTTAGCAATGATGATTTCGGATTCCCCTTTATTGGCTGCTTTAATAGCTTCTTCTTCCTCGCCGTCCTCACCTTTTTTGTAATATTCATCACGATAAATAAACATTACAATATCCGCATCCTGTTCGATTGAACCTGATTCTCTCAAGTCTGACAACATCGGACGTTTATCAGTTCTGCTTTCAACCGCACGGGACAACTGTGACAATGCTAATACCGGAACATCGAGTTCTTTTGCCAGCGTTTTCAAGCCTCTTGAAATCGTAGAAACAGCCTGAAATCTGTCTTCTTTTCCGCTGCTTTCCATTAATTGCAAATAGTCGATTACGACAAGACCCAAATTCTTTTCCGCCATTTTTAGTCTGCGGCATTTTGCTCTGATATCTGTCAGAGTACATCCCGGAGTATCATCTATAAATATCGGTGCTTCAGCAAATTTGTTCATGGCATCGGCAAGTTTTTCCCAATCTTTTGACTGCATGTTGCCCGTTTTTAGCTTTTGTGTATCAACTTCTGCTACAGAACACAACATCCTTTGCATAAGCTGTTGTTTTGACATTTCAAGAGAGAATATCGCAACAGGAACTTTTGCTTTAAGCCCGACATTCTGAGCTATATTAAGCGCAAATGTGGTTTTTCCCATCGCAGGACGTGCCGCAAGAATTATTAAATCCGAACGCTGCAACCCGTTCAACAATGTATCAAGTTCATAGAAATCTGTCGGAATACCTAGTAATTCATCCTGATGTTCATACCTGTATTCTATCTTTTCATACGTTTCTAAAACTAAATCTTTAACAGGAATTAAATCTGTTGTTGCCTTTCTTGATGCAATTTCAAATATAAGTTTTTCGGCACTATCCAAAGACGCATCAATGGAATTCATATCGTATCCAAAAGATACTATTTCGGAACCTGCGTTTATCAAAGCTCTTTTTATGGCTTTTTCCTGAATAATTTTCGCATAATATTCAATATTCGCAGTAGTTATTGCATTGTAACTCAAATCATTGATAAAAGAACGACCGCCGACAGAATCAAGTTTTGAATTATAATTTAAAACATCACAAACTGTAATGATATCGATTTTTTCGTTTGAGTTAAAAAGCTGAATCATAGCCTCATATATATATCTGTGAGCAGGCTTGTAGAAGCTTTCCGGTTTAAGAAATTCAACTACTTTGGTTATAACCCTCGGGTTAACCAAAATTGCACCAAGAACCGCTTCTTCGGCTTCAATATTTTGTGGTAATAAATTCAAATCTTGTTTTTTTTCTTTTACCGGCATGATTAATTTCCCCTATTTATGAACATGATACATAAAACCTTAAAGTCATGCCAGCATTGTAAATAAACATTTATTTTGTTTAAGAAACATTATCAATATTCTTGACAAAATCAGAAATGGCGTATGCTTCAACAGTTCCGACAACTATTTCAAAATCGCCTATGGCTTCTTCAAGTTCCTCTTTCATGTGTGCCAAAAGCCCCGGTATAATTATTTTTCTGTTCTTAACTTTTGATGCAAAATCAAGTTTTTTAAGGGTTTTGGCAACCATTTGGGCAGTAAATTTTTCGGCAGACCATGCCGTCAAAACACTCATGCCCTCAGCCGGTGTAACTATTAAGTATGACGGTACGGGCAGACTTTCCAGCTCGTTTGCAACTGCAAAAAACGTCAGAGCAAAATTTGTCGTCATAAAAATAAGCGAGTTTTCATCGGGGTTATTAAATTCGTATATTTTAGACTCGACCTGCAAAGGCTTTTGCGGATCGGTAAAAATATTCTGTCTTAAAGTCATTAGTGTTGAAAACATTGCCTCATCAATATCGTCGAACAAAAGTATATTAGCATACTTACACAAGTAAAAAGCTGCTCTTGCACATATTTTTGAATAATCAGCCGAATTTTTGAAATATATCCCGACAGGAGCAGAATATTTCTCTTCTCTTGTCAGAATTGCCTGTGTTCTTGTTTCAACAAGTTCTTTTATCGTATCAGAAAAATTATTATCCTCAATAATCTTTATTCCAATACTGCAAAATTCATCATAACTTATATGGTTAAGACAGGTATCAGGTTGTTCTGTACCTTTAAATATAACCAAATCAACTTTCATAACCTCATTGACACGTTTTATCTCACAAGCTTCCAGCCTTTTAAGTTTACTCTGCCAACTTGGCTTATCCGTATCAACAATTACCGCAAATGCCGTTTTATTTACAAAAGTTTTTTCATGGCGGTATAGAACATTTTCTCCGCCGATTTTTAAATCCTGTATCTCAATGGTTTTTTGAGGCTGCTTTGTTTCATGCTCAAAAACAGCAATAAGTTCTTCGGGTGCATGAGGGCATGAAGAAATTTCCGCACCGCCCTTTGCAAGTTTCAGCGCAAATGCCATACATGTAGGACATCCGCATTTTTTACAGTTGGAATTTTCCGCTTTTTTAGCAGCAGGCAAGTATTTAAAAATTTGCAGACCCGACATTGCCATAATTACACCAACCCTTTCATTACCGAAATATTCGGCGGATAATTCATGACAATTACATCTGCTCCGCATGCCATAACAGCAGACGCAGCACTCAGTTCAAAATATTTTGCTCTGTCCTCTAAAGCTCCCCAACTGTCTGTAAAACCGTCAGATTTTGCTTCTTTAGTTTTAAGGGATTCTTCACAAGCCATACTCAATATGGGCATGTTCAGATATTCATCTCCTTTTAAACCCTCTAACTTAATTTTTTCCATAATACTGTATCCGTATTCAAGCCCGTAACCAAGTCCGCCGATATCAGTATCAATAAGAATTTTATTCAAATCCAACCCTAAATCCGCTGATAAAATATTTAATTCTTTTGCCAGATTTATGTCGATTGGACTTTTCAGAACAAGAACATGCCCGCCTTTTATAACTTCTGGAACAATATTTTTATAAGTATTTTCGTCAGCTGAGCTTACAATAACCTCTCTGTCAAGTACAGAAAGCAATTGCGGTATCAAGATTTTATCAATATCATCCTGCCCCGAACCCGAAATCATAAGCGGTTTTGTGATTTCAGGCAGAACTTTTTTGAGATAATCTACTGCTATACTAATTTCTTCGACACTTTTAATGTTGAACGACAAACCCAAAATATCACAGTCCGAATTTACTGCTTTTTCAACAATCTTAATCCTGTCGTCTGTTTTATAGTAATTTTTGGCAATCTCAAAGTTTTCGGATGGGTCAAAAAATTTGATATTCAAAACATAAACAGGATTCAAAATCGGGAAAGAAGATTCTCCCCCGATTTTTATATTATTGAAATTTATTGTTCTTATTGAATTATCCGTTTTGACGTTCACTTCTGACTCTGTTCATTATTTCTTCAAATTCTTTTTCGTCCAATGTTTCTTTATCGAGTAATTCTCTTGAAATAGCTTCCAGCATATCTCTGTTTTCGGTTAACAGATTTTTTGCAATTGAATATCTCTCATCAACAATACGTTTAATTTCGGAATCAATTTCATAAGCAACCTGTTCAGAGTAATCTCTTCTGTGTCCGAAATCACGTCCCATAAATACATTGTCTTCATTTTTGCCGTAAGCCATATTACCGAGTTTTTCGGACATACCCCAAGCCGTTACCATTTTTCTTGCGGTATTGGTAACATCAATTAAGTCCTGAGATGCACCGGTAGAAACCTTGTCAGCACCGTAAACGATTTCTTCCGCAGCACGACCGCCGAGAGATACCGTAATTTTTGCCAACAATTTTGCTTTGCTTACATGAACTTTTTCATCCTTAGGTCTTGTCCATGTAACACCCAAAGCCATTCCGCGGGGAATAATTGAAACTTTATGAAGTTCATTTGCATCTTTCAGTAATTTGTCTATTAATGCGTGACCTACTTCATGGTAAGAAGTCAGCTCTTTATCTTCATCGGTTAATACTTTACTTCTCTTTTCGACACCCGCAATAACTCTGTCGATAGAGTTATCAACATCTTCCATTGAGATTTTTGATTTATTGTAACGGGCAGCAAGTAAAGCAGATTCGTTCAGCAAATTCTGCAAATCAGCACCCGTAAATCCCGGAGTACGTTTTGCAAGCACTTTCAAATCAACATCGGTATCAAGCTGTTTGTTTTTGGCATGAACTTTTAAGATAGCTTCTCTGCCTTTAACATCGGGAGCATTGATATAAATTTGTCTGTCAAATCTTCCAGGTCTTAAAAGTGCATTATCCAAAATATCGGGTCTGTTGGTTGCCGCAATAACGATTATGTTAGTGTTTTCATCAAAACCGTCCATTTCAACCAACAACTGGTTTAAGGTTTGTTCTCTTTCATCATGACCGCCGCCAAGACCTGCACCACGCTGACGACCTACCGCATCAATTTCATCTATAAATATAATACACGGCTGATGTTTTTTAGCCTGATCGAACAAATCACGAACACGGCTTGCACCAACACCGACGAACATTTCTACGAAATCAGAACCGCTTATCGAGAAGAACGGAACTCCTGCTTCGCCTGCAACAGCCTTTGCCATTAAGGTTTTACCTGTTCCCGGAGGTCCTACAAGCAAGACACCTTTAGGTATTCTTGCACCGAGTTTAACGTATTTTTCACCGTTTTTAAGAAAATCAACAATTTCTTCTAACTCTTTCTTTTCCTCATCTATACCTGCAACATCTTTGAATGTTGTTTTAACTTTACTGTCCAAAAGCATTTTGGCTTTGCTTTTTCCAAAACTCATAGCCTGCGAACCGCCTGCCTGAATACTTTTAGCAAGAACTACAAGGAAAATAATCAACAATAACGGGAAAAATATACTCCCCAATAAACTTACCACCTGAGTAGATTCCGATGGTTTTTTAACTGATAAGTCAACATTGGCATTTTCTAACTTTGCAACCAGACTTCCGCTGTCATCTTTCGGTGTTAAAACTTTATATTGTGTTATAGGTGTCTTTTTTTCTATACCAAACGGATTTAATGGTGCATCATCTTTGTTTTGTTCTTCGGCTTTCGGCTGTTCTTTCGGAATAGCAATTAAAAAAGTATCTGCTTTTTCAACTTTCGAAAATTCACCGTTATCAAGACGCTGCAAGAAATCTGAATAAGATAATTCTGTTGTGGCAGTATCAGGTCCGGACAAAAATACGGATGAAATAAACACCATAGCAACAATAGCTAAGACTATATACATTCCCGCAGATTGATTTTTATTCATTATTCTCCCTCATTATTTTCTTATTACGGTTTTATTATATCGTAAATACATAGAGGTTGCAATATTATATAATATTAGATTGTATTTCTCTCATTTAATTTGAAATAGTCAACCAGCAGGAAGATTGAAGTAATTTCATTGAAAAATGTTTCCAACTGCTTCGGATCTTCAAGGCTTTTATACAGATTACCTATTTCAAATAAATTTTTATTAGTCGATATTGCAAACATCAGTGTATTTCCGTAGAAAGAACATTTTACGTTGTGAGTACCAAAAGATGTTTCAATATTTTTAAATCTCTCCATAAATGCAGGAGTAATCAAATATCGGCTCTCAATTTGGTCGGAAGAATATGCTCTGTATTTTTTTGAAAATTCCGGATCTTCAAGTTTAATTTCATTTAAAACCGCTTTCTGATTAACTCTTGCAATACCCAGATAGATAAAATATCCGAGTACTACTACGCCGCCAATTATAAGCCACATAATAATGCTTGCTATATTAAATCCTGATTCAATTATGTTTGAAATTACAGCAAACAGAATACCACCCATTACTGACCAGAAAGAAACAACCGCTCCGCCTCTAATCTTGTTATCACCCTTTGTCGCAATAATAGTTTTTGCCATTATTCTTTTGTTTGACTGAAATTTTACTATAACACCTTTAAAAATATGAACAACTCGTCTTCTTTTTCCCGAACCCGTAATATGCTGCATTTCGGTTTCGGAAATCTCAAACGGAACGTCTTTGTATACCCCCGCAAAACCGTCGTATGCATATCTGGTATTAAATGTTGCAAATAAATCACTTGCCGCCAGTTCCATATCATCAATAACTTCGGTTTCATTATACCAATGCATTTTACCGAACAAGGATATCAAATTATCCATACAGGAATATTTTAAATCAGCAATAAATCTGTTATTAAAATAAAAAGGCAGCCATATAACTAAAAGTATAAGTCCCAAAACGATTATATATTCTGCTATAATCCACAACTCTGAACCTGTAGTTGCGTGTATGAATGTATCATACAGATTTAAACCTAAGACAAAAATAACAATTAACAATGTAATTGTTATTACGGTCAAAGTCCGCAAACTATCCTTACGTTTTGATTCAAAATCTCTTAATATCGGCACTATTGTACTGTGATAAACTTTATAGAAATTCTGTCTGTAGGCAGCCATTGTCCGGTTTATGGATAAATCTTTTTTCATCATATATACATCCTTTTTTAAAGATAATAGCATATATTTCAATATTTGTCTTAAACTTTTTGAATTATTAATATATTAAACGGTATAATAAGTAATATAAAAGCGGTACCTTATAAAAGATACCGCTTTTTGAATTTATTAAATAATTGATATTATTCAATTATACCGTTGTCATCGATAGTCAGGTCAGGAGCACCGAACATACCTTCGATTTCTTCCAAGATAGCAGACGGTTTTCTTGCCTGATTTCTCTTAGCATCAGCACGTTTTCTTGCTTCACGTTCTTTTTCTTCGTTTGCATTTGACAAGTGGTGGAAACCTGTACCTGCCGGTATCAAACGACCGATAATAACGTTTTCTTTCAAACCTCTGAGCATATCTTTCTTTCCGTCAACTGCAGCTTCCGTAAGAATTCTTGTAGTTTCCTGGAAAGATGCTGCTGAAATGAAGCTTTCAGTATTCAATGAAGCTTTTGTGATACCTAACAACATATATTCACAAGTTGCTAAAGTACCGCCGTTCTTTTCAACTTCGGCATTTTCTTTTTCGAATACCTGAACTTCAACCAATTCGCCCGGAAGAAGTTTTGTATCACCTGCATCAACAACTTTAACTTTCTTAGTCATTTGGCGAACGATAATTTCAACGTGTTTATCAGCGATTTCTACACCCTGAGAACGATATACACGCTGTACTTCGTCTACCAAATACTGTTGAGCAGCTTCCGGTCCGCAAAGTCTGATAACGTCATGCGGATTCAAAGGTCCTGAAGTTAACGGCTGACCTTTTTTGATTTTTTCTTTGTTGTTAACAATAATGTTTGCATCAATTGCATACTTGATTTCAGTTCTGCCGTTATCATTAACTAAGAATAATCTCGGCAAATCTTCATCTGTATCAATTTCCGCAACACCGTCTTCTTCAGCAAGGATTGCACAATCTTTAGGTTTACGACCTTCAAGAAGTTCTTCAACTCTCGGCAAACCTTGAACGATGTCGCCTGTTTTTTGTCTTTCGTAAACAAGTGAAGCAATCATATCACCTCTGAGTACCAATGCTCCAAGTTCAACAAGTAACATAGTACCGGGGCTTACCAAATAAGGACGACCTTTTCTGATAACAACTTCACCTTTATTAACTGCGATTACCTGACCTGAAGTACTTGCTTTGTCGCCTTTGTCAGAAAGTTCCTGTTCAAATTTAACAAAATCACCCTTCTTAACAGTTGCCTTACCTGAAATTTTAACTTTTCTTTCGTAAGATTCGCTTGTCAAAAGTAATCTTCTTGATTCTGCTTCGTCATCGTGAATTGAAGCAACACCTTCGTTTACGGAAAGAACTTGAGTTTTCGCAATTGGTGTTTTAGCTTCAATAACTTCACCGTCTTTTACTAATAATTCAGTCTGGAGTGATGATGCGAGTTTAGAGTTGCTTTCCTGTTCACGACGAATGATGATATTTTCCAATACAACAATTCTTAAATTGTTGTTGCTGTCGAGTTCTACCATACCTTTAAGGTGTGATAAGTAACCCTGCATCTGGAGAACCATACTTGTTCTTGTGATTGTTGAACCGTCAAGGTTACGAACTCTTGCACCGTCTTTGTATTGTAATTGAGTTACAGGAACAATATCAATTAAATTATCTGTTGTATTAAATTTAATTGATACATTCTTCTGATCAACTTTCAATACCTGAACAGGTCTTACAAGAATTTGGATAGGCTGGTTAGAAATACTGTCTTCATCCAAATTCAGGCTTGCATCAAGTTCTTCATCCAAATCATCAATAGCTATATCATCCATTGAAGAATCCATAATTGTTACGATAGAAGTTTCTTTAACTTTAATACCGTCAGCAATTACAGTACCTTTCTTAACAACTTCACCTTCGTCAACCTTTAATGCGCCAACGTTTGGTAAAGAGTGGATTTCTCCGGGTCTTACGGTAATTTCATGGATAATATCATTGTATTCTTTAAATTCAACAATACCGTCAATGTGGCAGTATACGTCTTTTACAACTTCGGTACCTGCAGTAACAAATGTTCCGTTTTCAACCATTTTCAAAGATGCGTCTTTTGAAATCTGGTGAATTTCTTCCGGAATAAATACTACAGAACCCGGTTTTGTAATGATTTGATTTTCATCAACTTCAACATCAACGTATCTGATTTCACCTGAAGATGTAACTGCACATTCATCGTCGATTAATTCGGCAATAATCATACCGTTTTCTACAGGAGTATCAACCGGAGCTTTTACGATATATTTTTCACCTGTTGAATTTACTGTCCAGATTTGTTCTTTCTTAGTTTGTTCAAATGTTGCATTTTCAGGTGTCAAAGAAGCAATAACGATTGTAATTTCTTTACCTTGAACAATCTTCTTAATCTTCTTACCTTCAAATTTAACGTCTTCAACAACTAAATCTTCACCGAAACGAACTTCGCCGCCGTGTTCTGATGTTGTTATTGTTTCAGCTAATTTTTCACCTGATTTTACAGCCTGACCGTCTTTTACAAGAACTTTTGAACCACCCGGAAGGTTATAAACGTCACCGCCTAATACCCAGATGATACCCTGTTTGTTAGTAGTTCTTGAGATGTTACCCTGTCTGTCTTTCTTTTCATCGGCAACAAAGTCTTCAAATATTACTTCACCTGACAAATCAGTTGTAATATCTTTTGTAGCTTTTTCGGTTAAACGAGAACCGTCACCCTGTGAAACAGGTTCATAAGTTGCAAGTTTAAATCCTTTATCAACCTTCATGCCATTTTCAAAGAAAATAGTTGACCCTGCAGGAATATGATATTTTTCGGTCTTTTTAGCACCTTTAATTTCGATATCAGCTTCGTAGTTAGAAACTCTTACGACATCACCGTGACGGGTTCTGAGTTCTTTTGTTTTAACATTAGAAATTACTTCACCGGCAATAGCTGCTTCAACGGCTTTCATAGCACCTGAACCTTTGAATACACCACCTGTGTGGAATGTTCTCATGGTTAATTGAGTACCGGGTTCACCGATTGACTGAGCTGCGATAATACCGATAGCTTCACCGATATCAACAAGTTTTTGAGTTGTCATTGCCCAACCGTAACATTTTTGGCAAATACCGTATTCAAGACCGCAAGTTAAACCTGAACGAACTTTAAGTCCTTCTTCATTAAGTTTATCCTGATTAAGTCTTGAAATCTTTCTGATATCTTTTCTGTCCAACGTTGTACCGTTAGTAACGATAACGTTGCCGCTTTCGTCTAAAATATCCTGAGCAACAGTTCTGCCTAATAATCTGTCGATTAACGGAACAATAATTGTATCACCGTCTTTAATCGGCTTCATATTAATAAATTTATCGGTATGGCAATCATCTGCTCTGATGATAACGTCTTGTGCAACGTCAACCAAACGTCTGGTCAGGTAACCTGAGTCAGCTGTTTTTAACGCTGTATCTACAAGACCTTTTCTTGCACCGTAAGATGAAATGATGTACTCTGTAACGGATAGACCTTCTTTAAAATTCGCCTTAATCGGTAAGTCGATGATTTGACCCTGTGCATCAGCCATCAAACCTCTCATACCTACGAGCTGTGAAACCTGTGATAAATTACCTCTCGCACCGGAGAATGCCATCATATATACAGGATTCAGTCTGTCAAAGTTATCAACTACACTTGATGTCAGTTTTGCAGTTGTTTCTGACCATGTGTCGATAACCTTAGTGTATCTTTCAACTTCGGTGATTTCACCTTTTAAGTATCTTGATGTTGATTTTTCAATTTCTACTTCTGCTTCTTTTAACAGTTTTTTCTTAACATCAGGAACCTGCAAATCCGCAATGGAAATTGTTGTACCTGATTTGGTTGCATATTTGTAACCCAAATTTTTCAAGCTGTTAGCCAATTCAGCAGTTGTAGCACCACCAAACTCCAAATACATTTGTGATAAAAATTGGTTTAATGCCTTTTTATCCATCTGTTTGTTAATGAAGTCTAATGTTGTCTTCTTTGAATTAGTATAAGTTGTTTCCATTATATTATTTCCTCAATTTTAATTAATTTCCATATTTGAGCTTAGGCAGATAAAGCAATTGCTTTTCTAACCGTTTCGTTGAAGATGATTCTACCAACGGTAGTTTCGATTCTTTCACCTTTTTCATCTCTTACGACAATCTTGTCATGAAGCTCGATTACACCAACTTCAAGTGCAGAAATTGCATCCTGGAAGCTGTAGAAATAACCTTTAACCGGCATTTCAGGATTCTTGATAATAGTCAGATAATACATACCCAAGACCATATCCTGTGACGGTGTAATAATAGGTTTACCTGTAGCAGGAGCGAGGATGTTGTTAGTAGCCAACATCAACATTCTTGCTTCGGTTTGAGCTTCAATTGAAAGAGGAACGTGAACAGCCATCTGGTCACCGTCGAAGTCAGCGTTGAACGCTGTACATACTAACGGGTGAAGCTGGATAGCACGACCTTCAACAAGTTTAGGTTCAAATGCCTGAATACCTAATCTGTGAAGGGTTGGAGCACGGTTCAATAATACAGGATGTCCGTCGATTACTTCTTCCAAGATATCCCATACTATTGCTTCGGAACGTTCAATTTTTTTCTTAGCAGATTTGATATTTTGAACATATCCTCTTTCGATTAATTTATTTACAACGAAAGGTTTGAACAATTCGATAGCCATTTCTTTCGGCAAACCGCACTGATTTAAGCTCAACTGCGGACCTACAACGATAACTGAACGACCTGAATAGTCAACACGTTTACCGAGTAAGTTCTGTCTGAAACGACCTTGTTTACCTTCAATGATATTTGATAATGATTTTAATGCTCTATTGTTAGGACCAACAACCGTTCTGCCGCGGCGACCATTATCGATTAGAGCATCAACAGCTTCCTGTAACATACGTTTTTCGTTTCTTACGATGATTTCGGGAGCACCCATTTCCAAAAGTCTTTGTAAACGGTTATTTCTGTTGATTACACGTCTGTATAAATCGTTAAGGTCAGATGTTGCAAAACGTCCGCCGTCTAACTGTACCATCGGTCTCAAATCCGGAGGAGTAACAGGAAGTACATCCATAATCATCCAGGTTGGATCTGTTTCTGATGAAATTAATGAATCTAATAATCTTAATCTCTTGATTAATTTAGATTTTCTTTGAACAGAAGTTACACCGTCATTCAATTCGGTTCTCATTTCTTCTGCCATAACTTTAATATCAAGTTCGCCGAGTAATTCTTTTATAGCTTCGGCACCGATACCTACTTTTAATGCGCTGTCTTCGTGTTCAGCCATGAAGTCTTCATATTCTTCTTCACTTAATAACTGAAGTTTTTTGAATTCTGAATCTGCAGGGTCGATAACAACGTAGTTGTTAAAGTAGATAACCTGTTCCAAATCTTTTAAAGTCATATCCAGCAACAAACCAAGGTATGAAGGAATTCCTTTTAAGAACCAGATGTGAGAAACAGGAGCAGCCAATTTAATGTGTCCCATTCTCTGACGTCTTACTTTTGAATCCGTAACTTCTACACCGCAGCGTTCGCAGATAATACCTTTATGACGAACTCTTTTATACTTACCGCAATAGCATTCCCAGTCTTTTGACGGTCCAAAAATTCTTTCGCAGAATAAACCGTCTCTTTCCGGTTTCAATGTACGGTAGTTGATTGTTTCCGGCTTAGTAACTTCACCGTAGGACCATTTAAGAATCCTTTCGGGTGACGCAATACTAATTCGTATATAGTCAAAATAATCAATACTTGTTGACATTTTTATATTTTCTCCTTTTTTATTGTCTTGCTCGTTCGCTTTAACGGGTCTTCGGGTTGCTCCGCCGGCTAACGCCGCCGTGCACCCTTCGCCCTCAGCTAACTCGCGCTACATATCTCCGAAGGTAGTTGGTGTTTCGAAGAAGTTAATATTTAATAACTCTGAATCAATATCAGAAAGTGTTCTCTTTGGAGCAGCCTTCCTCAAATCATCCATATCAGTCATTAAATCAACTTCTGCACCATCTTTCTTCGCTACCGTAATATCCAAACCGATACTTTGTAATTCTCTTACAAGTACCTTGAATGACTCAGGAATACCCGGTCTTGGAATATTATCACCTTTGACGATTGCTTCGTAAGCTCTGTTTCTGCCGTTTACATCATCGGATTTGATAGTTAACATTTCCTGTAATGTATAAGCAGCACCGTAAGCTTCCAAAGCCCAAACTTCCATTTCACCGAATCTCTGTCCGCCGAATTGAGCTTTACCGCCTAAAGGTTGTTGTGTAACTAATGAGTAAGGTCCTGTAGATCTTGCGTGAATCTTGTCATCAACCAAGTGAACAAGTTTCAGGATATATGACAAACCTACTGCAACAGGTCTGTCAAACGGCTCACCTGTTCTTCCGTCTATCAATGTAACCTTACCGTCTTCGTTAACCCAGTCGCATCCTGATTCTTTGATACCTTTCAACAATTCTGCTTTTGTAGCTTTTTCAGAAGTGTTATCGCCATATCTTTCATCAAATGACGGAGCTTCGTAGTGATTTCCTGTCAGGTATGCAGCCAAACCTAACAATAATTCGTAAGTCTGACCAACATTCATACGAGAAGGAACACCAAGCGGGTTAAGTACGATATCAACAGGAGTACCATTCGGTAAGAACGGCATATCTTCTCTCGGTAATATACGAGATACGATACCTTTGTTACCGTGACGTCCTGAAAGTTTATCACCTACGGAAACTTTACGTTTTTGTGCGATGTAAACTCTGATTACGGTATTTGCTCCCGGAGGTAATTCATCACCTTTTTCTCTGTCAAATACCTTAACGTCGATAACTCTACCGCCTTCTCCGTGAGGAACTCTTAATGAATTATCTTTTACGTCTCTTGCTTTTTCCGCAAAAATTGCTCTTAACAATTTTTCTTCAGGCGGATGTTCGGATTCACCCTTAGGTGTAACCTTACCAACAAGAATATCGTCTGCATAAACTCTTGCACCGATACGAACAATACCGCGTTCATCCAAATGTCTTAAAGCATCTTCCGAAACATTCGGGATTTCACGGGTAATTTCTTCCGGTCCGAGTTTTGTCTGACGAGCGTCTATTTCTAATTTTTCAATGTGAACTGATGTGAATATATCATCGTGAACGCATCTTTCAGAAAGCAGGATAGCATCTTCGAAGTTATAACCTTCCCAAGGCATATAAGCTACAAGAACGTTCTTACCTAATGAAAGTTCACCGCAGTTAGTAGAAGCACCATCGGCAATTACATCACCTGCTTTAACTTTATCACCCTGTCTTACTATCGGTTTTTGGGTAATACAAGTATCCTGGTTACTTCTTAAATATTTAACTAACGGATAAATATGCGGTTTCTTTTGAGCGTCGCGAATAACGATTTCTTCACCGACAACTCTTTCAACCGTACCGTCAACTTCAGATACTATAACCATACCTGAATCTTTTGCAACACGAGCTTCCATACCGGTACCAACTACAGGTCTGTCTGTAATTAAAAGCGGTACTGACTGACGCTGCATGTTTGAACCCATCAATGCACGGTTGGCATCGTCGTGTTCAATAAACGGAATCAATGATGTCGCAACAGAAATGATTTGGATAGGAGATACACCGACAAAGTCAACCTTATCAGCATCGCCCATTGTAAATTCAGATCTGTAACGAATAGGTACTGAATCCGCTTTAATTGTATTATCAGGATTTAATTGAATATCAGCCGGAGCGCAACGATAATTTTCATCTTCGTCAGCTGTCATATAAACAACTTCGTCCGTAACTTTTCTGTCTTTTACTACAAAGAACGGAGCTTCAATAAATCCGTAATCATTAACTTTTGCGTGGGTAGCTAATGAACCTATCAAACCTGCGTTCGGCCCTTCAGGTGTTTCAATCGGACAAATACGTCCGTAGTGTGAAGGATGAATATCACGAACAGCAAATCCTGCACGTTCTCTCATCAAACCGCCGGGTCCTAAAGCTGAAATACGACGTTTGTGAGTCAATTCAGCCAACGGGTTAATCTGGTCCATTAACTGTGATAACTGAGAACTTCCGAAGAATTCTTTTAATGAAGCTACCAACGGTTTAGTGTTTAACAAGTTCAAAGGAGTTAAAGTTTCAGAATCCTGTAAAGTCATTCTTTCTTTAACGATTCTTTCAATTCTTGATAAACCTACTCTGAATTGGTTCTGTAACAATTCGCCTACAGAACGAATTCTTCTGTTACCTAGGTGGTCGATATCATCAACCGTTCCTTCGTCGTATGTCAAATTGATTAAGTATTCGATTGAAGCAACGATATCCTGAACAGTTAATGTTCTCTGATTTTTCGGAATATTCAAGTTTAATTTTTTGTTTAATTTATAACGACCTACACGACCGATATCGTATTTCTTTTCATCAAAGAAACGAGATTCAAGAATCTGTCTTCCACCCTGAGGAGAAGCCGGATCGCCGGGTCTTAATTTCTTATACAATTCTATTAAAGCATCATCGGTAGTTTCCGTAGTATCTTTATCCAATGTTTTCTTCAAGAAATCAAAGTGAGTGAATAAAGATTCCATTTCAGAAACAGTAATACCCATAGCTTTTAATAAAGTTGTAGCTAAGATTTTTCTGTTTTTGTCTATCTTAACGTAAATCAAATCGTTAGAATCTGTTTCGATTTTCAACCAAGCACCACGGTTAGGAATCATTGTAGCATTATACAAACGTTTTCCTGCCGGAGATACTTCACGCTTGAAGTAAACACCAGGTGAACGGACAATCTGTGAAACGATTACACGTTCAGCACCGTTAACAATGAATGTACCTTTGTCAGTCATTGTAGGGATGTCACCAATGTATACTTCCTGTTCTTTAATTTCACCGCTGTCACGGTTAACTAATCTAATCATAACGCGTAATTGTTTTGCATAAGTTGCGTCATGAATTCTTGCTTCTTCAACGGTATATTTTGCGTTGTCGAAGGTGTAATTTGGTAAGAAGTGTAACTCTAATCTGCCTGTATAGTCTTTAATCGGAGAGAAAGAAAGTAATTCTTCTTTCAAACCTTCTTTTAAGAACCATTCAAACGATTTTTTCTGCACTTCAATAAGATCCGGTAAATCGTCCAAACGAGTATGAGGAATACCCATTGGCGTTACTCTTTTCGCTATTGTTGTCTTAGACATTAAATCACCTCATAAATAAATGGTGTACGTACTTACAAAAAATGGTTTTCTAACTTAAGGCTGTTAACCTTTTATCTCTTAAAACCAACGGAAAGTTTTGATGTCATTGAGTTTCAGGGTGATAAACTTTTTTATATATTTCGGAGTATTTTTTAAACGGGCACACTACTCCTACAATATTTTTAGCATGTTCTTAAATCATAAAACTAACAAAATTCATAGTCAAGGAATTTTCTCATCCATGAATATGAATTGTAAATTAATTGTTACAATTACAATTTATAAAAATTTACAATAGGTGAAAAGTTTTGGTATACAAGTGTTTTCCCAATATAAGTTTTTTCGTGGAACTTTAAAATTTTTTATGCTAGACTATAAAAAAGAGGGATATTTATGAAAAAATTATTTGCAATATTAGCAGTTTGTGTATTTAGCTTAAACTATGCAGCAAAAGCTAAAAAATAAAATTTTATAACAACAAGAGGATTTTTATGAAAAAGATTTTAATATTATTATTGTTAATTATTTTTGTAAACGGCGGAAACTATTCGTATGCAAACGAAACAGCCCAAGATGTACAGGAAGAAACTCCTGTTCTCGAAGCATCAATTCAATATGATTGGTTAAATATTGAACAAGCGCAAAGAGATGCAAAAATTTTATATTTTCATGAAAGACTTTTCGGTGACGGTAAGGCTGTAAATATGAAAAGGAAAGAGTTTCGCAAGACTTACAAAAATTTTCTGAAAGATGAAAAATATAAAACTCATTACCGTTTAATCGTAAACGGGGTGCAGGAAACAAAGGATTTTAATTTATCCGGATTTTTCAAAAACTATAAATCAAATGTAATTTTATATTCTTATGCTATGCAGCCGAAAAATGATTTAAAACATATTTATTATTATACAGCATTCGGTTCACTTGCTTATATGGATATTCTTGAAGGGGATTATCCGAATTTTCCGTACATATCAAGGCAATACAGAGCAAACGGACAGCTTGCCGGCGTAATATATTTTGAAAATCACGATTTGCAATATGTTTACAAACCAAACGGAGAATTTAAAGGTTTGTGGTTCAAAGATAAAATGTATGACAGAAAAGCAAAAGAAATTTTATCAAGATCTAATTGGTAATTATAACTCTTGCCCAAACATTATAATATATGCTATAATTTTTTCATAGGAAACAAGGAGAGATATATGAGAAAGATTATAATTGCTGTATTACTTATGTTATTATTCCAGACTGCAGGTACTTATACCGCTGCCTGGGAAATAGATGATAAACCTGCAAAAAATGAAAAATCTGATTGCAAATGGGTTAATCTTCATCAGACAGAACGTGATGCAAAAATCAGATATATGAGAGGAAAACTTACTGCATTTGGAGAAAACAAATCTATTAAAAAAAGTGAGTTTAAAAAACAATACAGAAGATATATGAAAGATGCAAAAACTGATGCTAATTACAGATTAATTTCAGACGGTGTTAAAGTAACAAATGAAAATATTATGACAGGTTATTTTAAAGAATATAATGATGCAAAAGTCTTATATGAATATTCACTCCAACCGAGAAGAGATTACCGAAATGTTTTCTATTATAACGGTGAAGGTAATTTGATATATATGAACAGTATTGCAGGACCTTATCCCCGTTTTCCATATATTTCCAGACAATATAATAATAACGGCAGACTTAAAAATATAATTTATTTTGAAAACCACGATTTACAATACGTTTACAAAGCTAACGGAAAATTCAGAGGACTTTGGGACGGAGATACAATGTACAATCGTAGAGGATATATAATTAAAACAAGAACAAATTGGTAATTATAAAAACCCCAATTTAAAAACCAGCATTGTATGAAAGGATAACAACAAATGACAAGAAAACCCAATATTGCCATACTTGGTGCTACAGGAGTTGTAGGCAGAGAAATTACTCAAATTTTAGATGAATTAAAAGTTGAATATAACAGTATAAAATTTTTATCAAGTGCAAAAAGTGCGGGAAAAACGCTTGAATTTCAGGGAAAAACTTATACGGTAGAAGAAGCTAAACCCGAAAGCTTTGATGGTGTAAATATTGTACTTGCATCTGCCGGAGGTTCGACTTCTCAAAAATTTGCACCGGAAATAGTAAAAAGAGGCGGAGTTTTGATTGATAATTCAAGTGCTTTCAGAATGGAAAAAGATGTTCCGCTGGTGATTGCTACGGTTAATGACGACGATTTAAGAAATCACAAAGGCATTGTTGCAAACCCTAATTGCTCAACTTCGCAATTAATGCTTGTATTAAAACCATTACACGAAAAAGCAAAAATTAAACGTTTAATAGTTTCAACATACCAAGCTGTATCAGGTGCGGGCTTGGCTGCAATAAATGAGCTGACGGAAGATACCAAAGCTCATCAGCGCGGTGAAAAATTTGAAAATAAAGCTTTTAAAAAACCCATTTCATTTAACGTAATTCCGCAAATAGATGTATTTACGGAAAACGGTTACACCAAAGAAGAAATGAAGGTTGTAAACGAAACGAAAAAAATTCTTCATCTTCCGCAGGATTTACCGATTTCCTGTACCGCTGTGAGAGTTCCTGTTTACAGAGGACACTCTGAAGCTGTCGATATTGAATTTGAAGAAGAAATTACTCCGGACGAAGTTCGCAAAATCTTATCGGAAACTTTTGGGGTAACGGTAATAGACAATATTGATAATTATGAATATCCGACGACCCGTGATGCTGACGGGGTTGACCCCGTATTTGTCGGCAGAGTAAGAAAAAATCTTGCTTTTAAAAACGGTATTTCTTTATGGTGCGTTGCGGATAATCTCCGTATTGGTGCAGCTTTAAACACTGTCCGTATCTGCCAGAAAATTATTGAAATGGATTTATATTAATTAATATTACCAAATTTTGTTAATATTTCTTATCATATTTTGAACTTTAGTAAAAAATATGTTATAATATACATGCTATTTATATTTCGGCTAGTGTAAATCTTAACAGGGGGGGTAATGATACACTTCCTGTTTTTTTTGCGTATTTTTGTATAGGAACTTAACTTGTTCAATTCTCTTGGCAAGTTAATATAATTATAACAACATAATAACTTAATCACTTATTATGACTGGAACATCTTGAATGATTTATCGACATTCTTTGTAATCATATTTTTAACAGATTCAAGTTCTGTCGTTAATTCACTTATCTCTGCATCAAGTTGTTTTGATTCAATTTCGATTTTTTCTTCTTTATAGTTAATTTGACGTTTTTTATAAGCATATTCTCTTTCTGCAACGGCAATTGCTTCGGTATCTTTTTCAACTACAAGGTGTCCGCCGCTGACTTCTGTATATCTTGACTGATAATAATAATTGTCTTCTGCTTTGGATACGACAAATAACTGTGCATTTTTCAAAGCATTTTCCAGATATTCTTTATCGTTTATATTTTCATTTTGATAGCATCCGTTGTTACAGATAGTATTGAATAAAATACTGTAGAATTCTGATTCCCATAAACCGGGATCGCCTTCATCAACGGTATTAACCGTATATAAGTAATCAGCATAATCAGTAATATATGTTGATACTTTTGATTTTTTATTTATCATACAACCGTTTGCATAGTTGTCCATACCGTCAACAAAATCTGTTAAGAAAGATTCTGTAATATTAGATAAGCTTATTGCCCATTCACCGTAATTCTGTACCCAACAGTTGTAATTATCAGCTTCCTGAGCAGCTTTTTTTGCTGCAGCTTCACTTCTTATATTATTCATATCGCCAAAGATGAAGCTTCCATTTTGTGTTAATGATACATAATCACCGTCATAATTATGAGCAGTCGTATCATTTGCATTTCTGAATTTTTGTACAGCATTATTTAAAGCTATATAAAAAGCATTCGAATCTTCTATTGAAGGATCATCCGGCATTAATAATGCATACATACCTTTTGCTAATTTATCTAAGAAGTTTAATACTGCTAATGTAGCCTGTGCATTACGAACTTCAGTATTCTTATATTGTCCGTTAGGATCAGTAGAAGATTCATTTCTTGCATTTTCAGCTAATTCTTTGTATGCACCTTCTTTTTTCATAATTTTATCATACCAAACACTGACATCATCATTTATAAGGTCACTGTTTTTCATATTAGTAACACCTTTAATCATTTCAGTAAAGCTGTCTAATAAGCCATTTAAAGGTTGTTTGCTGTTTACTAATAAAGTTACATTTTCATTCAACAAATCTGCTAATGTAAATGCTGATGTTGAATATTGCGCAACACCCAAATTTGTTGAATTGTTTTGTTCTGATTCATTACCTTCATAAGAAGCATTTTGTGCATATTCATTATTAATAAGCAGATATGTTGCACCTGCGTCCGTTTTATAGGATTCTTCTAATACATCGGTTAAGTCGTATTCCTCTTTTCCGACATCTCCTTTTAAACCTCTTTCTTTTTTCTCAGTAGCACTGAGAACAAATTTGCGTTGTTCTAAATCAAAGATTAAATTCTGAGCTAATTTCCATTTTTCCGAATCAATAGCAAAATATCCGCTCAATGCATTATCAACAATATAGTCAATATAACTTACCATACCGTTAGCAGTCATCATATTGGAAGTTTCTCTTGAATATAATACACCTCCGACACCTGCATTAGGATCATAAGCATATTTGAATTGTAAAAGAGATACATCCTGCGATTTATTCTTCATTTTATCTGCAACGGAAGTTGACATTGCTTTATTCAGTTTCAGTTTTTCAATAAATTCATCAAATAATGCATATTGAGCATCTTCGTATCCGTCATCACCTTTGTATAAAATTTGACCGTTATAATTCAAACCACCGTCACATGTTCCGGTTTCTTCATCATAATTAAATATTGCTTTTACAGCTTCCATCATTTTATCGTCTAATGCAAGTTTACCATCCTGTCTTGATATGAAGTATGGTATATATTGGTTATAATCAGATGGCTGCATCATAATATCATAACTTAAATCGTATCTGTAATCACCTGAACCATCAACATCCCATACCATTCTGGTTGCATTAAGAGCGTTATTATATTCATCTGCTGCATAATCGAGTTCACGAGTAAGCGAGAGCTTCTCTTGAGCAAGTTCCATAGAGCGGTATTCGCAATTTGATTTTCGCGAAGTTACTGCAAGAAATCTGGCTTGTGTTGCTGCTAAACCCATTTGTTTTACTCGTTCCTTTCGATTTTCTTAGTAGCATGTAGTCCTATTGCCATGTAATACGGCATATTAAATGTTAAACTTTAAACATGAAAAGAAACATATTTACAAATCTTTACAAATTTAATTCAAATGTAAAGATTATTTTAAAATTTACACAAAAAGAATGTTTATGCTATGATATTACTATATTATACCCGACATGGAGGATAAAAATTGAGTCAACAAAATATTTTTGGCGATGGTAAAATCGTTGACGTTAATATCAGAGAAGAGATGAAACGCTGCTACATTGATTACGCAATGAGTGTAATCGTAGGACGTGCGTTACCTGATGTAAGAGATGGTTTAAAACCGGTTCACAGACGTATTTTATATGCTATGAACGAATTGGGTATGACCCCTGACAAACCGTTCAGAAAATGCGCCCGTATAGTCGGTGAAGTTCTCGGTAAATATCACCCTCACGGTGACAGTTCTGTTTATGAAGCATTGGTTCGTTTGGCGCAGGATTTTAATACTAGATATCTGGTTGTAGACGGACACGGAAACTTCGGTTCTGTTGATGGTGACGGAGCTGCTGCAATGCGTTATACAGAAGCCCGTATGCACAAAATTACACAATCAATGCTTGCTGATATTGACTGCGAAACAGTCGAATTTGAACCTAACTTTGACGGTTCGCTGCAGGAACCTACTGTTTTACCTGTAAGACTTCCTATGTTACTATTAAACGGATGCTCCGGTATTGCGGTTGGTATGGCAACAAATATTCCTCCGCACAATTTGTCGGAAATCGTTGACGGTACTATTGCATTAATTGATAATCCGAGTATTACGGTTTCGGAATTAATGGAATACATTAAAGGACCGGACTTCCCGACAGCAGCTACAATCGTCGGATTAAACGATATTAAACAGGCTTACGAAACAGGTCGCGGCTCTATCAAGATGCAGGCTGTTGCAGGATTTGAAGAAATTGCAGGCGGCGGCGGACGTCAGGCTCGTACTGCTATTGTTGTTACCGAAATTCCTTATCAGGTTAACAAATCACTGCTTATTGAAAAAATTGCGGAACTTGTTAAGGATCAGAGAATTAACGGTATATCCGATATTCGTGACGAATCCGACAGAGAGGGTATGCGCATCGTTATTGAGCTTAAACGTGATGCTAAACCTGACGTTGTTAAAAATAATTTGTTCAAATATACTCAATTGGCGACAACTTTCGGTGTAAATATGCTTGCTCTTTGCGGCAAACAGCCAAGACTGTTGAACTTGTACGAAGTATTGAATGAATTTGTTGAACACAGAGTTGAAATTGTTACAAGAAGAACTATCTTTTTCTTAAAGAAAGCAAAAATTCGTGCTCACATTTTGGCAGGCTTAATTATTGCTTTAGGTTCAATTGATGAAGTTATTGAATTAATCAAAAAATCTAAGACTACAGATATTGCCCGTGACGGTTTAATGAGCAGATTCGGACTTGATGCAGATCAGGCTAATGCTATTCTCGAAATGCAATTGAGAAGATTAACCGGATTAGAACAGGATAAAGTTAAAGCCGAATACGACGACTTGTTAAAGAAAATTGCAGAATACGAAGAAATTCTTGCAAGCCGTCAGAAAATATTAGATATAATCAAGGCTGAATTGCTTGAAGATAAAGAAAAATACGGCGATGACAGAAAAACTCAGATTGTTCCTGAACAGGGTGAAGTTACTATTGAGGACTTAACTCCGAATACTCCGATGGCAGTATTTATTACACATCAGGGATATTTAAAGAGAATTTCTCTTGACACATTTGAACGTCAAAACCGTGCAACAAGAGGTAAATCAGGTATCAAGACAAAAGAGGATGATGATATTCAGCATTTCTTTACGGCAATGATGCATGATAAAGTATTGTTCTTCTCATCTAAGGGTACAGTTTACAGTCTGAATGTTTATGACTTCCCTGAAGGCGGACGTCAGGCTAAAGGTTTACCGATAGTCAATGTTCTTCCGATAGAACAGGATGAACAAATTACGGCAGTCGTACCTGTCAGCCAATTCTCACACGAATTAAATCTTATAATGCTGACAAAGAAAGGTTATATCAAGAGAATTGAACTTGATAACTTCTCTAACATCAGAAGAAACGGTATTATTGCAATAGGTTTGGAAGACGGCGACAGCCTGAATTGGGTAAAACTTGCAACCGCAAAAGATGAAATCATAATCGGTACATCCTGCGGTATGGCAATCAGATTCCCGATACAGGATTTGAGACCGCTCGGCAGAAGTGCAAGAGGCGTAACATCCATGAAACTCAGAACAGGTGATGAAATCATCGGTTGTGATATTGTTCCTCGTGATTACGATGCGGACTTGCTTGTTGTAACCTCTGACGGATTCGGCAAACGTACAAAACTTTCCGAATTCAGAAGTCAAAACAGAGGCGGTTTAGGATTAATTGCAACTAAATTCAAATCGGCTTCATCAAGACTTGTCGCATTGACTATCGTAAAAGATACTGATGATATTATGATGGTAACCGCAAACGGTGTTGTAACAAGATTAAATGCAGGCTCTATCTCATGCCAGGGTCGTCCTGCAACAGGTGTAAGAGCTCAAAACCTTGTTGATAACGATACTGTTGTTTCGGTTAACAAAATTGTAAATCCTGATGATGACGAAACTATCGTTAAGGATAATATGAGAGCTGAAGCGGAAGAAAATGAAAACGTAGCTCAAACAAATATGTTTGATGTTCCGGCTCAGCCTGAAGAATAATATCAAATTATATAATAATATGATTTTTATAGAATGGTTTTCAAAAGCCATTCTATATTTTTATACTTTCGACTCAGATAAATTATTATAAAATTAGCCGTATGTCTAATGAAATAATAATTTTAAAATAGTATTATGATAATGTTAATCGAATATATTACTTCGTTACCGCAGCTTCCCTATGTATCAGGGAGAGAATGACAACATCATTAAAAAGATTGCGGCGGAGTTGAATAATCGGAGGAATGGTTCCGATTAGGAGAGGCACCTGTTTGGTGCCTCTTTATTTTTATCTCTTTACAATTACCACTTATCAATGCTATAATTTAAGTGCACTAGGAGTTAAGATAATCCTATGATGAGTCAAAATAAAAAGTTATCTATCGCATTCTACTGGCACATGCACCAGCCGGTATATCAGCTGTCGCCCGAGGGCGATTATTTAATGGCGTGGTCAAGACTTCATGCTGTTAAAGATTACCTTGATATGATAACTATTACCGAAAACTATAAAAATATAAAATTAAATATAAATCTTGTACCGGTCTTACTTGATGCTTTTATTGATTATGGGGAAAAAGGTGCTCACGATTTACATTCAAGATTAACCGTTACTCCGGTTGAAGAATTAAAACCGGAAGATAAAGAATTTATCCTGAACAATTTTTTTGATGCAAACTATAACACAATGATTTATACACATCCCGAATATGACAGGCTGTATCAAAAACGTCAATCATATCGGGAGGCAGCTAATATAAATGATTTTACCGATCAGGAATATTCTGATTTAATGGCATTATTTAATCTTGTATGGTTTGACCCTACTTATGCAGGGGAATATCCTGCACTAAAAAAACTTTTGAAAAAAGGTAAAAATTATACCCTTAAAGACAGACTGGAAATAATAGAACTTCAGCGTGATATTATCAGAAGAATTATTCCGGCATACAGAAAATTTGTAAAAAAAGGAAAAATTGAAGTAACGACAAGTCCATACTATCATCCTATTTTACCGATTTTGCTTGATATAAATTCAATTGATATATCAAATAAGGAAAATTTACCCGATGAATTAAAAATGGACTTGGATGCAAAAGTTCAGACAGAAACGGCATTGGACAGAGTTGAAGAGTTAATCGGAAAACGTCCGAGAGGTATCTGGCCGTCCGAACATTGTATAAGTTCTAAAGAATTAGATATGTTACATTCTCTTGGAGTTGACTGGACTATTTCAGATGAGGGTATATTATCGGATTCAATTAATTTTGAATTTATCAGAGATTTTAAAGGGTATATGGAAGATCCTTATCATCTTGTAAAATCTTATGAATACAAAAACGGAATAAAAATGATTTTCAGAAATTCGATGTTCTCAAATCTGATAAGTTTTGAATATCCGAATTTTGACTCTGAAATGGCAGCAAAAGATTTGTACGAGCGTATTAAAGTTATACAAAGCAAACTGCTTTCATCCCCTGATGAAAATCACCTGTTGACTATTGCTATGGACGGGGAAAACTGTTGGGAAAATTATCCGAACGACGGTAATACTTTCTTAAATACGTTATATAAACTCATTAATGAAGATAAGAGTCTTGAAACCGTTCTAATCAGCGATTATCTGGATAAAGAAAAAAATTATAAACCGTTAAAGAAGATTAAAGCAGGCTCATGGATTAATCGTAATTTCAAATTATGGATTGACGAGCCTATTAAAAATCTTGCATGGCAGTATTTAAAAAATGTAAGAGATGATTTTTGTGAATTTGTAAAAAGAAATCCTCAAAATCCGTACATCGAAAATGCAAGGAAAGAACTTTTTATCTGCGAGGGAAGTGATTGGTTCTGGTGGTACGGCGAACCTAACGATTCCGGCAGGGATAATATTTTTGACTATTTATTCAGAGAACACCTGAAAAATATTTATATTTATCTCGGACTTGATATTCCTGAATATCTTGATATTCCTTTATTATCACTAATAACAAAACCGTCAAGATATCCTAAAGGAGAAATTAATCCTGTTATTGACGGTGAGGGTAATGATGATTCATGGCTCAATGCCGGATGTATTGACATACCTGACGGACCGGTATTAAAAGAAAACAAATTCTTTGACAGAATATGTTTCGGATATGATAAAAATAATTTTTATTTGAGAATATATGTGAATAATTACGTTTTTGAAAACCCGTCTCATAAAAATCGTACATATCAGTTATATATTTATACAAGAAATTCGTCGAAAAAACATTCAACTTCTCCTGTCAGACTTATCAATAAGACAGAAGACATCCTGCCGTTAGCAAAACAGAAATTCCATAATGAAATACAAATTTCCGTAACGCAGGGTGAATTAAGATTTATAAGACTAATAAAATCCATTCCGAATAATTTATGGGCATTACAGAACTCAAAATCAATAAAATTTGCTTTCCACAAAGTAATAGATATTCAAATACCGTTTGATATGCTTGATATCGGGTATGAAGAAAATATGGAATTTGTATTTATAAATGCTTCGTACGGCTTGAGCGATGTATTTATTCCTAACGAAATGCTTTTAAACATCCGTCGTGATTAAAGAAATGAGATATAAAAAAACCCTCCGAAATTATTTCAGAGGGTTTTTTGTTTAAGTATATATACTTGTATTATACGTTAGCCAACTCTTTAGCTCTTTCAAGCTGTAATGTTCTTGTTGTAATATCACATACACTTGAAGGTCCGAAGTATTGGATAGCACCCGGGAATAAATATCTGTCATTCATTGCCCAGTCTTCTCTGTTATCACTTAACTGTTTGAATACAGGTCCGTCCAATTTAACAAGAGCTTTTTGGATAACCGGTTTCATTTCGCCGTGACGTTTTTCCATATTCATCATCATTGTAAGAGGAATACCGCCTGCAATCCATTCTGTAGCAGGTTTTGTAAGATTTCTTACTGATGATAAATAACCTGTTAAACCGTTGTTGATTAATGCAAATGCATTGTAACCCAATGAATAGCAATAATCAGCATCGAAGTTTGACGGGAATGCACATCTGCCTTCATATCCGAAGAAGTGCGACTGTGCTGAGAATTTTCCTACATACTGACCTTGTGATTTCATTTCGTTTAATCTTGAAGAAATCATTTCTATCAATAATTTTTCTGTTTCAATTTTAGAAACCTGAACATTTCCGTGCGGATCACGGTCTGCCAATAATTGAGCCTTAATACCTGCAGGAAGTGAGCTGAATGCCGGAGCATTAACGTCATCAAGTCTTCTTTCTACAATAGCAAATTTGTCGTGCATACTTGTTGCAGCAAGGTAACTTGAATCGGTTTCAAGTTCAGCCATAATATCGTTTAGGTTTGCTATCATGGTTTTCATTTCGGGAATAAATTCAATTAAACCTTCCGGAACAATAGCGATACCGAAATTCTTACCCATAGCTGCACGTTTTGCAATGATATCAGCCATATAGTTTACTATTGATTCTAATGACATCTGTTTTGCTTCAACTTCTTCAGAAATCAATGTGATGTTCGGCTGAGTTTGAAGTGCTGCTTCCAATGCAACATGAGAAGCACTTCTTCCCATAATTTTGACAAAGTGCCAGTATTTTTTAGCTGAATTAGCATCACGCTGAATGTTTCCGATAAGTTCGGCATAAGTTTTTGTTGCTGTATCAAAACCGAATGAAATTTCGATTTGTTCATTTTTCAGGTCGCCGTCAATTGTCTTAGGACATCCGATAACCTGAATACCTGTATTATTTTTTACAAACCATTCAGCCAAAAGTGCAGCATTTGTATTGGAATCGTCACCGCCGATAATAACAACGGCAGAAATTCCTAATCTCTGACAAACTTTTAAAGATTCCTGGAACTGGTCTTCTGTTTCCAATTTTGTTCTGCCTGAACCGATAATATCGAAACCGCCGGTATTTCTGTACTGATTCATAAATTCATCGGTAAATTCAATATATTTACCATCAATAATACCGCTCGGACCGCCTAAAAAACCGTAAAGTTTGTTATTCGGATTTGCACTTTTTAATGCATCATATAAACCTGCGATTACGTTATGTCCGCCGGGAGCCTGTCCGCCGGAAAGAATTACACCTACATTTTTAGCTTCAGATGTTTTTGAAGAACCTGAAACTTTAAATGTTACAACCGGTTTTCCGTATGTATTTGAGAATAAAGCTTTAATTTGTTCCTGATCTCTTACGGATTCAGTAGCCGCACCCTCAACCATTTCTAAGGAATTAATACCCTGAGAAAGGCTTTGAGGAAGCTTCGGTTGATATTTTAATCTTTCTTCTTGTAATGGTGAAAGTTTTGCCATAATTTATCTTCCCTTTCTTATTTGTACCTTTTACGCTATATAGCGTACCATGAACATACGAAAAAGAGAAAATTTTTGATAAAGTTCAAATTTATCCGATTTTTTTCAGCAGAACCGATGCATAAGCTTCAATAGCTAATCCCTGACCTACAGAATCCATTTTTTCTTTGGTTTTTGCTTTTATTGACAGCTGACTGTTTTCAATTTTTAAAATTTTACACAAAACATCTTTCATCTTCGGGATATACGGCATCATTTTAGGCTGCTGCGCAATAATATTACTGTCAAGATTTGCTATTTCATAGCCTTTTTGCTTAATAAGATTATAAACATGAGTTAAAAGTCTTGTACTGTCGGCATCTTTATACTTCGCATCCGTATCGGGAAACAAAGTTCCAATATCGGAAAGAGCCAGCGCACCAAGCAGGGAATCTATAATGGCATGTATCAAAACATCGGCATCGGAATGTCCCAAAAGTCCCTTTTCATGCGTAATTTTTACTCCGCCGATAATTAAATCTCTGCCGGTTGTGAGTTTATGAATATCATATCCTGTGCCAATTCTATACATATTTGACCTTTCCTTTTATTTAATTATGATAATTATATATAATATTTTGTATAAAAGCAATAAGTGAATAGGGCAAATAAGAGTTTTTTATTGATTTTAACTGACAAAAATATCCAAATAAAAAGAGGACTTGCGTCCTCGTAGTTTTGTGTATATTCAATGGAGTTTAAAACTATATTATGAGTTGTCTTAAAACTATGAACCTACCAGACGCAAAGCATCTTCAAGCAGCTGTTTGTTTGAGTCGATAAGTTTATTAGCGACTTCCATCTGGAGTTTTGCCATCTGATAATATGAAATATTTGCTTTAAAGTCTGCGTTAGAAAGTTCTAACAGACCTGAACGAATTTCGCCGAAACCTAAAACAGGTTTTCCGGAATCTTCCGTTTCAACAAATTGTCCGGGTTTAAATTCGTATAAAGCTGATGCATTATGGAAATTACGGGTTGTAATGCGGTATAGCGGAACTACTTTTTTGCCGTTATCTGCTTTACCGTATATTGTACCGTCACTTTTAATTTCATAATCATCATATTTTCCGAGATATTTGCCGTTATTCGGGTCTATCCACATTTTAATATTTGTTGTCGGAATATTCAGCGAGCCGCCTTTCATTGCGGTTTCCTGATACAGGTCTGCAGTTATGGCTTTTGTCCCCTGCATAATCTCGCCTTTATCATTCAGGATATAACCCTGAACGGTATTTCCGCTTTTATCTTTGTAAACACCTTCACCGTCAAAAGTAAATTCGCCAAGACGAGTGTAAACACTTTTCCCTTCAGGATCACGAACAAGGAAAAATCCTTTACCTTCAAGGAATAAGTTTTCATTAGCAGTACCTGGGGTAGATTTACCCTGACCAAGATTTTTGGCATAATCGTCAGAAATCGCACCGCCAAGAAATGTCTTGAAGTTTACTTGTTTTTCTCTGAAACCGGGGGTATAGACGTTTGTCATGTTATCGGCAATAACATCCATCCAGTTTTCGGTTGTTTTTCTGGTATTTAAGGCTACTACGTATGAATCATTCATGTCCGTTCTCCTTATTATTTCTTTCTCTGTTATTTTTTTGGCGGCGGGACTGAGAATATGTTAAATCCCCGTACGCTATATTTTCGTCAGTAAATCTTTGACGTAATGTTTCAATATTATTTCTGAGATAATTTTCTACGGCCTTATCACCCGGAATAAAGTTTGCATTAATTTTTCCGCCTTTGTCTACCTGTAAAATTACGGAAATATCTTTGTCAAAATCAATACGAAAAGCCTGATGATTTTTAGCGGATTCTTTCAATGCTTCAATTAAAGCCATACTTGCTTTTGCAGTTGACTGAACCATTTTTACATTACCCTGCTGCATAGCTTTTTCAAATTCAGCTGCTATTGAGCCTGCTGTCATATCAGTTTTTGAAACTAAATCTGCAAAGAATTTTGCATCCGTATCAGACATTTGAATACCCGAATAATTAACCGTTGTAACCATGCCTGAAAGCTGAGATTGAGAAGTTGCACTCATAGGATTAAGGTTAGTGAAATTAATATCAACTCCGTTAGCATTCATATATGCCTGAATTTGGTCTGTAAGCGGGGTGTAGCCGTTTTGCTGATTATTCTGACCCTGACCCTGTTGATTATTCTGGGTTTGGTTTTCTGCCGTAACTTCACCTTCCAGAGTCTGAGTTGTTTGTTCTTTTACAACTTTTTCTGAAGTTTTAGTTTCTGTTTTTTTAGTTTCTTCTTTTTTATCGGTTTTTTCCGTCGTTTCTGTTTCAACAGATTTATCAACAGTTTCATTTAATGCATTTTGCTCAGATGAATTTTTCATTTCTGTTGCAAAAGAGGTATTGTTATTACTATAAGCCTTTGCCTGAGTAGAATTTGCAGTTTTTATCATTTCATTGCTTGAATATACCGCATTTGCGACTGTTGAATTTGTTTCTAAGTTCATGTTCCCTCCAATTCTTCGAGTTGTCTTAGAATTTCTTTTTCTTCTTCGGCTTGTCTTTCTCTGCTTTGTGCAAAAAATCTTGTGACGCCGAGTTCCGAATATTGTTTGAGTTCCGCCTTCTTTTCTTCTTCAATGTATGCTTCGCGGCTTTTTTCTTTGTGTTTTTCGAGAACTTTTACTGCCTGTTCAAGTTTTACCAGCTTCCGTTTTTCTTCATCAAGTATCGCTTGTTTTTCCTGTCTTATAAGTTCAAGTTGTTCGGCTTTTTCCCACAGGTGTATAAGGAACTTGTCGTAAGCATCGTACATCATGGGATCCGCCTGCCGCATGTTTCTCTTGGTAGCCTCTATCTCTTCGTTATTCTTCCGGATATTCTCCTCGGCAATCAAGACAGCCTGCTGGGCTTTCTGTACTACTAACAACTGTTCTTCTTTTTTGCGGATTCGAAAATCCAGTATCTTTTGTAATCTGTATCGAAAAGGCATTTTAGACTACACTTTCTTGACCTCATTATTACCTAATTCAGCCAGAAGATAAACATCTAAACGTATGAGATATTTAATGATGTTTTTTCTAAAGTCAAGATTTAAAAATTTACAAATTAAATAGATTAATATAAAATTATGATATAGAAAAAGGGGAAATTATGATTAAAAAAATCGTTTGGTTTTTTGCATTTCTTGCAATCTTTATTTCTATAGCCGCAATACTTGTTATACAAGAAGGTTTGAATAATATCCGTACGACAGAATCCGTTAAAGCCGGCTCAAATAAAACAGTTTCCGATAAACCGCTCGAAGAATTAATCGGGGTTTCAAAAAAATGTATCTATGTATGGCAAATTATTACGGCAGAAGGATTTTGGCCGGGAGAAAAAGAACCCGAATGCTCTCAGAAAGATATTGATAAAGTAGAAGAATACTGTAAAGATAATACGGATACTTGTTATGATTATAACGTTGAAAGTCCTTAAAATAATTATTTAATCTTCTTCAAAGAGGAAATGTAATTATTTCCGGCAACATCACCTTCAACTTTTGTGAGGAATATCTGACAGTCTTTTTCATCTGCATCAATATCAGGTAATTCTTTTAACTCGATAGCATAGTAGTTTGCATCGTTTCTGCTGCTTAAAGGTATTCTTGTTGCAAGCGAATTGAGAGAAAGTCTGCGCCAAAAACCTGCGATACCGCGTTTTATATTAGAGAATTTTGTATAAATACGAAGTGAAGTATCACCGTTATCAAGATTATAACGACCTGCTATATATGTACTCAACTGAGGAGAATATGTTTTTATACTGATAGTCGTAACTACATTATTTTCAAGCTTCAGAACACCCGTAATTTTTTCAAAACTTCCGTCCGGTACGTTAAATAAATCTGAGAATATTGCAGGGCTAATCATTGTAATAGGATTTCTGAATATTGCCGCAGCTTTTAGGACATATTCAACAAGTCCGATTTTTTCAATTGAACCTTCTGCTATTTTAAATATTATTGAACCGCTTAATTTCATTGAATCATTCGTTGTTAAATCAAGAAATCCGCTTGCTTTACCGAAAATTTCTCTGTCTAAATCAAGCAGGGTTTTTGCTATGGTATTTGATTCAACATTCAAAATTCCCAATTTTACGTTATATTTTTTGTTTATTAAATCAAAATTTGTTCTCAAAGATGACTGACCGTCAGCAAAATCAAATCTGTTCGATTTAATGTCGATTACACCGTCTTTATTTAAAGTCAAATCCGCATCAAGATTTCCGAACTCAATATCTTTGTAAATTCCTTTGTCAAGGTGGAAACGGCATTTTTCAACAATTACGTTCCTTATATCAAATTCATCTTCGGAACTTTCGGCTTTTATAACTCCCTGATCAGTTGTAATAACATCTTCTGCCGCATCCTGATTATTAAAGGCTTCCAGAAGTTTCAGGGCATCAATTTTTTCAAGAGAAAGATTTACATCTTTTACAATAATCGGGAATTTCAACTCATTTAAGATATCCCCGTTAAATTTGAATCTGGAAAATCTGTAACCTCCTAAAGCATTGAGATGAATTAAATTATTTTTGGTTTCCAGCGTTGCTTCTTTGATATATGTCATCTGGGACGGAATTATTACTCTGTCCATATTCATATTACCGCTTAAGACAGGATATTTACCTTTGTTATCTATAAGTAACTTTCCGCCAATTTTTCCCTTCTTAAACATATCCTGTTTTAAAACAACATTCAAAAGTTCACTCGGCAAAGGGTCAGGTATTTCAAATCCGATAAATTTTATGTGGTTATTGTGAGCAATATCTATACTGCTGCTGAGTCTGAATATCGGTACCGGTTTTTTATTTTCTTTTCTTTGTTTTTTCATGGTTTCTCTGTCCGGAAATTTGTCCGCTTCAACCATATGATAATCAAGAGATTTAATATCCAAAATCATATTTTCAAAGTGCATATCGGACTTCATAAGCCTGAATGTATCTTCAAACGGTAAATATTCGGTACCGACTTTTATATTTTGACCGGGTTTAAGCATAAAATACCAAACTATATCAAAGATATTGTTTTTTGATTTAATCTTAACCAGTGTTTTTGCTTCACCCTTCATTTCAAAATCTGAACCCGCCATACGGGTTAAATGATTTTTGAAGAAATCATTCCTTGCGGATGCATTTCCTTTAAGATCCATCTCCATTGTATTCAAATAATCCTTAACCGTACCGGCAAAAGCCATTTTATTTTGCGGATTATTGTCATAGTATCCTTCAAAATCTTTTAATTGAATATCTGTTGATGATAAATCGATAATTCCTTTTGTTAGAGTTATCGGAATATTATCAACATCTTTTACTTTAAATTTAAGATTATTTAATTTAAAATTACCTTTTAAATCGTCATTTTTAATATTCAAATTGAAATTCAAATTACCTTGAATATCGTTGAAATATACAAGCATATCCTGAACATTATTTTCAATTATTTGAGTATTTAAAAAGTCCAGAATATCATTCAGGTTAAAGTTTTTTGAATATAAATCAATATCAAAATTCCGTTTTCTGTCTGCCGTTAAATTTATAAATATATTTGATTTATTTATACTGAGCGGACAGTTCTCAATATGGAAAAGATTATCTTCAAAAAATACTCTGTCATTATCTTTTAGTTCCAAATCAACACTTTTGTCTTTTCGTTTTACATTTGCAAATAACTGGAAATATACATTCTTTTTAACTTTTTGTGCGTTATTTACACCAATTCTGTGTCCTTTAAGGTGAATAGTTGTGTCATTATTTATATCATACAAAATTTCGCAGTCTTTTACCCCTAAAAGAGCTTCGAAAATATCAACATTCCAGTCGCTTGGTTGTTTTTCTTTTTCCTCCTGCTGCGGAAGTAAGTTCATAATACCATTGACATCAGCATAAATATTTTTTGCAAGCAGTTTTTTTACAATTAAATTTTTAGCTAAAATTTCTCTGAATGACAATTCCGTATAGAAATCTTTCAGTTCAAGAAGTTTTTTATTATTTTTGCCGAGATAAATTGTTTCAACCTTAAAAGCAATATCCGATGAAAGTTTGGTTTTTAAAACGGGTTTTTCTATAATTAAATCTGCATCAACATATTGTTTTGCGGCATTTTGGGCATATTTGATAACTTTAGGATGAGAGATGGCATAAGGAAGTCCTTTTAAATACAAACCTAACGCACCGCCAATAAATAATCCGCCGGCAACACCCAATCCTATAATAATTTTCCCGATTTTGTTAATTTTCAATATCCCTTTCCCGAAAAATATTATATCACACAAAAAGTTTTATGTTATTATAAACTTATGAAAAAGTTACTTTTTATTATATCATGTATTATTTTCATACAAACGGGAGTTATTGCGGAAGAAACTCCGGAAAATCCCTCGCAGGAAACAACTCATAAAAGACCTTCTGTTCAAAAAATTATTGAAAAAATTGAAGAAGAACAACCGCCTGTTTTTTATACCGCAGCTCAGCAGGAACGTGATGTACATGTTTTTTCGGAAAAAAATCTTTACGGTCTTAAAGATAAAGACGGGAATATCGTTGCTCCGGCTATATACAAAAAAATTGTCATGACCGGTCGTTACGGCTGGATAGTTCAGAAGAAAAACCGTTACGGGTTAATGGATTCTAAAGGAAATTATCTTATTGAACCCAAATACAGACATGCAGATAGAATTTTGGGTAGATATATAAAATTAGGAAATGACAATGATTTCGGCATCTATAACGAATACGGCGAAGCTATTCTGCAACCTGAATATAATTCAATAGATTTGTTATACGGTACAATGTTTTTAACCAATAAAAATTTTCGTTATGGCGTAACTGATTTTAAAGGAAATATTTTAATTCCGAATATTTGTGATGATATTTATATGGTATCTAAAGATACGATGAAAATTAAATATTTGGGTACATGGTACGAGCTGAATGATATCAGTCCCGAAAAACTTGCTATGCCGGAAACTCTAATGGAATTAGAGCAGCCGTCTGCTTTCAAAGTTACCGATATCGTAACCGATACCGGAGTAATTTCGGGATATTCTTTTTTAACGTTTTCTGACTATTTCATAAAAGTTTTTTCTTCAATTTCACCGGCTCATGAAGAAACCATTGATGATTTAATTCTTTCCCATGGGGTTGATACTGTCGAGATTTTGAAGAATTTCAGCTGGGTTCCGAAATATCCGGTAACTTTTGTAAAAAAATATTATGTTCATGTCCGCAATCCGTTTAACGGACCGTTATCGGATATTCGTTACGGACTGAAAAACAAAAGATAAATAAAAAAGCCTTTCGTTTTCCGAAAGGCTCGATATTCTCTACACTAACCATTTACGGCGTTCTACTTGCGCCTGTTACATTGAGGAATCTATAACCATTATCTTTAAAATCTTTTCTCCTTTGAGTTTTTCAATGTTCTGTTATGCCATTTTATTAAGCTCTTGAATTATCTTATTAAAGGCATTGTATCTGTCTTTGTAAGCCCCGTCACCTGCAAGAATCTGTAAATAACCGCTTACTTTATCGAAAGCTCCTTTTGATTTGGCATATTCTTCTATTGCCTTTGATATCTGCTGTGTCATAAGTTTTTTGGAATCAGAGTCTGTTTTAAATTCTGCATATATTGTTTCTAATAAACAAGAATCACCTGTTGAATCTTTATATACATCATCCCATCTGTTTAGGACTGCTCTGACATTTGTCTTATTTATCTTTTTAACAGCATTTTTTATTGCTTTTTCGTTATCGGTATCACCTGACCAAGGCCAGCTCCAATCAACACCGTCGGATGCATTTAATATTGCTCCGCATATACTGTCTGCCTTAGCGATTAAATTACTTGTATTTGTTTTAATTTGAGTAAATAAAGTGTTTAATTCGTCATATATTTTCTTTATTTCGTCTTTTGTCTTGTTAGCTGTAACCGCATCCTGCAGTTCCTGCATTTTTTCCGAAAGTTTTACTCTGTCAGCTCTGTCTGTGTATTTTTGGTTATCTTTATTATATTTTCTTATAGTTCTTATTAATTCCGATGACTTATTAATTAAATTTCTGAGTTCCTGCATATTACGCTCGGCTTTTGCAAGTCCTATCCTGCTTGCTACATCAACCATTAATGCCGCAAGTTCATTGTAAATTCTTTTTATTTCATCTATCGGTTTATTTTCTTCTATGGCTTTTTCAAGTTCCTGTTTCTTTTCCTGAAGTTTTTGTTTATCTTCTGCCGAAATATCAGGGTCAGCTATCATTTCTTCAAGATCTTTTTTCAGCTCTGTTTCATATTTTTGTTTAATTTGTTCAACTGTTTCTGAGCTTTCGACCCCGTCTGTCGGAGTTGTTGTAGTTGTTTGAGTTGTGTCTGTGGTTTGAGTTGTATCAGTTGTTTGTGTTGTATTGGTTGTATCTGTAGTCTGAGTCGTATCTGAAGACGAAGTAGTTGATGATGTGGAAGAAGTTGCCGCTGTTGTAGCAGTTCTTGAAGCTATTGTCTGACTTAATTCTGCTTCCGCATCTCTTAAATTATAATATTCTTTTTTGAAACAATTAACTTTGTTAGTTGCAGCGAAAACCATTGTATTTAAAGAGTTTCTGCCAAAATTTTGAACTTGTTGTAAAAGTGCTTCTGCCTGAGAATATAATTGTCTGTATTTACTTTCTTCTTCAGGAGTTAATTTGTTATTACTTAATGCACTGCTTGTTTTTTGTACCAAATTATTTAAATTAACCAATAAACTTTCATATGAAATTCTGAGGACATCTCTGTTACCGGCTGCAATACCCATCATGGTTGCCCAATCATATCCGAAGAAATTATTATTCATCATATAAGGACTTCTACAGTAATTATATGGCGATGTCCAACTGCTGTATCCGCCAACATATGTTCTGTAGCCGTTACCCCATGGCATGTATCCTATATTGCCAACCATTTTTTTCTCCTTTTATTCCCCGGAAATCTTAATTTCCCCTTACATCTATATAAAGTTTTTTATAAAATTTTAATTGCTTGTACTTTTATTTTTGTTAAGAAATATTACAAAACAAAATCTGTTTACGTTTTTTACAAAATTTGAAATCTATGCTATAATTGCAACATGGATTTTAAAGAGATTAATGAAAAAGAGAGAGCATATTATAAACAGGATTTTAACTGTATCAGCACTCTTATCAGACGTATGCGTAATGCGCTTATACACAATGTAACGGTTAAAACCGCACGACTTGATTTTAACGGGAAATGGGATTTTAATCCGAAAATTTCTTTTGCTTATGTAACGTTGTTTCAGGCAGGTTTAAAACCGTTAAGATTTGGCAGCAGACGAAGCACTATTGAAGAAACATTAAACAGGTGTCTTTCAAAAATTCGTGAAAATAAACGTTTTTCTGAATTTGATATTTCAGATCCGGAAAAATGCAGAATTTTACTTGAATTTGTTTACGACAGGCAGCTTATTGACGTCAAAAAAATCCATGAATCCGGTAATTTTGACGAATACAGATTTGAAATCGGTATAAACGGTATTGAAATAAAAAATATATTCACCAATGAATTATCTTTTTATATGCCGACAGATGCTATTATTAACAGTCATTTATCTCTTTCACAGGTATTATTAAAAGCAATAAAAGGAACTTCTCTTAGAAATCAGACTGACGATAAAAAAGAATTATTTAAATTATTTGCACAATCTGAAGATTATGAAGTACATCTTATAAAAACAAGAGCATTTATTTCATACAGAGATGAAGCTATTCCGATATATAGAGGAAATCCTTTGTATGGTGAATTTAGCTTTGATACTTTGTTAATGCAGTTTATCAAAACTTCGGACTGGCTGGTTGATAATATGTACGATGACGGCAGATTTTTGTATTATTACGATTGTGCCGAAGATAATTTTAAAGACCACGAACATCCTAACCGTAAACCTAATGACTTGTATTACAACGATTTACGTCATTGCGGTGGTGCTATATCTCTTTTGAAAGCTTATTTGCAGACAAAAAATGAAAAATATTTGAATGCTGCTAAAAAAGCTATCGGCTTTACAATATCGATTAGTATTGAACACGAATATAATGGCGAAAAAGCGTATTGTCCTTTTTATAACCGAAAAGTAAAACTCGGTGGAGTTGGTTTAGGACTGATTATGTTGATGCAATATCGTATTATTTCCGGTGATACAACTTATGATGAATATATCAAAGGCTATGTAAGACATATTTTAAGCAGAATGTGTCCGAGCGGAGAACTCATGGGATATTATATTCATCCGCAATACCATAACGGAGAACCGTTGGTAAATATGACCGACCAAGAAAGAATGGAAACTTTCTCTTTCTATTATCCCGGTGAAGCGTTATTGGGTTTGGCTTTATTTATGAAGCATTTTGATGACGATAAAAAATTGGTTAAAGAAGTTAGAAAAAAAGCAGAAATTGCACTTGACTGGATTGTTAACGAACGACCAAAAACTTATTCTCATCTGTTTACCGATTTGCCGTCAGATGCATGGTTGATGCAGGCTATTGACGAATTTGAAGAAGATGAACATTTTAGAAAACCTGAATATACTAACTTTGTATATGGTGATGCACAAAAAATGATGGACAGAATGTATCTCAAAGATGATAACCCTTATTTGGATTATGAGGGCGGGTACTATTACAATTACGGAGATCACTATTATCCTGACGGAGCTCGTTCTGAGGGTTTGGTTTCCGCATATTATCTTGCAAAACGTTTGGGAGATGATGATTTTGCTCAAAAAGTTTTTGAAGCATGTAAAAAAGCTGCATTAAGTCAATTCTATTTATTTAATTCTGCCGTATATACGTTCTCTCATAAAAATCCGGCACGTTCCGAAAACGGTATAAGATTTAAGAATACAAGACAATGGGTAAGAGTTGATTCTGTTCAGCACGTTGCTTGTTTCTTTATAAGATTATACTGGGCAGAATATGCACCCTGGAAGGCTTATTATGATACAAAATGATTTTAAACAGGACTATGTTATCAGATACTCCGAAATTGATTTTGATAAAAGTTTAAAACTTTTTTCCCTGTTAAATTTTCTGCAAGATACAGCAAGTGATAATGCCGAAAAATTGGGCTTCGGTTATTCGTATATTACCCCTAAAAATCTTATGTGGGTACTTTTAAAATACAGAATAGAATTCAGCGAATATCCTGTTGATATTAAAAATCTAATTATTAATACAGAACCAAGAGGATATAACAGATTATTTGCATATCGTGATTTTGAAATCTCCGTTGACAATAAACTTATTGGCAGAGCTTTTACCATGTGGTCTTTGGTTGATTTTACAAATATGACTATTGCTAATGTGGAAAAAGCACTTAACGGTAATCCTTATATGAAAAAATTTGAGGCAAAGGAAGATGATTTGTCTTTTGAAAAAATTCCTCAAATAGAACGGGTTGATTTTGAAAAAGAATTTGAAGTCAGATATAACGATATTGATGTAAACCGCCATGCAAATAACGGAAACTACATTGTATGGGCTTTTGAACCGTTAAGTTTTGAATTTAAAACTTCACACAAACCTAAAACTATTGATATGTTCTTCAAAAAAGAAGCTAAATTCGGAGAAAAGCTAATTTCAAAAGTTCAGCTTACAGATGAAAAAACAACCGTTCATGTAATACAGCATGCAGAAACAGGGGAAGATTTATGTTTACTCCAATGCAAATGGAGTTAATTTTATAATGCTGAAGCGGTATGAAAAATTTTTAAAAGATTTGGACAAACGTTTAAACAGTTATTATGAGCTGCATAAGGGGTATTTATATTGCAAAAAAGGCTGTACCGAATGCTGCGAAATTGGAGAATATCCGTTTTCAAGACTTGAAGCCGAATATATTATGAGCGGATTTATCAAACTTAATCCGGAAAAACAAGTAATAATAAAAGAAAATATCAAAAATCTTCTTGAACAGAAAAAGAATAATACTGACAGCCGTTTTACATATCGCTGTCCGTTTTTAATTGATAAAGAATGTTCATTATATAAATATAGGGGACTCGTTTGCAGAACATTTGGTTTAGCCTATGTTTCCAACGGCAAAGTAGTTTTGCCTGAATGTGTAAATTCAGGTTTAAATTATTCCTCAATATATTCAAATTTTTCCGGTGAAATCCTTTTGGATAATCCTGTTATGGAAGATTTGCATATTGATAAACTTTTAAAAAATAAATTTGCAGAAAATTTAGAACTTGAATGCGGAGAAATCCGACCGCTTATTGAATGGTTTAGTTAAAATTTATAAGGATTGAATAATTGCAACTACAAGTTTTTTAAATTTTTCTTTGGCATTATTCGTTGCTGTTATAACTTCTTCATGAGAAAGAGCTGTACCGTCTGTTTTACTTGCTGCGTTAGAAATACAGCTTATACCAAGAACTCTTAACCCGCAATAATTTGCGACAATTGCCTCCGGAACTGTTGACATACCGACCGCATCTGCTCCTAATATTCTTGCCATATTAATTTCGGCGGGAGTTTCATAAGAAGGTCCTGAATTTGCAAAATATACGCCCTCTTTTACTTTTATACCTGTATCTGCAGCACATTTTTTTGCAAGTTCTCTCAAATCTTTTTTGTATATGGTTGTCATATCGGGAAATCTTTCGCCTAAGGTTTCATCATTTTTGCCAACCAGAGGATTTGCACCCATAAAATTAATATGGTCTTTTATAAGCATTAAATCACCGGCATCAAAACTTTCATTAACACCGCCCGCAGCATTTGTCAGAATTAAATTTTTTACGCCTAATTTTTTCATAACTTTTACGGGAAAAGTAATTTCCTGCATTGTATGACCTTCGTAAAAATGGTTTCTGCCCTGCATCATAACAACTTTTTTTCCTGCAATTTCCGCAAAAACCAGTCTGCCTTTATGACCTACGACCGTTGATTTAATAAAGTTTGGAATATCATTATAAGAAATTGCAATATCACAATATTCATCTGCCAATTCACCTAAACCCGAACCTAAAATAATTCCGATTTCAGGTTTAAAATTACCGATTTTACTTTCTATATATTTAATAGTATTTTCCATATAACCCTCAATTATAAATGCTTAGGACACAAAAAGACACAAGCGTAAACTTGTGCCTTTAAAAAATTTTATTAACCTACCAATCTGTTATCGTCAGCTTCGGAAGCTTTAACCATAATAGCATGTTCAACAGGATTTTCTCTTGTATAACCTGTTTCAAAATTTTCTTCAAAAACAAAATCATCATGAGATTTTTTTGCCTGAGTTTCATCAACTAATTTTTTTGCTAACTCTGCTATTTCATATACTAATTGGTATCTGTTTTCGGTATTTTCGTTCAATTCCCATGCTACTTTTATAATCTGATCCATTGTAAACCTCACATTTCTATTTATTGAATAAATCTATAATATAATATAAATATTTTTTTCGCAAGTAGGATTAAAAAATAAAAGGAAATTTCCTATACATCAACTAAATGATGATTTTTCGGATATTAACATTATAATACTGGTATGAGGAAGTTTTTTGTACTTATTTTAATATTGAGTTTAACTCAAACCGGCAGTTATGCTGCATTTTTTAAAAAAGATGACAGTAAGAATGTTGATACTTCAAAAGGATATGTCGGTAAACTTCCCGACTTGACAACCGAACATGAACCCAGCGATTATAATGTTGCCCCGCCTATTTTTGACAGTACAAAAGATTTTCATTCCGAGAATGCAATAAAACCCATACCGAGAGATGATCCGGCTTTTGTTAATATTATTCTTAAAAAAGATAAAACTTCCCAATTTGTTAACGATATACAGGAATTTATCGATATGCTTGAGCAGATTTATGATTCTATTGAAGATAATGATGATGTTCAGCATTTTAATGCTAAGGTTTATTTTTTTAACGCAAGCGCTGATTATTTCAAAGAAAAATATGAAAATAAGCCCGAAAGCGGCTATATATCTTATAAACAGATTTTGCATGTCAGTGATGAAGCAAAAGAGGTATCTGTCCTGCGTTCGGAAGCTGAAAAGTATAAAAGATACCTTGCATATACCGATACAGGCTCTCAATACAGCAAAAATAACATAGATTTGCAGCTTTTTAACCTTAAGTTATCTTTAGAAAAAACCATTAATATTTTGAAAAATACAAGATAATAAAAAAAAATATTAAGTGATGTTACAAGATTTTTAATAAAAATTGTTTTTTTTTTATAAATAAAATACAATAGGGTTGGGAAAATTTGAGGGATTATTAAAGATGACAAATCAGGCTACACAGGAGAGAACCTTATCTCCACAAGAGGTTAGAGCTATTTTAAATACGGATAATAAGGAAATTATTGAGCTTTGTAAACAAGCTTCTATTATGCCGAGAAAAAATAATAAAGGTATTACTTACTTTTCTTATGAAGAAGTTAAAAATCTCAGACGTATTCAATCTATGAAAAAAGCTGCTGCAAATCATATTGATGCACCTGCTGTTCATTCTGCAACATCTGTTGCAACAACAGGATTTCAGAATATTCTTTCTTCAATTAAGTCTATGGAAAATAATTTGAGCGATAAAATAGCAAAAGTTATTGACGAAAAATTGGAAGGTATGGATGAGGTTGTTGTTGAGCTTATCAGATGCAAAACAGATAATGAAACTCTCAGACAGAAAATTGTAGATTTGAATAAAGAAGTCTACCAATTAAAAAACAGATTAAATTGCTATAAACCTGTTGGCTTAGGTTTATATGTAAAAAAAGATCAGCACATTTGGGAATAAGAGGTATAACGGTTAATGGCGGTTAAAGATAAAGAAACTTCCGAAACAAATGTTTCCGAAGAAAGAAGTAAGGCGTTAAAACTAGCTATTGAAAAAATAGAAAAAGATTTTGGAAAAGGTGCCATAATGAAACTGGGGGATAAGGCTACTGTTAATGTAGATGCTATTCCTACGGGTTCTTTGGCTCTTGATATTGCTCTTGGTATAGGCGGTGTTCCGAGAGGTCGTATTATAGAAATTTACGGACCTGAAAGCTCCGGTAAAACTACTCTTGCACAGCATATTGTTGCTGAATGTCAGAAAAGAGGCGGTATTGCCGCTTATGTTGATGCTGAACATGCTCTTGATCCCGAATATGCGAGAAATTTGGGTGTAAAAGTAGATGATTTGCTAATTTCGCAGCCCGATACAGGTGAACAGGCTTTGGATATTACCGAAGAACTTGTTCGTTCCGGTGCGGTTGATGTTGTAGTTGTTGACTCTGTTGCAGCACTTGTTCCAAAAGCTGAAATAGAAGGTTCTATGGAAGACCAGCAAATGGGTTTACAAGCTCGTTTGATGAGTAAGGCTTTGAGAAAATTAACAGGTATTATCGGCAAAACCAGTACAACAGTTATTTTTATTAATCAGTTAAGAATGAAAATTGGTGTTATGTACGGTAACCCTGAAACAACTACCGGTGGTAATGCCCTTAAATATTACGCAAGTGTCCGTTTGGAAATCAGACGTACGGAAGGTTTAAAGGGTGACGGTGAAGAAATAGGAAACCATGTAAGAGTAAGAGTTCTTAAAAATAAAGTTGCTCCACCGTTCAGAACAGCTGAATTTGATATTATTTTCGGTAAAGGTATTTGTAAGATTGGTAATATTCTTGATGTTGCCGTAAATCTCAATATCGTAAATAAAGCTGGTTCATGGTTTAGCTTTAAAGACGAAAAACTTGGTCAAGGCAGAGATAAAGCTAAAGAATATTTAACCGAACATTCGGAAGTTTTGGAAGAAATTGAAACTCTTGTAAGACAAAAATTGGCTGAAGATTAGGAATTATTAAGTTTTATAAAGTTTAAAAAATCTGTCTAAAACTCAATTATAATAAGATTTTTATAATATAAAGAACATGTTTTTTGTACTCTGCTAGCAATAAAAAACATGTTCTTTTTTATAATAAACATCAAAACAGAAATATAAATAGGAGGTAAATACATGACTTTGTCAGTAGGTGCAATTACAAACAGATATAACTCAATGAATAATTTACAAGCTAAAAAAGCTGCTCATGCAACACCAAGTTTTGGTCAAAGAAGAGGTAACGGTTTAAGAAATGCGGCAATTGCAACAATGATAGCAATTCCGACAACAGCATTGGTAACCAGCTGTGATGATGATTGGTTTAATCATAGTGAAGCATGGGCTGTTGCTATAAATAAAGACAGTTGCGGATGCTGTGGTAAAGGTAAACCGATACATACAAGAGATACTATATATCTTCCGGGTGATACGGTATATCAGATTGTAGATCATTACGATACTATTAAAATAAAAGATGATTTTCATTCACCTGTAATAGATACTATCAATGCTATTTTAGATGATGTTGGTGTTGACAGAGGCGGTAAATATCTTCCTTTAAAAATATCTTACATAGATGAAATGGATACCAAATATAAAAGATATTTAATGGATGAAGAATCTCAACCGGGCGGAACAGTTATATATAACGGTACAAAATCACCGTTTGATGATGATCAGGGTCAGTTTATTATCGGAACTCCTCTTGATGAACGTGAAAAAGTTTTAGCTTCATTAACAAGTGATGGTAAACTTTATCTTATGAAAATGATTCCGAAAAACGGTGTATCAAATCCGAAAGGTTTGGAAGATTTTATGGTAGCACCACAATCAATTATTTTAGATAGACAATATGCTAAAAAATTAATCAACAGATTAGGTGTATATTCAGATAAAGGCGGCAGAGAAAATCTTGGTACAATGGAACAGGGTGAAATACCGAAATCTGTTAAAATTACAAATCCTTACGGAACAACTTGGAGATATACAAATCTTGATGTTCTATCAAAGGATCCTGAAGAATTGAAATAATATGATTTAAAACATTTAAGAGAAAAGAGATACAACGGCCTGAAATTTTTCAGACCGTTGTTCTAAATTAATGAACTTTTATATTATAATCTCGTTAAAAATACATATTCCGATTACTATTAAATGACAATTTAAAATTTTAATGATATTATAAACTTAAGATTACAGAACAAAAAAGGAGTTTAATATGGCAAGAGTAAATGAATATAACTGGGAAGATTATTATAACCGTGATACCGGTGTTGATATGACAAAAGAATACACCTGGCGAGACAAAGATGATACCATTGATTTGGAAGATTCCGAATATCAAATGGATATTGTTGGTGGTTGGGGTGACGATAATATTACCGGCTCAAAACATCATATGAATATTATGTTTGGTGACTATTATTGGGGTTTAGGATATTCTACAAGCAGTCGTACAGAAAAAACTTATAACGGATATTCAGGTGATGACACAATCAATGGCGGACGTTCTATTGATTTTATTCATGGCGGCAGAGGTAACGACAGATTAAACGGTAACTGGGGTACTAATTTATTTCAATTCAAAGCCGGTGACGGATACGACAATTTATACATGGGTGGCGGTAATGATTACCTTTACTTTTGTGATAAAAGTTTTGATGAATTAAGTTATGAGAGAAACGGTGATCATCTTGTTGTAAGATATGGTAAAGATGATGCTGTTACAGTAAAAAATTATTTTGATAATGTAAATAATGCTTCTTTAAAAGGTATTGCAGATAAAAAATTCAATATTTCCGCTGTATTAGATGCAGTTGACAATATGGATTTAGAAAAATATGAAAGATATCTAAGAGAAGGAAGATATTATAAGGCTGAAAAAGAACTTTCTGACAGAGAAGAAAATTTAACTAATAATCTTAACGGTAAATTTTCAAGAACTACAAAAGTTATGGATGCCATTAACAAAAAAGGAATTAAAGCAGGTGTTGATAAAGCAAGTACAGTAAAAGGAACACCTGTTGACGATACTATAAACGGCAGTAAATATAATGATACATTATATGGTATTGAAGGTAATGATACTATAAAAGGCGGTAGTGGTAACGATTATATCAGCGGTAGTAAGGGTGATGATAAATTATACGGTGAAGACAATAATGACACTATAAAAGCCGGCAGCGGTGATGATTATATTAACGGTGGTAACGGCAATGATGAAATTTACGCTCAACATGGAACAAATACTATTGTTGTTGGTGCCGGTAATGATAAAATTTGGGCCGGTACAGGTAAAGATAAAATGATATTTTCAAAAAATACCGGCAATAATATAATTTATAATGCAAATAAAAACGATTTTATAAAATATAATGACACAGCATCATTTGATGACCTTAAATTTACCAAAAGCGGTAATCATCTTGTTATTTCACGCAAAAACGGATATAAAACAGAAACCGTAAAATTAGACTCTTACTTCAAGAACTCAGAAAACTTAGATAAAATAATTCTTAGTGACGGTAGTTCATACAGTATATTAAAAAATGCTATTATTAACATAACAGGTAAAGGTACTATTAAAGGTTCTTCCTTAAACGATAAAATTAGCGGAAGTAATACCAAAGATAGTATAACAGGATCTTACGGTAACGATACTATATATGGAAATGACGGTAATGATACAATTAAAGGAAATTCCGGTATTGATAAAATTTACGGTGGCGACGGTAATGACAGTATCAATAGCGGAAACGACAATGATTATATTTTTGGCGGCAAAGGTAATGACAGTATAAATGCCGGTAAAGGTACAAACCAAATTTATTTTAATAAAAATAACGGAAATGATACTATTATATCCGGTTCAGGAGAAGATTACCTTGTATTTTTAAATGAAAATATGTCTAACATAAAAGCAAAATACTCTGGAGAAAATCTTTTGATTACATACTCCGGCGGATCTGTTAATTTAAAAGATTTTACCGATGGAAATCATTCTGCTAAATTTATAAAAGTCGGTTCAGAAACTAAAAATATAATAGATATGGCATATTATAATGTTAAACGAAAAGAAGGAAGTCATAATTTAACAGGTACAGATGTTAATGACAAAATAAATTCTGACCAAAAATATGATATTATAAAAGCTAAAAACGGAGATGATTTAATTTATTTAAAAGAAAATGGCGGTTTTTCTAAAATTTATATGGGTGCAGGAAAAGATACCGTTTATGATGAAGCCGGAAATAATACTTTCTATATGTATTCAGGTAACGGAAATGATTCAATAAGAGAAAATACCGAAATAGGAGCATCTAATACATTAATTTTCTCAGGTGCAAGCAGCTTAGATGATTTGAATTTCATTAAAAATTCAAACGGATACACAATTAAATACAATAACGGAAAAGACTCCGTAAGAGTATTTATGACAGCAGATAATTATGAAGACTGGACAGATCCAAATGCTGATGATTCATATTTTGATAAAGTACAAATCGGTACAACAATATACAAAGTCTATTCAAACGGTATAAATAATCCTGATAATAATGACAGCGGAGATTTAAGTTCTCCAAAATCTCAGGCACCGGCATTAAAAGAAGTAGTTGCAGGTTGGATAAGCAGCAATAGTACATCAGATTTTGGTACTTGTTTAATCAATAATAAAAATGAAAATATTGGTGCTATACTTGCAAATAATATAAATCAAAACAATTTTAATGACTTTTTACAATAATAAAATAATTACATGAAACTAATTCTTTTTGGTGATTGAAAAAGTATAGACTTAGAGTTATAATATACAATAAATTAGAAATGGTGTATAAAAAAAAGTGTAAAAGGAGTAGTCTATGGAAACAGCAACAAAAACTACAAGTCCTAAGAAAGTTAAATCTAAATTTAACGATGAATTTGAGACCTATTTAAAAAAACAATGTATGAAAACTACATTCAACGGCGTGGAATTAGAAACATTTACTTGGTACAAAAAAGTACTGGGTTTAGCTTAAAGAGTATAACTTAATGGGAGGTCGAAATAAAATTCGACCTTTTTAAGTTTATAAACAATGGTATATTATTTAAAAATTTACCATACATGTTAAAGTTGTTTAAATTTTAAAAGACACCATTTCAACATTTTTTATTTTTTATTATATAT